>CASGEQ010000030.1 GCA_949300535.1 uncultured Bacillota bacterium
ACTCCGACTATGCGGATGCGCTCGCAAAGGTCTCCGGTTGGAAATATCAGCTGGAAGGACAGGAGGCAAAACCTCTGTCCGAATTCCTTTCCGGCTCCCTTCGCGAGGGAAGCGCGGCGCCGATCGGAAACGGCGATTCGTCTCAGGTCGCGCTTTTCGAAAGTCAGGGCCACACGAGCATTTACGGCAACTATACGACGCTGACGGTCGGGGACGATCTGAAGATGGTCTATGACCGCGGACTGTTCGGCTCCGACGCGGATTGGCGCGGCGTGACCGAACCGCACATTTCGTTATTCGGATTTGTGACGGCGGATAACGCGGAAGGACAATCGGTCATGCGCGATCTCTATCTTTCGGGCAATACGCAGAGAGAGGAGAGCAACGGCCCTCAGGGCATCCTGATGGTGCACACCAGCAGTACGGACGTTCAGGCGCTCAACACGGTCGGCATCAACTTCTTCACCAATTTCATTGCGGACGGTTCCTATTTCGGAAATCTGACCATCAAGGACAGCAAGTTCTACGACTCTTACAGCAACATGATCTATGACTGGTCGGATAAATCCGTTACGATCGAGAACACGACGATGAAGGACGCGGGCGGCCCCTTGTTCCTGCTCGTGGACAGCGACAGCGAAAACAAGGAAGACAGCAACACTTACGTTACCTGGACGGTAAAGAACTGCACGCTCGACAACTGGGTGACGGGTCAGGAAGCGTGGTTCGCGCTGAATGGAGCGACGGTCATCACTTCCATGCTTTCCGCTATGGCGACAATGGTGAACAATGCAAGCTATGCATTTGTCAAGAACGATAACGGCATGAAGATGAACATGATCGCGGGCATGATCTGCGATCCCGACGATCTTATCCCCAACGGCAACTCGCGCAAAGTCTATACCAAGATCACGCTGGACGGCGAAGTGTACGATACTGCGGGCATGTGCCAGACGCTCGGCGCGTCGGCAAGCTATGCGCCGCTTGTACAGTGCGGAACGGCTTGGGGTGTGCTCATGCCCACCGACGAGTCGATGACATCGTACAATTATGTCGATCTGGTCACGATGAAACCCGAACTCCCGTTCGGAAAGCTCGCGGAGCAGACGAGCGAATATGCGGGAATGTATGTATCTCTGAAACAGTCTCAGGGTTATATCGGCGTCCTGCTCAAGGGCAATCCCATCGCGTAACGCGAAGAAAAAACAGACAAAAATCGGTGCGCTTTCAAAGCGCGCCGATTTTTTCTTTGCGCGGAAAATTGTGACAGAATCGGAATAAGAGGGAAAAAGTTACGCATACTTTTTTTGTAAGATCATCCGCCTTCGGGCGGTGATCGCAAAAGGAGAAAAAATATGAAAGCAACGGGTATCGTTAGAAGAATCGACGAGCTGGGCAGGGTGGTCATTCCCAAGGAGATCCGCCGCACCCTCCGCATCCGCGAGGGAGATCCGCTCGAACTCTTCACCGACCGCGACGAGCTGATGCTGAAAAAATATTCGCCCATCGCTTCCATCGAAAAATTTTCGGAAGGAACGGCGAAATCCCTCAACGAGCAGAGCGGGTATCTCGCCGTCATCTGCGATACGGACGGGGTGCTCCACGCCTGCGGGCAGGGCAAACGCTCGCTCGCGAACAAGACGCTCTCGGACGAAGTGACCGAGCTTCTGCGCGCGAGGAGAAGTTATCTCGCCAACCGCGCAGAGGGAGGGGAAATCCTTCCGCTCACGGGGGAAAGCGATCTCACGGTGACGGCGGAAGTCATCGTGCCCATCGTTGCGGGCGGGGATTGCCTGGGCGCGGTCGCGCTTCTTTCGCAGGACGAAGGCGCGAAGATGGAAGCGACTTCCGTCAAGCTCGCGCGCCTTACGGCAGACATCATTGCCAATCAGTTCGTGTAAATTTTGCGGAACGCGTACCGCCCCGCGGGGCGGGCGCCGATGCCGCCTCGCGGGGCGGTTACATAATGAAACACTCCCGATTTTTGAAAAGCGCCGCCGTCGTCTCCGTCGGCGGCTTTCTCGCAAAGGGGATCGGCGCATTTTACCGAATCCCTCTTACCAACCTTCTGGGCGGGTACGGCATGGGATTGTATCAGATGGCGTACCCGCTTTTTTGCGTGCTTCTGACCTTCTCGTCGGCGGGCATCCCGTCCGCCTTTTCCCGCATCATCGCGCGGGAAGAGGCGTCTTCGCGCGGGCATGAGCGCACCGTATCGTCCGCTTTCAGGCTGTTTTTTCTCATCGGGCTTTGCGGTACGCTCATCATGCTGCTCCTCGCGCCGCAGATGAGCGCCCTGCAGGGGGAAGCGGGTCTTAAACGCTGTTATCTCGCCCTTGCGCCGTCCGTCCTTCTGGTTTCGCTCATCGCCGTGTTCCGCGGCTATTTTCAGGGGAAAAACGACATGGTCCCCACGGCGGTCTCGGAGATCGTGGAACAGCTCTTCAAGGTCCTGCCCGGACTGTATTTCGCGCAGAAATTTGCCGACGATCCCGCGCTCGCCGTGTCCTGCGCGCTTGCCGCGGTATCCTTTTCCGAGCTTGCCGCGCTGGGCTATCTCGTTCTGCGCTACCGAAGGGAGGCGCATGCGCCGTCGCCCTTCCGCGGGGTATCGTCCGAAGGCGTGCTGTATTCCGCGCTTCCCGTCATGACGGCGGCGTCCCTTCTGCCCCTGTCGCAGATGGCGGACAGCGTGATCATCGTCCGCTTTTTATCCCGCTATACCGAGCGCGCCGTCGCCTTATACGGGCTGTATTCGGGCGGCGCGCTGTCGCTCGTCAATCTCCCCGTGGGGGTGTGTTACGGGCTTGCTGCGGCGGTCGTGCCCGCCGTGTCCGAGGCGTTCGCGAAGGGGAAAGAGCAAGAGGGGCGCGAGCGCGCCATGTACGCTCTCGCGATCACGCTCATGATTTCCGCGCCCTGCGCGGCGGGGCTGTACTTCTTCGCGCCCCTTGCCGTGCGCATTTTATACGGCTCCATGTCCGCGGGGGACGCGGAAACGCTCGTCTCTCTGGTGCGGCTCATGTCCGTATCCGCGGCGTTTTTGGCGTGCGCGCAGACGCTCGCCGCCTGTCTTACGGGCATGGGCAGGGCGAAATACGCCGCGCTTTCCATGCTCGTCGCCGTCGCGTGCAAACTCGCATTGCAGCCGTTCCTGCTTTCCCGCCCGTCTTTGTCCGTATACGGGGCGGCGATCGCCACAAATGCGTGCTATCTGATTGCATTTTCGCTGGATTTGTTTTATACTGTAAGGAGAAAACGCAAAGGGGCAAAAGGGTATGATCACCATTGTCAGTCTGGGAGTGGAGAAAAACGATTGGACGGCGCGCGCGCAGACGGCGGTGCGCGGTGCGGATGAAGTGCTTGTCCGCACGGCGCTCACGCGCTCGGCGGAGACTTTGAGCGAGGCGGGCATCGCGTTCACCGCGCTCGATTTCGTTTACGAAAAGAGCCGCAATTTCGATACGCTCAAGAAAAATCTCGCGGCGGAAGTCGTCCGCCGCGCCGAGGGGAAGAATCTCGTCTACTGCGTGGACGGGGGCGTATGCGAGGACGCGAGCGCGAAACTGCTTCTCTCGCGAAAGGACGTTTCGGTCATCGAAGGGGTGACCAAGGGCGCATACGCCGCCGCGACGGCGGGCGTATCCTGCGCCTTTCAAAGCGTTTCCGCCTATGAAGCCGCAGGCAGGAAGCTCACGCTTCCGCTCGTTGTCTACGATCTCGACAGCCGCGATCTTGCAAGCGATGTCAAACTTCTCCTTTGCGACAAGTTCGGCGACGAAGCGCCCGCGACCTTCCTCTCGGGCGGGAAGAAAAAGAGAATCGCGCTGTATGAAGCGGACAGGCAGGATACATACGACAGCACGTCCATGCTCGTCGTGGACGAGATCCCTCTGCTCGAAAAGACGCGGTTCGATTTTGATGATTTCCTCGCGGTCATGCGCCGCCTGCGCGCGCCCGACGGGTGTCCCTGGGACAGGGTGCAGACGCACGAATCCATCCGCCTCAACGGGGTGGAGGAGATGTACGAGCTGGTGGACGCGATCGACAGCGGCGATCCCGACAAGATCTGCGAAGAGGCGGGAGACGTGCTCATGCAGGCGGTGTTCCATACCCTCATGGAAGAGGAGAAGGATAATTTCAATATGACGGACATGCTGAGCGGACTTTGCGAAAAGCTCATCACGCGGCACACCCATGTCTTCGGGCAGGACAAGGCGTCGGGCGCGGACGGCGCGCTCTCCGTTTGGGACAAAAACAAGATGACGGAAAAGCATCAGACGACCTTTTCCG
>CASGEQ010000031.1 GCA_949300535.1 uncultured Bacillota bacterium
TCCGTCTGAGGAGGATTGAGCATGGCGAGCAGATCGTCCCATGTTTTGCCCTTGTAAATAAACCAATAATAGTACGCGGCGGCGAGGAGCGCGATGATGAGAAGAATGATCATCAACGCGAATAGGATCCCCCGCTTTCCGCTTATCGTCTTTTTTCTTCGTTTCGCCATAATGTATCTTACGCCGATCTCCTTGTGAAATTACTTTAATAGGTAAATTTAAGAAAACTCCAACTCATGGCGGGAAGCCTGAGCGACACCTTGGAGCCGCCCCTGACGGTCGGAAGATCTTTCTTGTGCGGCACGACCGTATCGGGATGATCGAACCCGTTGACGGCGAAGAGATCGGAAGAGGTCATTTCCACATAATCGCACGCCGCAAGTTTCCCGAAAGAGCGCAATTCCAGCTCCACGTCGCGCGATTTCTGCGCGTAATTGCACAGGAACACGCACACTTCGCGCTTTTCGCGGTCATGCGTCACCGCCTCGTTGACATAACGCGCCTCACCGTACATATTTTCAAAACAGTCGGAATCGGAAATGGTGCGCACCGTTTCCCCGCGGGCATTGTTCGCCGCGTAAAAGAAGGGGTAAAAGGATGTCTGACGGAAGGTCCCGCCGCCCTTTTCCGTCATGATGGGCGCGATGACGTTGACGAGCTGCGCGAGGCACGCCGCTTTGACGACGTCGCAGTTGCGGAGCAAGGTGTTCATGAGTCCCGCGAACACGAGGCTGTCCTGGAAGGTATACACGTCTTCGAGGATGTGCGGCGCACGCTTCCACAGCGGTTCCGTCCGCGGCGCGTTGACCGTCCAGATGTTCCACTCGTCGAAGGAGATCCCCACCCGCTTTTGCGAACGCACTTTCGCGCGGACATATTCGATGGTCGCGCGGAGCGTGCCGATATATTCGTCCATATCGTCCGCACTGCCGAGGAAATCCTCAAGCGGGTGCTTGCGCTTGGTACTGTACATATAGTAACGGTGCATGGAAAGCAGGTCGACCTGCTTGTAGGTATGTTCCAACACCGTTCTGTCCCATTCGGGGAAGGTTGGCATCTCGTGATTGGAAGAGCCGGAGACGATGAGTTTGAGTCTGCCGTTCGGTCCGGGCTTGCCGTCCATCTCGCCGTTGCTCCAACGCATGACCTTCGCCGCTTCGAGCGCCTTTTTGCCGTATTCGTCGGCGGAGAGATGCCCGATCTGCCAGGGCCCGTCCATCTCGTTGCCGATACACCAATATGTTACGTTATAGGGCTCTTCCGCGCCGTTGGCGCGGCGCATATCCGAATACTGCGTGCCGCCCGCGTGATTGCAGTATTCCACGAGGTGCGCGGCGTCCATGATCCCCGCCGTGCCCATGTTCACCGCCATCATCGGCTCGATCCCCGCCTTTTTGCACCACTTCATGAACTCGTCCGTACCGAACTCGTTGGTCTCCGTGGTGAACCAGGCGAGATCCAGCCGCGTGGGGCGCTGTTCGCGCGGTCCGATGCCGTCCTCCCAGCGATACCCCGAGAGGAAATTTCCGCCCGGATAGCGCACGATGGGAACGGAAAGTTCCCTGATGAGTCCGATCACGTCGCCGCGGAACCCGTCCGCGTCCGCAGTGGGATGATCGGGCTCGTAAATGCCCTCGTATACCGCCCTTCCCAGATGTTCGATGAACGAGCCGTAGATGTGTTCGTCGATCGCGCCGATCTTCAGATTTGCGTCCGCAAAAATCCTGACTTTCATAATTTCTCCTTATATGAGTCCGAACATGGCGGCGATGTTCACCGTCGCCTCGTTGATGTTGTGCAGGAACTTGTTGAGCGCGTTTTCCGCGCCCTTGTCGATCTCGCCGTCTTCCGTCGTGCGGAGCACGGAAATGATCATGTCGAAATTCATGTAAATGACCTTGCACTCCTCGTCGATCGCTTTCAGCGCGGGATCTTCGCTCCCGTGCTGGATGCGGTACATCTCTTTGATCGTTTTGTTCATGTCCGTAAACAGTTCGACGTTCGCCGTCTTGAAGATCTCGACCAGCGCGCGGTTGAGTTTCATGAGCTGTTCCAGAAAGGCGAGAACTTCCTTGCTTGCTTGTTCTTCCATTAAAGTTTCACTCCGTTTTTTTCGAGGAGAACGCGCGCCGTTTCCACGCTGTCCACCCCCGTTTTGTTTTTGATGGGCGCAAATTCCCGCTCCCTGACGACTTCGAAAGGCAGACAGCTCCCCGTCAGGCGTACCATGTCGAGAATGAGCGTTTCGAATTTAAAACCGTTTTCCCGCTCGGGCGTCACGAGCTGTCCCCTCTCGTCGAGATGCGGGATCTTTTTTCTGACCACGTGCACGGGGATGCGCCGATCGGCGATCTCTTTCAAGATGTCCGTGCGGAAGAGATAATTGAGAATCACCCCGTAACAATAGGCGAGGTCGCCCGATTCGTCGCGCAGGTTCGCCATCTCCTCGGTGAGTTCGTAATATTCGATGATGTTGGGCTTGCCGTCTTCCAGGCAGAGCACGCCGACGCGCTCGTGCGGTTCGGCTTTGAGCACCACCTTCGCGCCGCACCCCCTGCCGCTCAGCGCGGTCGCGCCCACAAAGACGGGATCGGCGATGCGTTGCAAGACGTTATCCACCGCGAATACGTTCAGCCATTCCACGCCGCGCTCTCGAAGATCTTTGTCCAATCCCGCGCGGACCAAAGAGGAATACCAGCCCCCGTTCCCGTTGGGAGACAGCGCGAGGCTGTCCTTGCGTTCGAGGAGAAGCTTTCCCGTTTCGTCCACGCCGGGCGCCATATCCTGACGGAAGAAATACACGTCGGACGCGGGATACCCGAAGAAATCGTGCGCGCGGAAAAATTCCCGCGTCTGCGCGTCGTTCTTTTTGCTGGTCATCACATACAGCGGGACGGTCGCTCCGCACTGTGCGCAGACGTCCTGCAAATTGCGGACGAGCTGTTCGAAGATATAGAGCGGGCGGGTGATCCCGACGTTATACGTCCCTTTGGGTGCGTCCGAACCCAGCCGCGTCCCTTGTCCGCCCGCGAGGAGCACCGCACCCACTTTGCCCTCTCGGACGAGCCGTTCGCCGCAGGCGGTAAATTCCGCGCGACGGCGTTCGATCTCGGCGGTTTTCAGTCCCGAAATGGGCTCGATCTTTCCCGAACCGCTGAGGTTTTCGGGATGTTCGTAACGGGAGATCAGTTCCCAGTCGATGTTCCCGACCTGTTCGAGCAACGCCTTTTGCTCCTCGGGGGAAAGTTCCCCGTAAAAGCGAAGGACGTGCTCCTGCCCGTGCGCCTTCAATTCGCGCAAAGCTCTTTCGTATTCCATTTTCATTTCCCCCTATGTATGTTACAGAAACCAGACCTGCATATCGTTTTCGCCCCGATTCGCCCAGGCGTAATAAGGTATGAGCCGAAGCGTGACGTTCTCCCGTTCGGGCGGCTCGTAAGAATAGAGCGCCGAACCCGTCGTGAGCCGCTTGGCGGCGACGGTGACTTTCAATCCTCCGACCGTCTCCACCAAAGCCCCTTCGAGCGAAGGGATCTCCAGGTTTCGCAGGTTTTTGCCGTTGTCGCACGACTCCGCGCAGAGCACGAAGGGACCGTATTCCACCGCCTTCCTGCCGCTGTTTTCCCAGACGTTCTCGTTTGCGTATACGAAGCGCGGCTTCATTTCAAATTCCGCTTCGACGAGCGTCTCCCCGTCGACATCGAAATACAGATAGCCGTCCTTTTCCCGCGGCTTCACAAAACCGCCGTTCACTTTACAGGCAATGCTGACCTGCCACGCGGGGATACGGAGCGCGAGCGTTCCTTTGCCCTCGGCGCGGACGCGCACCGTGCCGCGATACGGCATCTCCGTCTGCACTTCGGCGCAGAGCCCTTCCGCGCAGACGGAAGAGGAAATGTACTGATTGACATAAAGCACTCCCTTTTCCGTACCGTAGATATAATTCCCCAGCTCGCCGAAAAAACGCACGAGATTGGGCGGACAGCAGGAACAGTCGAACACCTCGACTCGTTCGATGATGGGCTGATAGGGTTTTTCCTTCAACCCGCGCACATATTCCGTCATGCAGGCGTGGCTTTCCAAGGGATTGGTATAAAAGAACCCCTTCCCGTTTTCCGATTCGCCCGCGAGGATGTTGTTGTAGAGCACGCGCTCGAAGATCTCGTGATAGACCGCGCGGTTTTCCGCTTTCGCCAGGCGGTCGCAAAAGAGCGCGAGCGCGATCGCGGAACACGTCTCCGTATAGGAATATTCGTTGGGCAGGTGATAAGCGACGGTGAACCGTTCGCCGAGATAGCTAGATCCCGTGCCGCCCGTCAGATGCATCTTTTTCCCGACGATGTCCGCAAAGAGCGCGCGGGCGGCGGAAAGCAACGCGCCGTCGCCCTCGATCCGCCCCACGTCCGCCATCGCGATGTAGAGATACAGCGCGCGGACGGCGTGCCCGACCGCCTCATTCTGCTCGCGGACGGGCAGGTGGCTCTGATCGTATTTGCGGTCCGCCCACGGATAGATCTCCTCTTCCCGTTGCCCGCGCTCGTCCAGAAAGAACTTCGCGAGGGAGAGATACTTCTCCTGTTTCGTATATTCGTACAGCCTCACGAGCGCAAGCTCGATCTCGGGATGGCCGCAGGTCGTAAAGCCCGCGTCCCTTTTCTCGTAAAAACGTTCGCAGATGTAGTCGGCATAGCGCTTCATCGCGGCGAGGAGTTTTTCGCCCTGCCCGCAGGACGCGAGCGCGACCGCCGCCTCGATGAGATGTCCCGCGCAATACAGCTCGTGCTCCGTACGCTCCTTGAATATGCGCTCGGGCGCATAGACCTGATAAAAGCTGTTGAAATACCCTTCGGGGCGCTGAGAGGCGCAGATCGCGTCCACCGTATCGGCGACAATCGCGGCGATCTCCGCGCTGTAACGCCGTTTCTGCATATATGCCGCGGCTTCCAGCCATTTGGCGACGTCCGAATCGTAAAAGATGTGCGGCGGCGTCTCCTGCTTTTCGCAACGCACCGCGCGGAAACGTCCCGTCTCTTCGAAACGCCGATACACGTTGGGAAGAGAGATCTCCGCATTTTTATCGATGACGTCCGCCCAGAAGCCTTCGCCGAGCGCGACCTTGTCAAAAGAAACCGTTTCCATAACTTCTCCTTGCCGTTATTATAGAGAATCGGCGCAAAAATGTCAACGGATGAACGCGCATCCGCCCTTTTTCACTCCTCTTTCGCCAGCAAAAACGCACCCGCGCGGTATTCCCCGCCGTCGCGGACGACCAGTTCGCCCCGTTCGAGCGAATAGGAAAGGTCGGTGAAGGCGCGGAGCACGCGATACCCCGCCGCGGGAACGCAAATATCCCCCTTCCCTTCCAGGCGATGCACGATGACCAGTCTTCGGTCTTTTAAGTCTTTGACATAGATCTGCCTGCCCTTCGGCTTGCGGTAGTATTCCACGTCGCAGTCGATGAGCGAGATGTCGCCGTAACGCACCACGTCTCTGACCTCGCGGTAAAAATCGAGTCCTTCCGAAATGCACTTCACCTTTTCGGGCGGGAGCGCGAGGACATCGCCCGAAAGACACACGCGCCCGAGAAACGCCGCGCACAGCGAATAAATGACGCGCGAAAGGCTGTCTTTCTCGCGCAGGACCGCCCAGATCTGCGATTGTCGCGCGGGCACCACGCGAGAGACGTTCGCCGCGACGAGCGGGATCTCCGCGCATTCGTGCGCGTCCGAGAAGGAACACATGGAAACTTTGCTCATGCGGTAAGGCTCGATGCGGCTTCCGCCCGAAGAGCAGTTCTCCACCACCATCCCGGGGACGGCTTCGCGGATGCGCGCGATATAGTCCACGCTCTCCTCCGCGATCTGACGGCCGCCTTCCCCGAGCGCGGCGCCGTCGTCGCTGTCGCAGCCGATGCCGATATTATCGTTATAATCGATCTTGATGTATTCGAACCCGTTGTCTTTGAGGAAGCCGAGCATCCGTTCGGAAAGATAGGAACGCACCTCTTCCTTTCTCAAATCGAGGAAGCGGCGGTTTTTGGAAGTGAGCGGGAAGCAGTCGCGCATTAAAAGCAGATCGCGCCGTTCAAAGCACGCGCTGTCCCGCCCCGCGACTTCGAATTCGAACCAGATCCCCGCTTTCATTCCCGCCGCGCGGATCTTTTCTGACACGCGGGAAATTCCCGCGGGAAAGAGCAGTCGGCTCTGCTCCCAATCTCCGATCGCGTTGCACCAGCCCTTGTCGTCGGGTTTGTACCAGCCGCAGTCGATCATGAAATAGCCGATCGGGAAGGGTTTCAGGGCGGCGAGGATGGCTTCGATGTTTTCCTCGGAAGGACATCCCCACGTCGTACAGTATTCGTTGAACAGGACGGGCATCTCCTCTTCGCTTTCGGGCACGTCCAGGCGGGAATCCGCCTCGTGCAGGAGCGCGTTGCAGACGGCGTTCACGCCGCCCGAGCGCCTGACGGTAAAGAACGCCTCGTGCGTTTCAAAACTCTCCCCGGGCAGGATCTCCTTGCGCCAATGCGCAAACTCGTAATCGCCAAGCCCGCCCGAAAGCGCGCACGTCTCCTTCTCCTGATATACTTCCATCTGCCAGGAATAAGGCGCCTCCGCCGTCGCGCCCCAGATGACGCCCTTCTCGTCTTCGATCGCCGCGAACGGATAATAATCGCGCACGGGCATTGTGCCGCGCTGACCGAACTTTTCGACCTTGACGCCGTAACGAGCCCAGCTCATATCCAGCCCGAGATGGGAAAACGAGTCGCTTTTCAGTCTGCATTCCCGCGACCAGGCGCTCGTCATGCGGTGCAGGGTAAGACCGCGCGTGGAAAGATCTCTCCGCCCCGTCGCCGCGATCCCGCTCAGCGAAAAACTTTCCAGCATTTCGAGAAGGCGGCTCTCCCCGCTATGATTTTCATAGCGGACGCGAACGGAAAACACCCCCGTCGCGGGCGAATAGGAAAGATTATGCACATAGTCGTTGCCCGCGCCGTCCGAAAGGCGCGTGGTGACCGAAGTCTCGTCCGACGTCTGTTCGGTGACATGAAGGAGCGTGGACGAGCGGTTGCGCATGGTCAGTCCCTGCGTGTAATCGATGAGGTTCTCGTCGCCCGCAAACGCGACCTGCACCAAAGAATCGCAATGGAGTTTTTGCGCGTTCACGGAAAGAGCGGCGGGATATGCCGCAAGACCGATCACCGTTTTCCCTTCATGCCCCTCGACGGGCGTCTCTACATAGTATACGGCAGTATCGCCGAAAATAAATTTACGATAAAACATAGTTCTCCTTGACCGAATGCTCCGTCCGCGCCTTTCCGCGCGAAAATGGTTCCCGCGCCGAAAAAACGCACCCGAACAGAGTTTTGCAACAGAGCCGCGCCTTTCAAGCGCAACGCCCGTGCCCGTGCCGAAAAAACGCACCCGCGGGCGTTTTTGCGACGAAACCGCGCCTTTTTCGTATCTTTTCGGAAGAGTTTCCCCCGAACGGAGCCGTTCTTGTCATACCGCGAAGGCGATCGCGCAACGGCTTCGGAAACAGGCGCGCTTTTTGAAAAGAGCGGCATTATACAATGCCGCTCTTACCGTTTTCAACGGGTCTCCGCCGCGCGGTTTACTCCGCAAAGCGGATTATTTGTTTTTCCAGATGACGTCGGAGTACATGAGATCTTTCTTAAACTGATTGATCTCCGTGTGTTCGTCGATGACGACGACTTCGATGCCCCACATATTGCCGAGGTCGACCATATCCTGCACAGAGAGCTGCGAGGAAACGACGGTGTGATGTGCGCCGCCCGCATAGATCCATGCCGCAACTCCTTCCTTGAAGTTGGGCTTATACTTCCACATCAGACCGCCGACGGGAAGATTGGGCATCTTCTTGGGATATTTGATCAGCTCGATCTTCTGCACAATCAGGCGCATCCGATCGCCCATATCGATCATGGAAACCGCAACCGCTTCGGGTGCGGAAATACCTTCGAACACGAGACGCGCGGGATCGCTCTTGCCGCCGATTCCGAGCGGGTGAACCTGAATCTCGGGCTTGGTCGCCGCAAACTGAGGCGATACTTCGAGCATGTGCGCGCCGAGGCAATAGCCCTCTTTCAGATCATAGGTATAGTCTTCCATCAGACCCGTGCCCTTCTGACCCGCCATATACTGCATGACTGCGCCGAGCGCCGCGATCTTCCAGTCGCCTTCCGCGCCGAAACCGTAACCTTTGCTCTGCAGATCCTGAATGGCAAGTCCGGGAAGCTGGTTGAGTCCTTTCAGGGCGCCGAAGTGATCGACGATGCCGATATATCCGCCGTTGTCCTTGCAGAACCTGTCGATCGCGATCTCATATTTTGCCTGTTCGCGAACCACGTCGATGCGATCGGTCCCCATGGTATACTTCTGAGCGTATTCTGCCATGAGCGCGTCAACTTCCTTGTCGGTGACCTTCTCGATATAATCGACGAGATCGCCGATGGGATAGTAATCGACTTCCCAGCCGAATCCGATATGCGCTTCCACCTTATCGCCCTCCGTGACGGCGACGTTGCGCATGTTGTCGGAGAAACGGCATACCTTGACCGTCTTGGAGAATGCATACCCTGCCGCCACTTTGCACCATGCGGCGAGTTCTTTGAGCGCTTCCTCGTCCTTGTAGTAGCCGACGATGACTTTATTGTCCATTCTCAGACGGGAAACGATATAGCCGAATTCTCTGTCGCCGTGAGCCGCCTGGTTTTCGTTCATGAAATCCATGTCGATGGTGTCGTAAGGCAGCTTCTCGTTATACTGCGTCGCGAAATGGCACATGGGCTTCTGAAGCATATGAAGTCCCTTGATCCACATCTTCGCAGGCGAGAAGGTATGGCACCAGGTGATGATACCGATACAGCTCTCATCCGCATTGACCTGTTTGATCGCCGCAATGATCTCGTCCGAGCTCTTGCATGTGGTCAGATATTTGACCGTGACGGGCATTCTCTCGTTGACGTAATCTGCCATTTCCTTGGAATGCTGCGCAACGTGCTGGAGAACGTCGTCTCCGTAAAGCGTCTGAGAACCGGTCAGCCAATAAACTACTTTTTCTTTCATAATATTACCTCTTCCTTGATTATAATATGGATTTCTGATTTTTGTCGGGGCGGAACGCCCCTTGATTTTCTTCGGACGGTTATTTCTTTTTCGTCTGTCCGTAATATGCGTTTTTGCCGTGCTTGCGCATATAGTGCTTGTCCATCATGAACTGATCGGCGCGGGTGACGTTCGGATTGACCGCTTCGGTGATGGTCGCCATCTTCGCGACTTCCTCTATGACCGTCGCGTTATAGACGGAATTGTCTGCGTCCTTGCCGAACGCGAACACGCCATGGCTCTTGATGAGCACGCCGGGCACTTCCAGCGGCTTTAAGCCGTCCTGACGGAACTTCTCGATGATCGCAAGCCCCGTGTTTTTTTCATACTCCCCTTCAATCTCCTCTTTCGTAAGAGAGCGCGCGCAGGGAATATCTCCGTAGAAATAGTCCGCGTGCGTGGTCCCGTAGAAGGGAATGCTCCTGCCTGCCTGCGCCCATGCGGTCGCAAAGGTGGAATGGGTGTGCGTGACGCCGCCCACGTCGGGGAACGCCTTATAAAATTCGATATGCGTCGGCGTATCGGACGAAGGCCGCAGATCGCCCTCCACCACTTTGCCGTTGAGATCGACGACGACCATGTCTTCCGCCTTCATTTCGTCATATTCGACGCCCGACGGCTTGATGACGATAAGTCCGCTCTCGCGGTCGATCTCGGACACGTTTCCCCACGTAAAGAGCACGAGTTTGTGCTTCACGAGGTCGAGATTGGCCTTCAATACCTTCTTTTTTAACTCTTCCAGCATTTTATTCTTCACTCCTTATGATTTTCCCTTACTTCATGGAAACGACCGCCTGGCGGACGATGGGAAGCCCGTCGACGTAGCGTTTCGCGAATTCGTCGAAGCCCTTGACATCCTCGGGATCGGGAGCAAGCGTGACTCCCTCCTGCCCCGCAAATACCTTATCGGCAAGATAATCTTCGAGGCTTTCGTCTTTCCCCTTGGTGACGACGTAATTTGCGAGGATCGCGATCCCCCACGCTCCGCCTTCGCCCGCCGTCTTCATGACGGTGACGGGCGCATTGATCGCCGCGGCGAGATAGCTCTGTCCCACGCGTTCCGTCTTGAACAGACCGCCGTGTCCGGTGATCGCGTCCAGCTTGACCCCTTCTTCTTTGAGCATGATATCGCATCCCACCTTGAGCGCGCCGAGCGACGCGAACAGATGCGCGCGCATGACGTTTGCGAGCGTGAATTTGCTCTCAGACGTGCGGACAAACAGAGGTCTGCCCTCGTCCACTTTGGTAATGTGTTCGTTGGAAACGTAATTATACGCAAGCAATCCGCCGCAATCCTTATCGCCCTTTTCCGATTCGAAATAGAGCATATCATAGAGAGCGGGTTTGGAGATCTCCACTCCTGCCAGCTTTGCGAACTCCCCGAACAATCCGACCCAGCCGTTGATGTCGGAAGTGCAGTTGTTGCAGTGGACCATGCCGACGAGATCGCCGACGGGCGTCGTCACAAGGTCGATTTCGGGATGGACTTTGGAAAGTTCCTTCTCAAGGACGATCATCGCGAATACGGAAGTTCCCGCAGATACGTTGCCCGTGCGCTTTTTCACGCTGTTCGTCGCGACCATGCCCGTGCCCGCGTCCCCTTCGGGAGGACACAGCGGGATGCCCGCTTTGAGGTTGCCCGAGGGATCGAGAAGTTTTGCGCCCTCTTCCGTCAGTCTGCCCGCCTCTTCGCCAGCAATGAGGATCTCGGGAAGGATATCTTCGATCCTGAAAGGAAGGTGCTTGTCCGCAACCAGCTCGTCAAACTGTTTCAGCATGGTTGCATTGTATTTCTTTGTTTTGATATCGATCGGGAACATACCCGACGCTTCGCCGATACCGATGACCTTTCTGCCCGTCAGCATCCAGTGGACGTAACCTTCGAGCGTGGTCTGGAACGCAATCTTGCCGACGTGCTCTTCTCCGTTCAGAATCGCCTGATACAGGTGCGCAACCGACCAGCGCGCGGGAATGGGATAATGAAACAATTCCGTCAGTTTTTCCGCCGCGGGCGCCGCATTGTTGTTGCGCCAGGTACGGAAAGGAACGAGCAGTTTTCCGTCGCGGTCGAATACCATGTATCCGTGCATCATCGCGGAGAACCCGATCGCGCCGATCGTCGTGAGCGTCACGCCGTATTTTTCCCTGACGTCCGCCGCCATCTTCCGATAGCAGTCCTGCAACCCCGTATGAATATCTTCGAGCGTATACGTCCAGATTCCGTCCTCAAAGCGGTTCTCCCAGTCGTGACTGCCCGACGCAATGGGAACGTTGTTTTCGTCCACGAGAATCGCCTTGATTCTCGTCGAACCGAATTCGATGCCGAGCGCGGTCTTCCCGCTCTCGATCATTTTCTTCACTTTTGCATCCATAAATCCACCCCTCTGTTTTTTGTTACACAAGTACAGCCATATTATAAAGAAAATCGGGGAAAAATGCAATACTTGTGATGAAAATATTTATAAAAATTTTTTTCACAATCCCCGTCCGATTTTGCCTCTCCTTTCCTGTTTTTCCCCGTCCGCGCCGCAAAAACAGTGCATTTTTTGCGGCGCGGACGGAAGCACTCCGTTTTTGTTTTTAATGCGAAAAAAGGGCGCGTGCGCGCCCTCTTTTTAAAGCAGAATGCAGATGACTCCGCCTTTGCCCTCGTTGACGATGCGCGAAAGAGTCCTGCGCATCTTCTTTTGCACCGTTTCCGCCATCGAACGGTTTTTGATATACAGCTCCTCGCCGAGCATTTCGCGCAAAGTCCTGCCGAACATATTCGTGTTCCACGCGCGCTCGGGCTGGGTCTGCAGCTGTTCGGAAAGTCCTCTTACGAACTCCTCGCTCTGCTCCTCGTTGCCGAGCGTCGGCCGCACCTGACCGTTGACGTCCACGCGGATGATATGATAGCTCGGCGCGTCCGCTTTGAGATCTACGCCGAACCTCCCGCCCATCTTCACCACCTTCGGATCGGCGAGATTCATCTCGTCGCCGTCCGGCGGCACGATGCCGTATCCGTAAGCCTGCGCGTCCGCAAACGCCTGCCGTACCCGCTCGTACAGCTTTTTCGCCTCGGAGAGGGATGCGACATAGCTCATCAGCGCAAAATCGTCGGCGATCTCCTCGCCGCACTGCTCGCCCAGCACTTCATAGAACACCCCTTCCCGCGCTTCCACGCGGCAGGACACCTTGCCCGTCGCAAGATCGGGCGTCACGCGGACGGGCGGGAGCAGCTTCTCGCTGTCCGCAAACATTCCGTCCAGAAGCGCGCAATCGCTCATCTTGGAGATCTTCGGCGCAACCGCCCGAACGCCCGACAAAAGTTCGGAAATGAGCGGCGTATCCGCGTCCAGCGCGCGCATCCATTCGGGAATATCGATATCGACGGATACGACGGGGAACTCGAAGAGCACCCTCCCCAGCACTTCCGCCAGTTCTTCAGCGGTCGCGTTTTCCGCGTCGATCGGCAGGACGGGCGCGCCGTAACGCTCCGACAGTTCCGCGCAGAGCGCCTGCGTTTCGGACGGGCGGCGGCAGTTCATCAGGATGAGATAGGGCTTGCCGATTTCGGAAAGCTCTTCCGCCGCCTTTTTCTCCCCTTCCTCATAAGCGGAACGGGGCAGATCGGTAACCGAGCCGTCCGTCGTCACCAGAATGCCGATGGTCGAATGCTCGCGGATGACGCGGCGCGTACCCTCTTCCGCGGCGCGGTCAAAGGGCATGGGCGTATCCGACCACGGCGTTTTCACGAGGCGCGGCTTGCCGTCCTCTTCAAACCCTCCCGCGCCTTCCGCGGGAAATCCCACGCAATCGATCAGCCGCACGCGCGCCTTCGCGCCGCGCACTTCCACTTTCGCCGCTTCGTCGGGAACGAATTTGGGTTCGGTCGTCATGACCGTCTTTCCCGCCGCGGACTGCGGAAGCTCGTCGACCATTCTCGTCTTTCCCGCGCCCGTAACGTAAGGAATGACCATCTGTTCCATGAAGCGCTTGATAAACGTGGATTTCCCCGTGCGGACGGGTCCCACCACGCCGATGTAAATTTCTCCGCCCGTGCGGGCGGCGATGTCCTCGTAGACGTCGTAATTTTCCATAAATAAAAAGCCTCCGCCGCAATTACTTTGCTTGAATACTATATGGCGAAGGCTGATCGATTATGATGATTTTTCCGCAATTCGAGCTTTTTTCCGCAAAAACGCCCCTTTACGCGTCCGTCTTGGGCGGTTCGGAAAAGTCGGGGGTCATCTGCGACTGCTCCATTATCTCGCGATAATACGGATCGTCCGAGAAATCGCGCTTTTCCGTGTACTCGCCGCCGAGCGCCTCGATCGCATATTTGAGCTCCTGAAATTCGACGTAGTTGATATCCTCTCGCGCGATCGTCTCCAACAGAACGGGCAGAGCGCGCGCGTCGCCGTATGCGGCGAGATAGCTCGCGTGCATGGGAATATCGTCGGGCGCGGTGCGGAACTCTTTGACGAGCACGTCGAACACGCGGTCGTCTTTTTCCTTGCAGCGGGAAAGAATCTCGAGCATATATTCCGCAGCAATGCCCTTTGCGTACAGTTCGAGCGCCTTCTCCTTTGCGGGATCGGCGTTCGCTTTGAGCTGATCTGCGACCGTATCTTTGATCTCCTCGTCGTTATCGCCCGCAATGATATCGAGATAGGCGCCGAACGCCTTGGGATTGCCGCCCGCCGTATTCACGGCAAGGGTGAGAATCTGTTCGTCGTCGCTTTCGAGAAGGCGCAGAAGGCTTTCGGGGCAGTCGCGCTTTTCCAGCTCGCGGCACAAAAAATCGGAGACGGGCACGCCCTCTTTTACATGGCGTACGAGCGCGTCCGTCAGCTCTTCGTCCGTCATAGCGGCATAATATCCCTTCGGAGTATTGCCCGCGCTTTTGATGAAGGTATCTCCGAATTTCGCATACAGCTTGGGGATGACCGATTCCCACTGTTTTTCTGTATATTTCCCCTCGTTTGCCTGAATATATTCCGCGAGTTTTTCGTCAAACAGACCGTCAAAATCGATGAGTTTCATGCGTAATCTCTCCTTTCCTCAAAGAATCTGATCGAGGATGTCTTTCACGACGGGTTCCTTTGCGTCAAACAGCTGCGCCATGGCGCCGATCGTGCGCTCCCCGTCGCGCAGGTGCGCTTCGCGGTAGATCACGCAGGCGAGCTCTGCCGTTTCGTCCATATAATCCCACGCCTCGCGGTCGGCAAGCGCGCGGTACGTTTCTTCCGCCGCCGCGCAGAGCTTGCGCTCGTTTTCCTCGCCGAGAAGCCCGTAACGGGAATATACGACAGAAAACGCCTTCATGAACGGCTTGTACTTGCGGCCCCCGATTCCGATCTTATGCGTGAAAAATTCCTTATAGATATGCCCGAGCACCGTGCCGAAAGAGTTCTCCTCGTTGCGTGCGGCGAGCGTTTCCAGAATTTCCAGCTTCATGCCGTCGTTGCCCTGATAGTCGAGCAGGATATCCCTTATAAAGGAATCCAGGCGGCACTGATCGGCGACTTTGAGCGCAACCTCCTGCAATTTTGCGTCCCGCCCGTCCATTTCGTCGAAAGCGATCCACAGAAATTCGTCCATTTCGGGAAGAAGGGCGACCTGCGCCGCCTCTTCGGGCGACGCCGCGGATACCGCGGTCAGAAAGTTCTTCACCGTATCGTATTCCGCCTGCGGAACGCGGTAATAATAGGTTGTCTCCACCTTGGCGCCGCTGTCCCGCGCTTCGCGCATGCGCGTGAGATAGTAGCGCGCCACCGCCGCGTGCGGATAGATCGTGCACAGACGGTCGAGCGCGTCGATCGCCGCTTCCTGTTCGCCCGTGCGATAAGCCGCCACGGCATAAAAATACAGGATATTGTTGTCGTATGGCAGTTTCTCTTTCAGGCGGGAGAGCACTTTGAGCGCTTCCGCGTCCAGATCGTTTTCGCAAAGGACGGTCGCGATCTTGTAAAGCTCGTCCGTCGAATCCGTCTGCACCCGCGCGAGGCGGAGGGCGATGCGGCGGCTTTCCTCGTCCCTGCCCTGTTCGGACAGCACCGCCGAATAGGTGGACAGCGCCTGGACGTCGTCGGGGTTTTCTTCCAGAATGTGCAGGCACTCCTCTTCCGCAAGTTTGCTGTTCCCCTGAAGCAGCGAACAGACGGCGGAAAGCCCGCGCGCCGCCGCGTAATTGGGGCTGCCCTTTTCGATATCGGAAAAGGCGTCCTTCGCCTCCGAAAGCTGACCCGTTTTCAGATAAAATACGCCCTTTTGCACGCTCTCCGTGTCGTCCGCTTCTTCGGGCGGATATACGACGCGCAGACGTGGCTTTGCGGGTTTTGCGAACATCCGCATGATCTCCAGCTTACTCTCGGCAGGCATTTCTTCGTCCGTCGCGATCAGCTTGTTGTAATAAAACGCAGACTGCGCCTCGCTGCCCATGTTCATGTAATTGACGGCAAGACCCTCGTATCCTTCGGGAAAATCCGCCTCGTTGCAGGTGTCGAGAAAATGGAACCATGCGTCCACCGCAAGCCCGTACAGCCCCATTCCCTCATAGATATCCGCCGCGAGCACGGACGCGTCGCAGTTCTTCTCGTACATTCCGTTGCGCTTATTGAGCATGGTAAGCGCGCCGAAATAATCCCCCGCGTCAAGACGGCGGGACGCGCTGTCCAGGAGAAATTCGTCGCTGAAATCGAGTTTTTGGATTTTATCGTCTTTGCGCATATCATTCTCCATCGCAGAACAGTTCTGCGATGTCCTTTGGGTAAAAATCGTAATCGGTATTGCAATAATGGCAGTGCACGGAAACTTTGCCGTCCTCGCTAACGATGCGTCCGAGCTCCTCCCTTCCCATGGAACGGAGAATATCCGCGATCTTTTCGCGCGAACAATGGCAGCGATAGGAAATTTCCCGCTCCGTCCAGTTCTCCGCGCCGAAGTCGCCGCGCAGAATGCCTTCCGCGCCCTTTTCCGCAATGAGCGTGCTGACCGCGGAATACTTCGCGATCGCCTCTTCCGTCTTGGAAATGCTCTCCTCTCCTGCTCCGGGAAGCGGCTGCAAAATCACGCCGCCCGCGCCGATGCACTTACCTTCCGGGGAGATCTTCACGCCCAGCGCGAACGCCGTCGGGCGCTGTTCGCTGATGAGAAAATACGCGGAAAAATCCTCCGCGATCTCCCCCGAAACGAGTTCTGTCGTCCCCACAAACGGAAGCGCGCCCTTTTCCTCGCGGATGACGGTGAGCGTGCCGTGTTTCCCTACGCAGGCGCCCACGTCCAGCTTGCCGTCCGCGCGCGGCGGAAGGGATACGTCGGGGTGTTCGATAAACCCGCGCATACCGAGCGAAGAATCGCCCGAAACGCCGATCTGTCCGCCCGCGCCGTCCCCTTTGATCGTGACGGAAAGCGCGTCGTCCTCATCTTTGAGCCAGCTGCAAAGATAGGCGGACGCGGTGAGCGTCCTGCCCAGCGCCGCCGCAGCCGTCGGGGACAGATGATGAATGCGGATCGCCTCGTTCACGAGAGAAGTCGTATCGAGAACGGCAAGCGACACTTCGCCGCCGAAAATCAGCGTTTTAAAGATCCTGCTTATTTCCTTCTGCATATAAAATTGAGACGGTCGCTCCCCGCTTTTTCTTCGCCCAGATGCCCTTCGACGGCGACAGGCTCGAATCCCGCGTCACACAGGGCGGAGAGCACGTTCTCCTCCTCATGGATATATTGAATGTGCTTTTCGTCCGAACGGACAAATCGCCCGTCCGACTGCCGCACGAACAGCGTGACGTCCATTTCCACGCAGTCCCCGCAGCCCTTTCCGAAACAAAGATAGGTCACTTCGTCCCGATCGTCCGCAAAGATATTATCCGCAACTTTGCCGCGCAATTTACCCGCGGAACTAATATCGAACCAGAAAATTCCGTCTTTTTTCAGACAGGATGCGACGCGGCGGAACGCGGTAAGGAGTTTTCCCTGCGGGATGTAATTGAAACAATCGTTCGGCGAAATCGCAAAATCATAGCGCTCGGGGGTATGCAGGCGCAGAACGTCGGAAAGGACAAATTCCGCCTTAACGCCCGCTTCCCGCGCTTTTTTCGCGGCGACGGCGAGCATGGGCGCGGAGATATCCGTTCCCGTCATCGCGTACCCTTCTTTTGCGAGCGCGCGGCAGAAATACCCGCTCCCGCACCCGATCTCGAGTCCTTTTTTTCCCGCGCCGAGACGGGAAAGTCCCCGAATAAAATACTGCGACCATTTCTCATAGTCGCAGTCGTCATTGAGATATTCAAACCATTCGGCGAGCGAATCGTACGCCTGCGGCATAACACTCCTCATTTGCGCTTGTTGAGCATCTTGGGCGGGCGGGCCTTCTTTTTCTTTTTGCCTTCGTCTTCTTCCCGCAGCGCCTTTTCGCGCTCTTCAAACTGTTTGTTGTATTCCACGTATCTTTCTTCGTTTTCGTGTTCCGCTTCGTATGCCTTCACATCCTCTTCGATCGCGTCCTTGCTCTCTTTCAAGCGGCGCAGATCGTCGCGCGAGAAGGATTCGGGAAGCTGATACACTTCCATTCCGTCGTCAATGGGCTTGATGGGACGGGATACGAGCTTGGATTTGCCCTGCGCCACGATCATGCGGCGGTATTCCGCCATCGCTTTGCTCTCTTCGAGCGCGCGCTGGGTAGACGCTTCGCCGTCTTTCTTTCCGTCTTTTTTGTAAAGGCCTTTGCCGATCGGCACATTCCCGAGCTTGGGATTGACGAATTTATCGAACGCCCACTGGCAGTAGTCCATCCAGACGAGCATCGCATACGAGAATCCGAGAAGCAGCATCCAGATGATGCCGAACGCGATCAGGAACTGAACGCCGGAAATGATAAGGATGACGGGAAGAAGCGCAATCAGCGCAAAGAACACCGTCTGAGGGAACGTCGCGATCGTCATGATGAACGCATTGCGGAAGAGCGCCCAGGGACCCTGTTTGTAGTTCACGCCGAGCGTAAGCATCCACATACACACGAGCACCGCGAGAACAAGAATGACATATCCCGCGATTTTCCCCGCAATGAACCAGCCCTGTCCCTGCGCGCCGAGCGCGGTATAAAGGTCGGCAAGGTTGCTCATCGACGTAGTCACATAAAAAAGAACGGTAAGGATGAGCGTGCTTTCGAGCACGTTCCAATAGTTGCGGCGGATCCCGCGCGCAAAGTCGTTTGCAAAGAAGATGCCTTCCGTCCAGAGCATATTGCGGATGATATACATTCCGCCCGAAAGCCCGAGTGCCGCAATGAATGCCGCAGGAATAAGAAGCGCATAATAGACGTTATCGATCTGGAGAATCAGAAGCTCCGCAGAGCCGGTGATCTCGGGAATGACGGGATATCCGATCCCGAGTCCTGCACCGAACGGACCGGTCACGCCATTGCCGAGCAGGCTCAGATAGCGCAAAACGAGCACCGCGAGAAGAGGTGCGAACGTCACGAGGACGAGCAGGTTGATAAGGATAAGCTTTCCGAGTCTTCCTTTCAGAATATCCCAAAAGAGCGACCAGCGGTTGGTGGGAAGCGTACTGCGCGCATATTCCTCGCTGCGCTCCTTTCCTTCCAGCCAACGGGCGATCAGCCCTTTGTGTTCTCTGTCTGCCATAATTCAAACTCCGATGGTACGTAACTTTGCGGACGGGGAATCTCCCCTTTTTACCGCAACAATGATATTGTACTACAAAACAAAAAATATTTCAATTAAAATCGGGCAAATTCTTTGACATTTCTGTGAGGGTATGATAAAATAATTTCGCTGAACAGAGGAGCGGACGAACATGAGTATCCGGCGAAAGAAAAGGAAAGGCTTTTCGCGCGTATCGCCGGGGAAAGGGTATCTCCGCCGAAGCGCGTCGTTTCCCCTTTCGTCTGCGCGCTGGGGATAAGGGGTAATACCTTTATCACTGTCACTGCGGTGGAGCACTTTCGGCAAAGAGCGGAAACGGGTGTATCTTGCGGTGACGGGTCACCGCTTTTTTTATGCAAAAAATTTTGTATACGGAGGATTTGCCGTGAAAAAATGGAAAGTCGGCGTCATCGGCGCCACCGGTATGGTCGGACAACGCTTTGTCACACTTCTCGACGGACACCCCTGGTTTGAGCCCGTCTGCCTTCTCGCTTCCGCGCGCAGCGCAGGAAAAAAATATCCCGAAGCGGTCGGCGCCAAATGGGCGATGAGCGTCCCCATTCCCGAATATGCAAAAAATATCACCGTCCTCGACGCGGAAGCGGACGCGGAAAAGCTCGTCGGAAACGTCGATTTCGTCTTCTGCGCCGTCAACATGAAAAAGGACGAAACGAAGGCGCTGGAAGAGAAATACGCGAAACTCGAAATCCCCGTAGTTTCCAATAACTCCGCGCACCGCGGCACCAAAGACGTGCCCATGATCATTCCCGAGATCAACGCCGATCACCTCTCCGTGATCGCGGCGCAAAAAAAGCGCCTCGGTACAAAGCGCGGATTCATCGCGGTCAAGAGCAACTGCTCTCTGCAATCTTACGTCCCCCTGCTTCACCCCCTTCTTTCTTACGGCGTGAAGAACGCGGCGGTATGCACCTATCAGGCGATCTCCGGCGCGGGCAAGACGTTTGAGACCATGCCCGAGATCGTGGACAACGTCATCCCCTATATCGGCGGCGAAGAGGAAAAGAGCGAAGTCGAACCGCTCAAGATCTGGGGCAAGGTGGAAGGCGACGGCATCGTGAACGCGACCGCGCCCGTCATCACCGCGCAGTGCCTGCGCGTTCCCGTATCGGACGGACATACGGCGGCGGTTTTTGTTTCCTTTGAGAAAAAGCCGACGAAGGAAGAGATCCTCCGCGCATGGGCGGACTATGCGGGCGAACCGCAGCGGCTTGCTCTCCCCTCCGCGCCCAGGCAGTTCATTCATTACTTTGAAGAGGATAACCGTCCTCAGCCCAAGCTCGACCGTATGACCGAAAACGGCATGGCGATCTGCGCGGGACGGCTGAGAGAAGATAATCTTTTCGATTATAAATTTATCGGATTTTCGCACAACACCCTGCGCGGGGCGGCGGGCGGCGCGGTCCTGCTCGCGGAACTGCTCGCGGCAAAGGGATATTTCGACTGACGGCGCTTACCGCGCACGGGGCGCGGCAAAATCAATTTTACGCGTACGGTCATACACTGTAACAAGTAACGTAAAGGAGCGATTATGACAGGTTTTTTCAAGGGAACGGCAACGGCGATGATTACTCCCTTCCTCGCGGAGGGCGGCGTCAATTTCGACGCGTTCGGCAAGATGATCGACTATCAGATCGAAGGAGGCACCGACGTGCTCGTGGTGCTCGGCACGACGGGCGAACCCGCGACCATGACGGAAGCGGAAAAGGACGAAGTCATGCGCTTCACCGTCGAACGGGTGAAAGGCCGCGCAAAGACCGTGTTCGGTTCGGGCAGCAACAGCACGCAGAAGGCGATCGAAGCCAGCATAAAGGCGGAAAAGATGGGCGCTGACGGATTGCTCGTCGTCACTCCCTATTACAACAAATGCACCCAGAACGGCATTTACGAGTACTATAAAGCCGTCTGCGGCGCGGTGAAAATCCCCGTGATCTGCTACAACGTCCCTCCCCGCACGGGCGTGAATATCCTGCCCGCCACCATGGAGCGGCTCGCGGAGATCCCCAACATGGCCGGCGTCAAAGAAGCGTGCGGAAACATGGAGCAGATCTGCGAGACCATGCGCCGCATCCGCGGAAAATGCGACCTGTATTCGGGCGACGACAATCTCAACCTGCCTATCCTTGCGATCGGCGGGGCGGGGCTGATTTCTGTCGCCTCCAACCTCGTCCCCGCGGCAGTCAAGCAATTTTATAACGCTTTTGTAAGCGGCGATCTCGCGGAAGCCAACCGACTGCAGGATAAACTCCTGCCCGTGATCGACGCCTGCTTTACCGAAGTCAACCCCATCCCCGCCAAGGCGGGCATGGTCATGCTCGGATTTGACGCGGGAATCCCCAGAGGGCCTCTGACCGAACTGGAAGACGCGCATAAAAAGATCATGGCGGACGCGCTCCGCACATACGGCATGAAGGTGGTGAAGGCATGAAGATCCTGCTCTGCGGCGCATGCGGAAAAATGGGAAAAAACGTGACGGAAGTCGCTCAGGCGACGGGCGCGGAGATCGTCTGCGGCGTCGACCTTTATCCCTGCCCCATGCCCTTCCCCGTTTATCCTTCCTTCTCGCAGGTAAAGGAAACACCCGACTGCGTGATCGACTTTTCTTCCGCAAACGCGCTCGAAGAGCGGCTCGCCTTCTGCGCGGAGCGCGCAATCAATATCGTGCTCGCCTCTACGGGATATTCCGATTCCGATCTCGCCCTCATTGATGCGTATGCGAAAAAGATCGGGATTTTCAAGACGGGGAATCTCTCCGTGGGAGTCAACCTTCTGCAATTCCTCGCGAAGAAGGCGGCGGAGTTCCTCGGCGACGGTTTTGACGCGGAAATCATCGAACGCCACCACAATCAGAAAAAAGACGCCCCTTCGGGAACGGCGCTCATGCTCGAAAAGAGCGTGAACGAAGGATTCGGCAACAGCAAGCACCCCGTATTCGGAAGACACGGAAACGTCGGCGCGCGCGACAAAAACGAGATCGGCGTCCACGCCGTCCGCGGCGGAACGATCGTCGGCGAACACGAAGTCATGTTTGCGGGTGAGGACGAAATCATCACACTTTCCCATTCCGCACGTTCGAGAAAGGTATTTGCCTCGGGCGCACTCAAAGCCGCCGCATGGCTTATCGGGAAAAAACCGGGACTTTACGATATGTCCGACCTGCTGAGCGAACTTCTTTGAGCGGAACAATCCCAATCGACACCCCCCTGCCCGTCCCAGGCGGGGGTTTTGTTTGCGGTCGGCAAGCTCTGGAATACAGAATATTTTCAATCTTTTCATCAATTTTCTTGCAATCGGCAATACGGTGTGATATAATAAGCGAGATATCATCAATACGGAAGAGCTCATGAGCTGTCTGCTTCTCGACTTATCGACAATCAATTACGGATCGCTGTCCTATTTCGTCTGCGTATTCATTCCCGTGCTTCTCGTCGCGGGACTGTATTTTTTGCTGCGCCGCCGTTCCGTATCCGCCAAAAAAACGGTTATCGGGATTCTCTTGTTCCTCAATCTCGGTCAGCACCTTTTCAAAAGCGTTCTCTATCCGCAGTATTACGGACAGGGATTCGGTTCGATCAGTACAGCCTATAATATCTGCGCCTTTCTCATCATCGCATCTCCTTTTGTCTTTTTCCTGAAAAGCAATCTGTGGAAAGATTTTATCACTTGCCTCGGGACCGCGGCGGGACTCGGCGCCATGCTCGTGCCCTACTGGTTCATCGGTCAGACAGTCTTTCAGTGGGAAGTTTTTCGTTTTTATCTGTGCCACGGACTGTTGTTCATGACTTCCGTACTTCCCGTATTGCTTGGACTGCACCGCTTATCCTGGCGCAGTTTCTGGAAACTGCCCTTTCTCTATTATCTGATGATGTCGCTCATCATCATCAACGATACCGTCTGCTTTGCGCTCGGCATGTACGGCGACCCTGCGGGCGATCTGTTCGCGACGCTTTCTTCGCTCAACCCCGGCTGGTGTATGCACCCGAACGACGCGTTCGGCCCGATCAACGACCTCATCTTTGCGCTTTCGCCCGATATCTTTCTCGGCGATGCGGCGGCGGGAAAGCCGTATGTGCCCATTCTGTGGCACGCCGTTCCCGCATTCCTTCTAATTGCAATCGGCGGATTCTGCGTGCTTGCTATCGCCGACCGCAAGCGCCTGAAAGCCGATTTTACACGGCTGAAAGAGCGTCTTGCCTCCCGCCGCGGGGAAAAGGCGGAAAAAGACAACCGAAAGGACGAAGAATGAAAAGGCTTACGAATGACTTTGCCGCCCGCATTCAACGGGCGGTTTTTTCGTCGGATGGAATCATCGGAACAGAATCGGAACTTTTTATCTTCGGACGGTATTTCCGTCAGATAAAATGCGCCCCGCCGTTTTCAAACGGCGGGGCGCATTCCCCTATAAAACTTATTTTTTATTTGCTTTTTGATTTTTCCTTTTTTTCCTTTTCCCTGCGCCGCATTTCCGAGAAGAAATCGCTCAAAACTTTCACGCATTCCTCCCGCAACACGCCCCCCTCTACTTCCACCGTGTGGTTGAGCAGGTTGGCGTTGGCAAGCTCTGTCGTAAGACTCCGCCCCTTTTGTTCATATGCGCCGAAATACACCTTGTCGATACGCGCGTTCAGGATCGCCCCCATGCACATGGGACAAGGCTCGAGCGTGACATAAATTTCCGATTCGGGAAGCCGCCAGGAATGCAGCTTCCTGCACGCCTTGTCGATCGCGCGCATTTCCGCATGCGCGCTCGCCATCTGCAATCGCGTACGCAGATTGTAGCCGCGCCCGATGATCTTTCCGCGATATACGACGACCGCGCCGATGGGGACTTCTCCCTTCTTTTTCGCCTTTTCCGCAAGGCGGAGCGCCTCGCGCATAAATTCTTCTTTCATATCCATTCCTTTGCCAGCACCGAAAGCGCGTCGGCATTTTTCTGAACGATATCGCTTACCGCCTCTTCCCCGAGCGGATGGGAAAGCGCGTCCTGACCAACTTCCACGGTAAATGCGGGAATTTTCAACCTCTGAATGCACCAGTCCTTGTATCCGCCCGCCGAGCGGGGCGCGTCCCGCAGGGGATATCCCGTCAAAGCGGACAACTTGCGGGCGAGTCTGAAATCCCGACGCCTGCGGAAAAAAGGCTGATGAAATTTCCAGTAGATCTCTTCGCCCTTCGTGTGATAACTGATGGTAAACTGCGGCCGCACGCGCAGGGTAAAATCGCGGAGCGCGGCGCTTTCCGCCGCACAAAAAGGCGACGCCCCGATATAATTTTCCGAAGCGGGAAAACGGATGTTTTTCACACCCGTTCCCCAGCGCGCGTCAAAATTTACGTTGAGATCGACTCCGCGCGCGTTCGCCTTCCACAGGGAGAAATCCTCGCCACCGTTTATCCCGCGCAAAAAACTTCGGCGCGGCGGCGAAACGGATTGAAGCCCTTGTGTACACAAAAGCGCACCGTCGGGATTGACGAGCGGAATGACCCACGCGCCGCCGAAGGGCAGTCCGCGCGCGATCTGAGCAAGCCCTAGCCGCGCCGTAATCCACTCGCGCGCGTGCATGGCGCATTGACAGATTCCCGCGGGATATTTCCTTTCCCCCACGAAAAACGCAAATAATCCGCGCCCTTCTTCGCTCTTCCCGATCAGGCACTTTTCGCCGCGATAGCGCAAATAAAAATCTCTTACTTCTTCATAAATATCCACGCCTCATTGTATGAAGGCGGACGAAAATGCGTTTACTTGTGATATTCCGCGCCCGCGTTGATCATGAACGCGCGGTAAACCTGTTCCGCGAGAATGACCCGCATAAGCTGATGCGGAAAGGTCATTTCCGAAAAGGACAAAAGCTCGTCCGCCGCCCGTTTGACCGAACCGTCCAGCCCGCAGGAAGACCCGATCACGAACGTGATCTCCTTTCCCTGATCGCAGAGAAAGCGGAGTTTTTTGGCGAACGCTTCGGAAGAACACCCCTTTCCCTCGACGGCAAGCGCGATCGTATATCCGCGCAAAGCGCGCAGAATATCCGCCGCCTCTTCCGCAAGCGAAGCGCGCTCGGGAAGTTCCCGTATTTCCGTTTTGCAGAATCGGGAAAGCCGTTTGACGTACTCCGCGACCGCTTCCCGATAAAAACTTTCTTTGAGTTTTCCGACGACGACAAAATTGACTTTGATCATTTGGCAAGCCCCGCGATGAACACGCTCCCCCACATTACCACGCAGAGGATGAGCCCCGCCGCCGCGCCGAGGAAAAACATTTTCCAGCCGTTCATCCCCTTTCCGCCCCGATTGTTTTTATCAAAGAAAATGAGATAAACGAGAGTCGCGGCAAGACATACGCCCGAAACGATATAAAGGGGCAGTTTGACGGGCTCGGGGAAATCGGAATATCCCGCCGACGCGAGCGCGAGCACGAGCGCGTTGTTGAGAAAATGGGACAAAACGGTCGGAAAAATGCTTCCGCACCGAAGCGCCATAAGCGCAAAACAGACGCCGCACACAAACTGATAGACGGTCTGTGCGGGATTGGTGTGAAACAGGGAAAACATCGCACCCGAAAGGAGCACGGTCGCCGCCGTTCCCCATCCGCTTGCGCGGAAATTCCCCACGATGATCCCGCGGAATACCGTTTCCTCGAATACGGCGGGAAGCACGGCGATGACAAGCATTGCGGGCAGAAGATTCCAACCCGTGAGGACGGGAAGAGCGGTTTCCGACTGCGTATATCCGAACCGCGAGAGAAATTCAAGAAAGTAACCGTTGAGTTCAGATAACGATAACAATCCGAATTGAAGAAGGACCGCGATCGGGAAATAATACCATTTACAGCCGCCGTACACGGTACGCAGCGGCGCTTTCGTGCGCGCGAAATAGATCCCCGCCGCCGCCGCAAAACAGACCTGCGGCAGGAGAAAACTCAGATAAATATACCCCTGCGTCTGCGCGTAATCCGCCCCCGCTGCCGCCTGCATGATGAGAACGACAAATAAGGATAAAACGATCGGGAGCACCGCGGAAACGGAATATGTGATCCCCGCTTCCCGCATACAGACCGCCCGGAATTGTTCTTCAGATTCTTCGGCTTTTTTGCTCATGCCGATATTATACAGGAAATCGGAAAAAATTCCAAATAAAAACTTTGCTTTTTCGGAAATTTCTTATATAATAGTACATGAGGTCTTTGTCATGAGAGAAATCGATACAAAAGAAATATCCGAATGCGTTTACCGCCTTGCAAGAAAGGCGGGGCTTACGCTCACCGATTCCTGCCGCACCGCCCTTTCCCAAGCAGAAGCGCGGGAAACGGGCGCCGCAAAATTCGCCCTTTCCACTCTCCTTGAAAACGAGCGCGTGGCGCAAGACGAAAAAATGCCCGTCTGCCAGGATACGGGAATGTGCGTTATTCTGCTCGAAATCGGCCAGGACGTACACCTTACGGGCGCGCCGCTTTCGGAGGCGGTCAACGACGGCGTGCGCCGCGCTTACCGCGACGGAAATTTCCGAAAGAGTATCTGCGATCCGCTTACCCGCGTCAATACCGCCGACAATACGCCCGCGCACCTGCACACGGAAATCGTGAAAGGCGACCGCGTGCGCGTCACCTGCCTGCCCAAGGGATTCGGGAGCGAGAACATGAGCAAACTGTATATGCTTACCCCCGCGCAGGGAAGCGTCGGCATCGTGGATGCGATCGTTAACACCGTCCGCGAAGCGGGATCCCGCCCCTGCCCGCCCGTATACGTCGGGGTCGGCATCGGAGGATGTTTCGACTCCTGCGCTTTTCTCGCCAAAAAAGCGCTCACGCGCGAAGTCGGGTCTTCCAACCCGCGCGAGGATGTCGCGGAAATCGAAAAGGAAGCGCTCGAAAGAATCAACGCCCTTCATATCGGCGCACAGGGATTCGGCGGCAACGTGACGGCAATCGGCGTATCCTGCGAAATCGCGCCTACCCATATCGCGGGGCTTCCCGTGGCGGTCAATATCCAATGCCATTGCGTGCGCTGTGAAAAGGAGGTGCTCTGAGATGAAAAAACTCACTCTCCCCCTCTCTGACGAACAGCTTTCCGCGCTGAATGCGGGCGACAGCGTTTTGCTTACGGGCGTCGTCTATACCGCGCGCGACTGTGCGCATAAGCGCATTTTTGAATATCTCGACGCGGGAAAAGAGCTTCCCTTCCCGCTCAGAGGATCGATCATTTACTATGCAGGTCCCTGTCCCGCACCCGAAGGAAAGGCCTGCGGAAGCTGCGGACCGACGACTTCCGCGAGAATGAACAGCTTTGCCCCCCGTCTGCTCGATCTGGGACTGGGCGGAATGATCGGCAAGGGCGAGATGAGCGAGGACGTCGTCGCCGCGCTCGTGCGCAACAAGAAGGTATATTTTGCGGCGATCGGCGGCGCAGGCGCGATTTACGGCAACGCGATCAAAAAGAGCGAATGCGTGGCATTCCCCGATCTTTTAAGCGAAGGCGTGCACCGTCTGGAAATTGTGGATTTCCCCCTTGTCGTCGCCGTTGATTCGCGCGGAAACAGCGTCTATCGGAAATAAATTGCGCCGATAAGGAAAAAATTTGAGAAACTCCCCCGAAAACGCTTGCAATTTTTCGTATTTATGATATAATTTGAGAGCATTGAAACGGGGATATGGCTCAGTTGGTAGAGCGGTACGTTCGCAACGTACAGGCCACGAGTTCGAATCTCGTTATCTCCACCAAACGGGAACTATCCGAACACCACTATCACAGAACAGTGGGTTCGGGTAGTTTTTTTATTGCCGCCGAAGGAATGATTCTCCTCATTTTTTGCCCTTCGTTGTGGCTATCGTAGCACAGTTCTCGCGTAAGTCAACGGGAAAAATTATCGCTGAAAAATAGAATAACCC
>CASGEQ010000032.1 GCA_949300535.1 uncultured Bacillota bacterium
GAAGATAGGTCTTTTGGTAATCGGGCTGTCCGCTTTCCAGCCGCACGTTCTGCAGAGAAGAGAGATCGTCAAAGGACTCCACCTCGTCTGCTGCGGGCGCCTTACGCGCAACCGTAAGCGTTGCGCTTCCCGAGTATGTCAGACCGTTATAGACTGCCTGATAGACAACGGTGTACTCCCCTGCCGCCTTAGGCGTGAATGCGGTTTTGGGGCTTCAGTATTCCATACGCCACCTCATTTCCTGCGATAAGGGTATCAATGCGCTGTTCGCGCAGGATTCGCGCGTTATCCGCTTATCCGACGCGGGACACGTCGCATCCATGATGCACGAAATCCAGAACTGCCTCGGGGAAGAACAGACGGAACAGAACACCTATTTCGATCTGCTCATCTCCGCCATGTTTGCCGCAATCGGCTCCGATTTCTACCGCCAGCAGTTTGCGCTTCACAGCGGTATCAAGTATCTGCGGAAGGCGATCGATTATATCGCCTCTAATTTCCATCACGAAATTTCTTGCAGCGACGTCGCGGAATGCGCGGGCGTGACTCTCAACTACATCAACCAACTGTTTTTCAAACAGTTCAAAATGACGGTAAATTCTTATATCAACTATCTTCGCATCATGGAGGCGAAACGTCTGATCGAGCGAACGGACATCCCGCTAACCGAAATATACCGTCAGGTAGGATATAAGACAAATCAGAATTTCAGCAAACAGTTTACAAAACAGACGGGTTATTCCCCGTCCGCTTATCGGAAACAGCTCAAGGACGCGCATACTGAAAAAGATTTCGAAAAAAATTATAACGTCGTCTGCGATCTTCCGATATAGCGCATTTCTCAAAGTAAAAAAACGAGCCGCCTGCGGTTTTCCCCGCAGGCGGCTCGTTTTCCCCCTGTCATAATCAATTTTTATTATCGCGGCATTGCCGCGCTTTTTATCAGACCAAACGTCCGATCTCCCGTTTGAGACGGTCTATGATCTTCTTTTCCAGCCGCGAAATGTAGCTTTGTGAAATCCCCAGCGTATCGGCGACGTCCTTTTGCGTCATCTCTTCCCTGCCGCCCAACCCGAACCGCATATACATGATCTTCCGCTCGCGATCGGGCAGGCGGGAAAGCGCTTCCGCTAAAAGCTCCTTTTCCACCTTGCTTTCAACGCCGCTGTAAACGGCGTCGCCGTCCGTTCCGAGAATGTCCGAAAGGAGAAGCTCGTTTCCTTCAAAATCGGTATTGAGCGGCTCGTCGAAGGAAATTTCGCTCTTTAACCGCGAAGTGCGGCGAAGATACATGAGAATTTCGTTTTCGATACATCGGGAAGCATACGTCGCCAGCTTGATGTTTTTGTCCGTGCGGAAGGAATTGATCGCCTTGATGAGTCCGATCGTCCCGACGGAGATGAGATCGTCCGCCTCCACGCCTGTATTGTCGAACTTTCGGGATATGTAAACGACCAGCCGCAGGTTGTGTTCGATGAGGCTCGCCTTGACCGCTTCCGCGTCTTCGCCCGCCTCCATTTTTTTCAGCATCTCCGACTCTTCTTCTCCCGAAAGCGGAAGCGGAAGAGCCTCGCTTCCGCAAAGATAATGGACGACGTTCTCACTGCCCGAGATTCTGTTCAGCAGCGCTTTGAGCACATTCAGCATTCCCATGATTTCCCTCCGTCAGAGCGGTATGTAATATGATCGGATACTCCTTCGACCCTGTGTCCCCGACCGCAAAATAGACATGCTCTATTGTATTCGTTTGCTTTCCGCAATATATCACGACTTTCTCGCATTCGAGCACGGGCGTTTCCCTTTCCCCGTTGACCGTCCTTACATTCATTCTGCCCGCAACGGGAAAATCCCGCCCGAACAGCGCGAATGCCGCCGTCGGCGAAATCACGCACACGGGCTCCCCTCGGAAACGCAGGCAGTTGCCGCTGTCGGCAAGCCCCCGCCAATGCACCGTGCACCCGCGGTGCGTAAGCGTACAGCGCAGCAGATTTTTCTGCACGCCGCGGAATCGGAAAAATGCCTTTATTCCCATGGCGCAAGCGATCGCAAAGATCGCCGCAAGGCAGAACACGAGCGTTACGGGCGCGCTCTCCACGAGATAACCGTTCCCCTCTTCGTATTCCACGCCGAAAAAGGAATAAGCCGCGGTCAGAAGCCCGCCCAGCGCGAACGTGTAAAGGAAAAACGCCGCCATGCAGACGAAATACGTCTTCTTGCTCCCGCGATACACCGCGATCACGCAGATGAGCGCGCCGCCTGCGATTTTGACGAGATATGCCGCCCAGACGGGGAATGCGACGAGCGGAAAGGCGATCGCTTCCGCCGCGCCGACGGCGGCGGCAAACAGGAGATTGCGCAAGCGGATCTTCCCCCGCGACGTCTTTAAGGCGAGCCACAGGAGTAATCCGTCCAGCAAGAAATTTTCTGCAAACGCATATTCCCAATATACGACCATTCCCGCACTCCGTGACTGGTATTATAAAATGAATTCGGGCATGAAAAAAGGCATATTCCGTCGGAATATGCCGAAAAATCGCAATTATGAAAGTAACCGTCAGCGCAGAGGGATACTCGCCTTTGCGTTCAGGGACAGGGGCGCGAAATTGCCCGCACGGTACTGCACAAGCCCTTCCGCCGCGATCATCGCCGCGTTGTCCGTACAGTGCTTTCGGATAGGAAGCACGAGCCTGAGTCCCGCTTCTGCGCAGGCGCGCGCGAGGTTTTCGCGCAGATATCCGTTCGCGATCACGCCGCCGCCCGCGGTGACCGTGGAAACGCCCTTTTCCTTTGCCGCTTCCACCGTCTTTTTTACGAGGATATCCAGCGCCGCCGCCTGGAAGGACGCCGCAACGTCCGCCTTGTTCACCGCTTCGCCGCGCTGCTCCATGGTATGACAATAATTGATGACGGCAGTCTTCAATCCGCTGTAAGAGAAGTTATACCCGCCCTCGCCTTTGAGCATGCGGGGAAGACGGATATTCGCCTTTCCTTCCCGCGCCGCCGCCTCGATGTGCGGACCTCCCGGGTACGGCAGAGAAAGCACGCGCGCGACTTTGTCGAACGCCTCGCCCGCCGCGTCGTCCAGCGTGCCGCCCAGCACCTCGAACTGCGTTTCCGTGATCGTATGGATGATGGCGGTATGCCCGCCGCTCGCAAGCAGGGTCATAAAAGGCGGGCGCAGCGTTTCGTCTTCCAGATATGCCGCCGCGAGATGACCGCGGATATGATTGACCCCGATGAGCGGAATGCCGAGCGCATACGCAAATCCCTTTGCAAAGGAAAGCCCGACCAAAAGCGCGCCCAAAAGCCCCGCGCCGTAAGTGACCGCGACTGCGTCCAATTCCTCTTTTTTCACGCCTGCCCTTGCGAGCGCGCGCGCGACGACCAGATCGACCGCGTCGGTATGCGCGCGGGAAGCGATCTCGGGAACAACACCTCCGTAGAGCGCCTGCACGGACGCGGACGAAGCGATCTCGTCCGACAAAAGAGTCCTGCCGCGGATGACCGCCGCCGCAGTCTCGTCGCACGAAGATTCGATCCCGAGGATAAGCGGTTCCTGTTTCAACTCCGTCTTTTTTACGTAAGAATACTGCATGACACCGATCAGGACTTTTTCAGATAGTCGATGATGAATCCCTGAATGTCGCCGTCCATGACCGCCTGGATATCGCCCATTTCATAGCCGGTGCGATGATCTTTGGCAAGCGTATACGGACAGAACACATACGAGCGAATCTGCGAACCCCACTCGATCTTCTTGGTTTCGCCCTTGAGCGCGGCTTCCTCCGCCATGCGCTGTTCGATCTGCTTTTCCAGAAGGCGGGAGCGCAGAATTTTGAATGCCATTTCCTTGTTCTGCAACTGCGAACGCTCGTTCTGGCAGGTCACGACGATGCCCGTCGGGAAGTGCGTGATACGGATTGCGGTTTCCGTCTTATTGACCTTCTGTCCGCCTGCGCCCGAAGAACGGTACACGTCCACGCGGATGTCTTCGTCCTTGATCTCGATTTCCGCGTCGTCGTCCACTTCCGGCATGACTTCGACGGAAGCAAACGAGGTCTGGCGGCGCTTGTTCGCGTCGAACGGGGAAATGCGGACGAGGCGGTGAACGCCGATCTCCGCTTTCAGATATCCGTATGCGTTTTCCCCTTCCACCTTGAAGTCGACCGATTTGAGTCCCGCGCCGTCGCCCGCAAGGCGATCGATCTCGGTGACCTTGAATCCGTTCTTTTCGGCATAACGGCAGTACATTCTGTAAAGCATTGCGCACCAGTCGCATGCTTCCGTACCGCCCGCGCCCGCATGAAGGGACATGAGCGCGTTGGAAGAATCGTACTTCCCGCGCAGAAGCGCGCGGATACGCATTTCTTCGATGTCCTTTTCCGCCGTCGCGAGCATTTTATCCAGCTCGGGGACGAGGTCTTCCTCTTCCGTCTCCTCGATGAGGTCGACGATCTCGCTCGCGTCGTCGAGCGCCTTTTTGCCCGCTTCGTACGCATTCACTTTGCCCTGAATGGACGAGATCTCCCGTGCGATCTTCGCCGACCGCTCGAGATCCTGCCACACCTCGGGCTTTTCCTGTTCTTCTTTGAGTTTTTTCAGCTGTTCCGCGCAGTTATCGATATCCAGCGCGTACTTCGCTTCGCCCAGCGTTTCGCCGAGCGCCTTTATTTTTAATCTGTAATCGTCTGCTTTGAACATATTTATTCCGTCCTGTTCTCTCTGTCCTGATCTCTTTCCGTTCTCTCTGTTCCGGCCTCTTTGCGGCGCAAGCGGCCGCACGGTCCTTTTATGATTTTATGACTTCAAAATCTCCGAGCAAACGCTCGGAGATTACTGCTTACACTTTTCCGTGACACTTTTTATACTTCAATCCCGATCCGCAGGGACAAGGGTCGTTGGGTCCGATCTTCTTCTTTTTCGGCATGCTCGCGGGGTTGAATTTGGTCGATCCGCTCGTTTTCAGGCTGTCCGTATCGATAGGTTCGGGGATTTGCGCTCCCTGGGGTACGACGGTTGCCTGTGCGGCGGGTGCCTGTGCCGCCGCGGTTGCGGAAGAAGCCTCGGGCGCGGCGGGAGCCGACGGACGAGCCGCCATACCGTTGGACGGCATGATACGGGATACGGGCTGCTGACGCACTTCCAGCTTGACTTTCAGGAGCATTGCGATCGTATTCGTCTGAATGCGCTCGATCATCTCCGAGAACATCGCGTGCCCCTCCTGCTTGTATGCGATGATGGGATCCGTCTGCGCGTAAGCGCGGAGCGTAATGCCCTTTCTCAGCTGATCCATTGCGTCGATGTGATCGATCCAGTTACGGTCGACGTTCATCAGAAGGATTCTGCGCTCGACGTCCGCATAGTCCACGCCCGTTTCCTCGCGGATCTTGGCGATCTTCTCCTCATAGCACTTCGCCGTCTTTTCGGAGATCTTGCGGATCGCGACGTCGTAATCCCATTTGTCGAGCTTCTCGCGGGTGATATATGCGCTGCCTTCGGGTATCAGCTTGATCTCCAGCGCGCGGTTCAGGTCGTCCTCATTCCACTTTTCGGGCGCGTCGTCCGCGTTGACCGCGCTGCGCACCACCGTTTCCACATAGTCGGGGATATATTTGAGCACCTGCTCGTGCACGTCTTCGCCTTTGAGCACTTTGAGGCGCTCGGCATACATGACTTCGCGCTGTTTGTTCATGACGTCGTCGTATTGCAGGACGTTTTTGCGGATACCGAAGTTTCTGCCCTCGATCTGCTTCTGCGCATATTCGATCGCACGCGTCAGCATTTTGGATTCGAGGCAATCGTCCTCTTCTATCTTCATTGTCTGATAGAACCGCTTGACGCGCTCGCCGCCGAACCGCTTCATCAGATCGTCTTCGAGCGAGATGAAGAACACGGACGCGCCCACGTCGCCCTGACGGCCCGCACGGCCGCGCAGCTGGTTGTCGATACGGCGGGATTCGTGCCGCTCGGTTCCGATAATGCACAGGCCGCCCGCCTCGATTACCTTCGCCTTTTCTTCGTCCGTCTTCTCTTTATAAGCGTTATACAGCTTATGATAGCGTTCGCGCACCTTCATCGTATCCTCGTCCACCGCCGCATAGCCGGTCGCAAGTTCGATGACTTCGCGGTCCACGCCCTCTTCACGCAGGCGCTTTTTCGCGAGATATTCGGGGTTGCCGCCCAAGAGAATATCGGTACCGCGGCCCGCCATGTTGGTCGCGATCGTGACGGCGCCGAATCTGCCCGCCTGCGCGACGATTTCCGCTTCGCGCTCGTGGTTCTTCGCGTTGAGGATGTTATGCGGCACGCCGTTGCGGCGCAGCAGTCTGGAAAGCTCTTCCGAACGGTCGACGGAAACGGTACCCACGAGGATGGGCTGTCCCTTCTCGTGACGTTCCACGATCTCGCGGACGATCGCCTTCTTTTTCCCCTCCAACGTGGAGAAAATTCGGTCGTGAAGATCCACGCGCTGTACGGGTTTGTTGGTCGGGATCTCGATGACGTCGAGCGAATAGATGGTCTTGAATTCGCCCTCTTCCGTCTTCGCGGTACCCGTCATGCCCGACAGTTTTTTATACAGTCTGAAATAATTCTGGAAGGTGATGGTCGCGTATGTCTTGTTCTCCTCGCGCACCTTTACTCCTTCCTTCGCCTCGATCGCCTGATGCAGTCCGTCCGAATAACGGCGGCCGATCATGAGACGGCCCGTAAATTCGTCGACGATGATAATCTCCCCGTCGTTGACGATATATTCCTCGTCGCGGTGGAACAGTTCATGCGCTTTGAGCGCCTGCTGAATGTGGTGGTTTAAGGACGCGTGAGAGATATCCGCAATGTTGTCCACGTTGAAGAAGCGTTCCGCCTTCTCCGCGCCGTATTCGGTGAGCTGGACCTGTTTGTCCTTGCGCTCGATGATGTAATCCCACTGGCGCGCTTCCGCCGCCGCGAGCTTTCTCTCGCCAGCTTCCGCCTGCGATTTTTTCCCTCTGCGCTCCGCAAGTTCCGCGTTTTCCGCGTCTTTGAGATCGTCGTCGAACCCGCCTTTGAGCGTACGGACGAAGCGGTCCACCTGCTGATAAAGATCGGAGGATTTCTCCCCTTTGCCCGAAATGATGAGCGGCGTTCTCGCTTCATCGATGAGGATGGAGTCGACCTCGTCGACGATCGCGAAATTCAGTTCGCGCTGTACCATGAGTTTGAGATTGGATTTCAGATTATCGCGGAGATAATCGAAACCGAACTCGTTGTTCGTTCCGTAAGTGATATCACACTGATAAGCCTCGCGCTTTGCGTTGTCGTCCATTCCGGGAACGATGACGCCGACCGTAAGCCCCATGAATCTGTGGACCTTCCCCATCCATTCCGCGTCGCGGCGGGCAAGATAGTCGTTGACGGTGACGATGTGCACGCCCTTTCCCGACAGCGCGTTGAGATAAGAAGGAAGCGTCGCGACGAGCGTCTTGCCTTCACCTGTGCGCATTTCTGCGATTCGGCCCTGATGCAGGCAGATACCGCCCACGATCTGGACATGGAAGTGTTTCATGCCGAGCACGCGCCAGCTCGCTTCGCGAAGCGCGGCGAACGCGTCGTACAGGATATCGTCAAGCGTTTCCCCCTTCGCAAGGCGGTCTTTGAGCACCTGCGTCTGCGCGCGGAGCTCGTCGTCCGTCATTGCCTGATATTTGGGTTCCAGGCTCTCCACCCGCAACGCCATCTTGTTGAGCTTCTTCAAGCTCTTTCTGCTGTCACTGTCCAACATGTATTTGATGAGTCCCATAAATGCTCCGCTCCGTTTTGCGCTCCGCGAGCGCGTATCGTTCACCTGTCTATTTTACAATATTTTCCCTGAAAATCAAAGCGTTTTTAACCGCTTTTTGTAATTTTACCTCACATCAGAGGATTTTTCACAAAACCGTAACAAACCCGACGCATTTTTCCGCCTTGACAATCGCCCTGCGGAAGGGTATAATGCGGGTATGACGCTCAAAGAAACCGTACTCGCCCGCCTGCGCGAGGAAGATGATTTCCTCTCGGGTGAGGCGCTCGCAAAACAACTCAACGTATCCCGTCAGGCGGTGAATAAAGCCGTGCGTGCCCTTTCGGAAGACGGATATCTCATCGACCGCGTCAACAACCGCGGTTACCGCCTTCTTTCTTCCGACCGCGTGCTGGATGAAACCGCACTCCGCACCCGCTTCAAAGACGTGAAATTTTTTTCGGCGAAACAGGTGGATTCCACCAATTCCGCCGCATACCGCCTGTTTGCGGAAGGCGTGCGCTCGCCTGCGTTTTTCGCCGCGCGCTCCCAGACGGAGGGGCGCGGACGGCTTGACCGCGGCTTTCCCTCCCCCGACGGAGAGGGTCTGTATTTCAGCCTGCTCCTCTTTCCCGCCGCCGACGCAAAAGAAACGCAAACACTGATCGATGCCGTCTATGATCGGACGGCAAACGCGCTCGGCTGTTCCCGAAACGAACAGGTCCTGACGGTAAACGGCGAACGCGCGGGCGGCATGCTCGTGGAAACGGTATCCGATCCCGACCGCATCCGCGCCATGATCGCGGGGATCGGCGTATATCTCCGTTTCTTCCCCTGCGGCGAAACGGAAATAGCGGCGCGCGTACTGGACGCACTGCTCCCTCTAAGCGGCTGACCCGTGCTTTTTCCGCAAAAAACAGCGGCTTCATTTTTTCTGATTTCGATACGGCGGCGCGCCGCGGACGAATCGTCCGCGGCGCGCCTTTTCGCGAGTTATTT
>CASGEQ010000033.1 GCA_949300535.1 uncultured Bacillota bacterium
GGCGCGCGGCGCTCCGCACGCCCCATACCCCTTTCCAAAGTTCAGTTTGAAAAATTCGAGCGCGTATCCAGCGGCATTCCCGAACTTGACGTCGTGCTCGGCGGCGGGATCGTGCGCGGCTCGCTCGTCCTCATCGGCGGCGACCCGGGTATCGGAAAATCCACTCTTTTAACGCAGGTAGCGGCGCATCTCGCGCGCGAACATAAAGTATTGTATCTTTCCGCGGAGGAAAGCTGTTCTCAGGTCAAGCTCCGCTGCGAGCGGCTGCGCCTTACCTCCGATTCCCTTCTTCTTCTCAACGAGACGTGTATCGACGACGCGGAAGAGGCGTTCGGGGAAGCGGAATACGTCGTCGTCGACTCCATTCAGGCGGTCTATACGCAGGCGCTTTCCTCGGCGGCGGGCAGCGTGGGACAGGTCCGCGAATGCGCGAGCAAACTCATGCGGATTGCAAAAAGCCGCGGCATTACCTTTTTCATCGTGGGCCACGTCACCAAGGAAGGCACGCTTGCAGGGCCCAAGGTGCTCGAACACATCATGGATTCCGTCCTCTATTTCGAGGGCGAACGCACGGAGAATTTCAAGATCTTACGCACCGTCAAAAACCGTTTCGGTTCGGTTCAGGAAGTGGGCGTATTCGAGATGACGGACGAAGGGATCTTCGGCATGAGCGATTATTCGGGGCTGTTTCTATCGGAGAGCCGCGGCGAGGCGGCGGGCGCGGTCGTCACGCCCAGCGAGACGGGCAACCGCTGCATGATGGTGGAAATTCAGACGCTGATGGCAAAGACGGCGTACGGGCTTCCCCGCCGTATGCCGCTCGGCGTGGATTTCAACAAACTCGTGCTCCTTATCGCCGTGCTGGAAAAGCGGTGCGGAATCCCCCTCGGCACGCAGGATATCTATCTCAATGCGATGGGCGGGATACGGCTGAGCGAACCCAGCATCGATCTCGCCGTCTGCGCGGCGCTCACGAGCGCGGAACGCATGGTCCCCATCGACAAATATACGGCGGTATTCGGCGAAGTCGGGCTTACGGGCGAAGTTCGCGGCGTGAGCTTTGCGGACAAGCGCGTCAACGAATGCCTGAAAATGGGCTTTAAGCGCGTCATCCTGCCCGCAAAAAACGCGAAGCAATGCGAAAAATTTGCGGAAAAGATCGAACTCGTTCCCGTCCGTTATGTGAGCCAGATGGTCAAAGCGCTCTTCCCGCCTAAAAAGAACTCCGCACCCGCCCGCGAAGAATAAACTCCCGCTCCCTTTGGGCGAACAAAGCGACATAACAAAACGGCGGCGCGCTCTCAAAAAACAACGCGCGCCCTTTGATGCAACAGAACGCCGCACAAAAGAAAAAAGCAAGGAGCCTTCCTTGCTTTTTTCATGTGCATTATCCGATTTTCTTCCCTATTCGCGAGGGATCTCCTCTTTCGACGGCAGTTCTTCCGCAAGTCCGGCGCGTTCTTCGGGCAGTTCTTCCACGGGCGGCAGATCGCCCGTATTGCGGCGGATTTTCGCCCATTTGGGCTTACAGAAAAGCCCGATCGCCATTGTCACGCAATACACCACCGTAAATACGGGGAACAGAAACGCCCCCGAAAGCAGTTCCCTGCGCCGCTTCGCGCCCATCTTTTTGTAGTCGAGCAGGATGAGGAGCAGACCTTGCGCGATTCCCGCGAAGAGGAACAGTACGCCCAAGCAGATTCCGACAATGGCGAGAAGCTGATACAGCCCTGCGCCCGTCAGTCCAGCCGCCGCCATATCCGCCGCCGTGAACATCCCGTTTGCGCCGAGATATGCAACCGCATAGATATAATAGGCGGGTATCCAGGTACACAGAATGAGGCAGATGATGTTGAACATATAAGTGAGGATCTGCTCGATGAAGGAAAAACGCAGTTGGCGCACGGAATTCCAGATCATTTTCAGGCTGTACTTTCCGAGCAGACGCGCATTGCCTGCGGCGATGCGTTTGTTGCGGTTCATCGTATCGCGGAAGGAGGAGGGAAGGTCTTCATAGACGACCGCGTCCTCCACATAATGACAGCGGTGCCCTTCCAGCATTCTCTTGAAACAGAATTCGGTGTCTTCGCAGATACTCGTCGTATCGTATCCGCCGATCGCGCGGATGATCTTCATGTCCGTCATCGACCCGGGGCCGTTGACGTGCGCGTCCATATGCAGACGTTCGCGCACGCGGCTGGAAAAACGCGAATCGAAAATATAATACAGTCCGCAGGCACGGGTAAATTGATTCTGCGTCATATTCAGCGCGGACTCATACGGGCGGGCGATCTCCGCGCCGCTCGAAAACGCGTCGTTCATGAGCTCGAAAAACTCGTCGTTGACATGGTTATCCGCATCCAGGCGGATGGAAAAATCATAATCGATGCCCGTCGCGAGGATATGCTCATAGGCGTGCTTTAACGCATACGAGACGATATGGTGCGACGGATCCGGGTCGTCGCATACGAGCACGGTCGCGCCCGCCTTCCGTGCGCGGACGGCGGTATCGTCGTCGCAGTTATGCGCGACGACGTAGACGTCGAAAAGCTCTTTCGGATACGTCTGTTTTTCGTACAGCAGCCGCACGGTATTGTAAATGACGTCCGCCTCGTTATGCGCGGGGATGACCACGCAGATACGGTGCTTTTTGTCGCTCTTTTTAAACTTCTTCTTGGGAAGCCAGAAAAGCAGCATGAAGACAAACTGCATGAAAAACGGGATTCCGATCAAAATCAGAATCACATTGTTGATGACAGTCAGGACATTATATAATTCGACGTGCCACATCGCTCTTCTCCTTGCTTTTTCCGCACGGCGGCGGCAAATGCACCCCCGCGGCGCAGCGGTCAGTCGGTATATCCGAACGACCGCAGATACAAGCGTTCCGCCTCCGCCTGCGTCGGCTCATAAGCGGATTTTTTGATATTCTTGTTCTTCATCGCGCGCGCCGCATACTCGATCAGCTCTTCCCTTGAAATTTTCTCTTTCGCGCCGATCAGATCGGAAAGGCAGGCACAGAAATTGTCCACACTGCCGCACCCGCACGCCTTTACGATTTTTTCCACTTGCGGAAGCCCCTTATCTTCGCAGAGCCGCAGCATCTCGCCGAGCAGGAGCCCGTTCGCCCTGCCGTGATCGATGTGATGGAAATAGGTGAGCGCATATCCCATGCCGTGGACCGCCGTCGTCCCCGACTGCGCAATCGTCATGCCCGCCAGCGCGGAAGCATAGAGCAGAAAATCTCTCTCGTCCGTAGTGAGACGTTCCCCGCCCGCCGCAGGTAAAAGCGGATACAGAATGCGCATGCTCTCATAGGCAAGCGCGTCCGAAATCGGGGTCGCATTGCGGGAAAGCACCCCTTCCACCGCATGGGAAAGGGCATCCATGGCGGTATTCACCGTCGTCGCGCGGGAAAGCCCGTTCATATACTTCCCGTCGAGGAAGGCATATCTCGGGAACATCGCGGGAGAAGTAATGCTCGTCTTGGTCTGCGCCCCGTCGTTGGTCAGAATGGAATAGGGCGTGACCTCGCTGCCCGTCCCCGCCGTCGTGGGAACGTGCGCCATGGGCAATGCCTCCGCGCGGTAACCGCCCGCAAAGATCTCTTCGTCCGTGCGCGGCTGGACGGCAAGCGTAGCGATCGCCTTCGCCGCGTCCATGGGCGAGCCGCCGCCGATCGCGACGATAAAATCCGCGCCCGCACTCTCTAAAAGCGCGATCCCCTCCCGCACGCAGCCAACGGTGGGATTGGGCGTCACGCGGTCGAACAGCGTATAGCCCTGTCCGTTCGCGTCGAGCGCGGCATATACGTCCGCGAGCGCGCCGTTCTTTGCCGAGCTCTTGCCCGTCACGATAAGCGCATGCTTGCCGAGCGCGCGCAGCGCTTCCCCGCGCTTTGTAACGCAATCTCTGCCGCAGAAAATTTTCGTCGGCATATAGTACTCGAATTCCATAGCTTCATCCCCCTTAAAAAAGCGGCGCATCCCCGCGCCTTTGTTTATTTCTTCCCCGTCCACGTCGCGACGACGGCATAGATGGGCAGTCCCTGATCGGAAAAGTGCTTTTCGTATTCGGTCACCACGTTGTCCGCGGCATATTCGCTCGCGTGCAGATCGCGCGTGATATCCGAACAGACAAACCCGTTTTGGGCGTACTGTTCGAGCGAATACTCAAAAAACGGCTCGCTGTCCGTTTTCTGTCGGATATCTCCGCCCACTTTCAGCAGGTTTTGATAAATGGCTAAAAAGCGCGGCGAGGTGAGCCGCTGTTTGACATATCCCTGCTGGGGCAGCGGCGTGGAAAAATTGAGATAAATGCGCCCGATACTGTTTTCGGGCAGATAACAACATAAGATCTCGGCGGGCGTATTCAGAAAGCGCACGTTGGGGATCTTTTCCGCTTTAATGCGCTCCATTGCCGTCAGTATGACGTTGGAACACACTTCCACCGCAATGAAATTGACGTCGGGGTGCCGCTTCGCCATTTCCGCAATGAATCCGCCGTTCCCGCATCCGACTTCGAGGTGAACGGGATTCCCGTTTCCGAACAGAGCGGAATAATCGACGAGCGCGCGGTACGTCTCCGCCGCTTCCTTGACGTTGGGGCATGGCTTTCCGCGCGCAATCAAAATATCCGCGCATGCAAGCATGCGCGGTTCGAGATTACGCTTTTTGTGCATTCTCATTATTGTTTCCCCGTAGAACCGAAGCCGCCCGCACCGCGCGCCGTTCCGGAGAGCTCTTCGCTTTCCGCAAATTCCGCGGTATAATAGGGCGCGATGACGAGCTGCGCAATGCGCTCCCCGTCCGCGACGTAACGCACTTCGGTGCCGTGATTGTGCAGAGCGACCATGATCTCGCCGCGGTAATCGCAGTCGATCACGCCCACTTTATTCGCGGGCGCGAGATCGCGCTTGCAGGAAAGTCCGCTCCGCGCATACACCAGTCCCACCGTTCCCGCAGGGAGTTCCACCGCAATACCCGTATGAACGAAAACCGTTTCGCCGGGATGAACGGTCACTTCACCGTCCGTGCAGGCATACAGATCGGCGCCCGCCGCACAGGCGGAACCGTATGTGGGAAGATGTGCCTTTTCGTTGAGTTTCTTGACGTTTACGCGCATATCAAAGGCCCTTTTCTTCCTTGACCAGCTCGCGGCCCATCAGAACGCCCATGACGGACGCCATCATCAGTCCGCGCGTCCAGCCGCTCGAATCGCCCAGGCAATGCAGCCCCTTGACGTTCGTGTTGAAGTGTTCGTCCATCTTCACGCGGTTGGAATAGAATTTGAGTTCGGGAGAATACAGCAGCGTTTCATACGCCGCGAACCCGGGCACGACCTGATCCATCGCCTGAATAAAGCCGATGATGTTGGTCATCGCGCGGTAAGGCATACCTGCCGTGATATCCCCCGCGACCGCGTCGGGAAGCGTGGGGCGCAGGTTGGAGCGGGACAGCTCATGCTGCCAGGTGCGCTTGCCTTCGAGAATGTCGCCGAATTTCTGCACGAGAATTTTGCCCGCGCCCAGCATGTTGGTGAGTTCCCCCACCTTCTGCGCGTATTCGATGGGCTGATTGAAGGGCGTGGTGAAGTTATGCGAGCACAGAATGGAAAGGTTGGTGTTCTCGCTCTTGAGGTCTTTGTAGGAGTGACCGTTGACGACGGCGAGGTTGTTGTCGTAATTTTCCTGCGCGACAAAACCGCCCGGGTTCTGACAGAAGGTACGCACCTTGTTGCAGAAGGGCTTGGGATATCCGATGAGCTTGGACTCATAGAGCACCTCGTTCACCTTTTCCATGATCTCGTTGCGCACTTCCACGCGCACGCCGATATCCACGGTACCCGGTTCATGCGCGATATCGTGCTCCGCGCAGATTTTTTCCAGCCAGTCTGCGCCGCGGCGGCCCGTCGCGATGACGGTGTGCTTTGCGCGGATTTCGAGGCTGTCCGCGCCCTTGTGGATATAGACGCCCAGACAGCTGCTGCCGTCCAGGATGATATTGTCGCATTCATAGCCGAAAAAGATCTCCACGCCGTTGATGAGCAGATACTGCTCGATCGCATAATAGAGATCCTGCGCCTTTTCCGTGCCGAGATGACGGATGGGACAGTCAACGAGTTTGAGTCCCGCCTTGATGGCGTTTTTGCGGATTTCCTTTTTCGCCTCTTCGTTGCCGAGCCCTTCGATATGCTGATCCGCCCCGAATTCGAGATAGATGGAATCGGCATAATGAATGGTATCCTGCACCCGATCGGCGCCGATGAGGTTGGGCAGATCGCCGCCCACTTCATAACTTAAAGAGAGCTTCCCGTCCGAGAACGCGCCCGCGCCCGAAAAGCCCGTCGTGATATGGCAGTACGGTTTGCAGTTCACGCATTTCTGCGTGATGGATTTGGGACATTTGCGCTTTTCCACGGGCGCGCCCTTCTCCACCAGAACGATCTTCTGCTTACTGCCTTTTTTCAGCATCTCCATCGCGGTGAAAATCCCCGCGGGGCCTGCGCCGACGATGACTACGTCACAATTCATATGTATCTCCGTCCTTTTCTGACATACGGAAACAGCATACTACAAACTTTTCATTTTGTCAACGGTTTCCGCCATATCCCTCTTCCGCAGCCGATAAATCGTGCGTCACCGCAACTCAGACGGATGCGTTTCCGGCGAAAAATACCGGATAAGCCCGCGAAACGCAATTTTGCCTTTCCCTTATGTCGCCTTTCCCATTCGCATAACAATCCTTCAAAATAAAAAAGCGCCCCGAAGGGCGCTCTTTTGATTCGATTTTTATTTTACGCTGTAAAGAAGATCGGTATAGGTCGGAAACGGCCAGTAATCCGCACCGCACAGCTTCTCCATGTTGTCCGCGCAGCGACGGATCTCTTCCATGTCGGGAAGAATGACGTGCGCCATCTTCATGGACGCGGGCCCCTCTTCCTTCGGAATCTCGGTGAGGTCTTTCTCCAGCTTTGCGACCGCCGCCATCATCGCGTCGTTGAACACGGACAGCTTCTCGATCGTGTCCTCATCCGCCGCGCAGGCGATCTTGTCGCTGATCGACTTCTTGGCGACGACCGTCGTGCAGAGATCGGAAATATACGCGTTCACAGCGGGATAAATCTCGCGTTTTGCCATTTCCAGCATGGTACGAGCCTCGATGTTGATGGTCTTGACGTAATTTTCCAGCTGAATGTTCGCACGTGCGATCGCTTCCTTCTCGGTGTAGACGCCCTGACGGACAAACACGTCGATATTCTCTTTCTTGAAGCATTCGGGGACGGCGTCTGCAGTCGTCTTGTTGTTGAGAAGCCCTCTTCTCTCCGCTTCGGGTTCCCAATCGGGACCGTAACCGTCATAGTTGAAGATCACGCGGTAATGCTCTTTGAGCAGACGCTCGGTAAGCTGCTTGCACGCCTTTTCGAAATCGGGCGCCTTTTCCAGCGCGTCCACTGCCTGCGAGAACATCTCTGCCGCGATCGTGTTGAGCACGATGTTGGGATCCGCGACGGACGCCATGGAGCCGAGCATACGGAATTCAAACTTATTTCCCGTGAACGCGAACGGCGAAGTACGGTTTCTATCGGTTGTATCCATCGGGAAGATGGGAGATTCGGGGACGCCGATAGAGCCGGGCACCGCTTTCTTGGGCACGTACTGTTTTCCGAGGACGATGCTGTCCACAAGCGCGCCCAGCTGATCGCCGAGATAGACGGAGATGATCGCGGGAGGCGCTTCGTCCGCGCCGAGTCTGTGGTCGTTGCCCGCAGAAGCGACGGAAGCGCGCAGAATGCCCTGATATTTATCCACCGCCGCGATCACGCAGGCGAGGATGAGCATAAATCTCGTGTTGTTTTCGGGTTCTTCGCCCGGATCGAGCAGATTGATGCCCGTGTCCGTGGAAAGGGACCAGTTGTTGTGCTTGCCCGAACCGTTAACGCCTTCGAACGGCTTCTCGTGCAGGAGGCACGTAAGGCCGTGCTTGTGCGCGACTTTCTTCATCAGCTCCATCGTCAGCTGGTTATCGTCTACCGCCACGTTGGTGGAAGTGAAGATGGGCGCAAGCTCATGCTGCGCGGGCGCGACTTCGTTGTGTTTGGTCTTGGCAAGGATGCCGAACGACCAAAGCGTTTCGTCCAGATCGTGCATATATTCCGCAATACGGGGACGGAGCACGCCGAAATAGTGATCTTCCAGTTCCTGTCCTCTTGCAGGGCGCGCGCCGAACAGCGTTCTGCCCGTCAGGATCAGATCCTTTCTCTTTTTATAAACCTCTTCGTCCACGAGGAAGTATTCCTGTTCGGGACCGACCGTCGTGAAGATCTTATCGCATTTGATGCCGAACAGTTTCAGAAGGCGCTTCATCTGCGTATCGAGCGCGGTCATGGATTTGAGAAGCGGCGCTTTCTTATCCAGCGTCTCGCCCGTATAGGAGACGAATACCGTAGGGATATACAGAGTCCCCTCTTTCACGAATGCGGGAGAGGTGGGATCCCATGCGGTATAGCCGCGTGCGGAATAAGTCGCGCGGGAACCGCCCGAAGGGAAAGACGATGCGTCGGGCTCGCCCACGATCAGCGATTTGCCCGTCAGCTGCATGATGACTTTATCGCCCGAAGGCTCGATGAAACTGTCGTGTTTTTCTGCGGTGAGGTTGGTCAGGGGCTGGAACCAGTGCGTATAGTGCGTTGCGCCCTTGGAAACCGCCCAGTCTTTCATCGCCGCCGCGACCGCGCTTGCAATGGACGTGTCGAGCGGTTCGCCCGCGTCGATCGTCCGCCGCAAAGAACGGTATACTTCTTTCGGCAGCGAATTTTTCATCACTTCGTCGTTGAATACATTGCATCCAAACAATTCGGGTACGTTCATAACTCTCGCTCCTTCCGTATCGATTTTCCGCATATCAATGCGTTCTTTTTGATTTATTTTCTTACATTATATGTTTTTTGTTCCGTCAAGTCAAATATTTCTCTGCGAAAAATTGACATTCCGCCTTATCGGAACTTAATATATATCATAAGTTACGCTTATTCCGCAGCAGTTACGCTCGATCAAAAAACGCCGCGCTTTATTCCCTTTTGACCGTATTGACTGACCATAAAACAACCGCTCCCCTTTCGGAGAGCGGTTATAGTCGGTTATCGTTCCTCTCGGAAGTAATTGAGTCCGAGGCTTGCGGGGGGCTGATTTTCGCGTTTCTTGCGCATACTCGTCAGCACCAGCACGATGACGGTTGCAATATAAGGAAGCATCTTGATGATATCGCGCATTGCGAAAGACACTTCGAGATAGTTGGGAAGGAGATACAGCGCCGCAAAGAAGATGGAGCCGAAAATTCCCAGCCAGGGTCTCCACATCGTGAAGATGACGAGCGCGACGGCGAGCCAGCCGAGCGCCTCGGTGGAAGTAAGCCCGCTGTCCCATGCGCCCATATAGTCAAAGACATAGAACAGACCGCCCAATCCCGAGATCGCGCTGCCGACGATGGTGGCAGTATAGCGATACCCCGTCACGTTGACGCCCGCGGCGTCCGCCGTTGCGGGATTTTCCCCTACCGCGCGAAGGTGCAGCCCCATGCGCGTTTTGGAAAAGAGCACGGAAGTCACGATTGCGACCGCGAGCGCAAGATAAACGAGAATTCCATAGGAAAAGAACAACTCTCCAAACCAGCCGAGCCGATCGGCAAACGGCAGAGAAGCGCGGAAGTATCCGCACAGTTTTCCGATCGCCGCGTCGAATTGCGAGCCGAAATTCGCCTTGATGAACTTGCCCAGTCCCACGCCGAACGTAGTGATCATGAGACCCGTCACGTTCTGATTCGCGCGGAGCGTGACGGTGAGAAAGCTGTATATAAGTCCCATAAGCCCGGAGCCGAGCAACGTGAACAGAATGGGAATGAGCACGGCAAGGAAGGGATTGAGCTCCGCCGCGGCATTGACATAGACCATACCGCCCCAGCCGCCGAACGCCGCGCCCACGCACATGATGCCGGGCGTACCCAGGTTCAGATGTCCCGATTTTTCGGTGATCGTCTCTCCCGTCGAACCGAACAGGAAGACGGTGCAGAATCTGATCGCAGAAGCAATAAAAGAGATGATGTTCATTCCGCTTTGTCCTCCCCGTCCGTTTTATTCGTTCCGTCCGTCTTTGCCGCCGTTGCCGCGCTTTCTTCGCCGTCCTGCGGCTTGTCCTTTTTGCGGAACTTTGCGCTCAAAAACGCCTTGCAACGCTGCGCGCCCTCTTTGACTTTCTCCGCGCACTTTTTCGCCGTATCGGCGACCGCGTCCGCGCCCTTTTTGAACGCTTCGCCCGTCTTGCCGACAATCTTGCGCAACAGTGCCGCGTCCTCTTCTTCGGGCGTCTGATCTTCGGGCGCCTTGGTCTGCCCTTCGTCCGCTTTGTTCTCCTCTTCCGACGACTGCGCCGCCTGCACGGCAACCGCGCCTTCTTCCGTCCGCGCGCCTTCCGCAGCCGTCACGCCCTCCCGGGCGCATTTTGTCTGATCGGCGTCCGCCCGCACGGTCTGCCGCATCTCTTCCGTTCCGTCCTCAGGCCCGCTCGGAACGGTCTCCGCCGCAGCCGCCTGCTCTTTCTTTTCATGGCGGCGCTTGATCTGATAGGACAGGAAGAATTCGCAGCCGATAATGATAAAGAACACGATACCCGTGATGATCGCGGAGAATGCGTCGTTGGTGAGATTGAGCGGGACCATACCGCGGTCGAGGAAGACGACGAGGAAGGATGTCAAAATCATGTACAGCGGGTTGAATTTGCCCAACCAGCTTACGATGATGGCAGTAAAGCCCTGCCCGCCCGCCGTCGCGGTGGTAACGGTGCCGTTGATCGCGCCCGTGAGCAGGAGTCCCGCCACGCCGCAGATCGCGCCCGAAACCGCCATCGTGCGGATGATGACCTTTTTGACGTTGATCCCGACATATCGCGCGGTATTTTCGCTTTCGCCGACGACGGAAAGCTCATACCCGTGCTTGCTGTATTTGAGATACACGAACATTCCCGCCGTCAGCAGCGCGACGACGATAATGGGCAACAAATAATTTTCGCCTGCGATCTGCGGAAGCATGATGCCGTGCAGGTGCGTCTCGTTCTTCAGCGTTCCCGAGCCGTCTTTGACCCAGACGTTGGTAAAGAAGGAGACGAGCTGCATCGCAATATAGTTCATCATGAGGGTGAACAGCGTCTCGTTGGTATTCCAGAACGCCTTGAAGATAGCGGGAATGATCGCCCACAGAGCGCCCGCCGCGATTCCCGCGACGATCATGAACAGCCATACGACGGGTTCGGGAAGAACGTCGCCGAGATAGTACATACAGATCGCGGTAGCGAGTCCGCCCATGAGCACCTGCCCTTCCGCGCCGATGTTCCAGAATCGCATCTTGAATGCAGGCGCGAGCGCGAGCGCGATGCAAAGCAAAACACTCAGATTGCGAAGCGCGACCCATATGCGGGTCTCACGGCTGAAAACCCCGTCGAAAAGTTTAGCGATAAAAGTAAACGGATCCACGCCGATCAGCCACCAGGAGAGCAGCCCGGAAAAGAGAAATGCGCCGATTACCGTGATCACACGGATGAAAAGCGCGCGCTTCCACGAAACGGCGTCCCGCTTGGAAATGTGAAAAAGCGGTTCATGCACTTTGCGTTCAGTTTTCGTCATGCGCTGCCTCCTTTTCCGCTTGTGCGGGAATGTTGCCCGTCATCAGAAGTCCGAGTTCTTCCTTCTTCGCCGTCCTGCCGTCCACGATACCCGTGATCCTGCCGTCGCCGATGACCATGATCCGATCGCAAAGTTCGATGAGAACGTCCAGATCTTCGCCGACAAAGATGACGGCAACGCCGCTTTCCTTTTGCTTGTTCAGCAGATTATAGATGGCGAACGACGAGTTGATATCCAGTCCGCGGACGGGATACGCCGCCATCAGTACGGTGGGCGTCATGGCGATTTCGCGCCCGACGAGCACCTTCTGCACGTTTCCGCCCGAAAGCCTTCTTACGGGCGTGTACGCGCTCGGCGTCACCACTTCCAGCGTGCGGATGATATCCTCCGCCAGATGCGCGGGATCCTTGCGGTCAAGAAACGCGGATTTTCCTTTGCGGTAACTGCGGAGCATCATGTTGTCCACAATGTCCATGTTTCCGACCAGTCCCATGCCGAGACGGTCTTCGGGAACGAAGGAAAGGCGCACGCCCAGATCGCGGATCTCCATGGGCGTCTTGTCGCGCAGGTTGACCGCTTGAGGTTCCTGAGCGTTTTCCGCATCCTTCCCGTCGGCTTTTTTCGTCTTTTCGGACTGTCCCTGTTCTTCTTCGCCGTTTTCCCCTTTTGCGGGCGGGAAATAGGTAATCTCGCCGCCGTCGATGTGCTGCAATCCCGCGATCGCTTCCAACAGTTCGCGCTGGCCGCTCCCCGCGATGCCCGCAATGCCGAGGATCTCCCCCGAACGCGCCGTGAAAGAAACGTCGTCGAGCACCTTTCTGCCCTCGCGGTCGGTGCAGTCGATATGCGACACGACAAGGCGGTCGCAGGTGTTCCTGGGTTCGGAACGGTCGATATTGAGGGAGATCTTCTTTCCCACC
>CASGEQ010000034.1 GCA_949300535.1 uncultured Bacillota bacterium
CTCCTTTGAAACGCGGGCACGGACGTGTTGCGCCCGTGCCCCGATTTCGACTTATTTTTTAGGTTTCATGGTCGGGAACAGCAGAACGTCGCGGATGTTGGAATTGTCCGTGAGCAGCATGACGAGGCGGTCAAGCCCGAATCCGAGTCCGCCCGTGGGCGGAAGTCCGTACTCGAGCGCGTTGATGAAGTCCTCGTCCACTTCGGCGGTACCGCCCTGCGCGCGCTTTGCCTCCACCTGTTTTACCATTCTCTGTTTCTGATCGATGGGATCGTTCAGCTCGGAAAAGGCGTTGCCCATTTCCACGCCGTTGATGAAATACTCAAACCGTTCGGTGATCGCGGGATTGTCCGCCTTGCGCTTGGCAAGCGGCGAGATCTCCACGGGATAATCATAGATGAACGTCGGCTGAATGAGCTGTTTTTCCACATACGCGTCGAAGAACTCCGCGAGGATATGCCCCTTGGTCGTCTTGCCGTCTTCCAGCTCCACACCCTTTTCCGCCGCGATCTTCTGCGCCTCTTCGTCCGTGGCGATGGTATCGAAATCCACGCCCGAATACTTCTTCACCGCTTCGGTCATGGTCATGCGCTCCCAATGCGCCATGTCGATCGTTCTGCCCTGATAGGGGATCTGCAGCGTGCCGCACACCTTTTCGGTGATATGCTTGTACATGCCCTCGATGAAATCCATCATGTACATATAATCGACATATGCCTGATACATCTCGATGGACGTAAATTCGGGGTTGTGCGACGCGTCCATGCCCTCGTTGCGGAAGATGCGCCCCACTTCGTATACCTTTTCAAACCCGCCGACGATGAGCCGCTTCAAGTACAGCTCCGTCTCGATGCGCAGGTACATATCGAGGTCGAGCGCGTTCAAATGCGTCTTGAACGGGCGCGCGTCCGCGCCGATCTCCAGCGTGAGCAGCGTGGGCGTGTCCACTTCGATATATCCGTGCGCGTCCAAATATGCGCGGATCTCTTTCAAAATCTGTGCGCGGCGGAAAAACGTCTCGCGCACGTCCTGATTCATGATGAGATCGAGGTGGCGCAGGCGGTATTTCATGTCCGTATTCACCAGCCCGTTGTACTTTTCGGGCAGGGGAAGAAGGGACTTGGTCAGCATTTCGAGATGGGTCGCGTGGACGGAGATCTCTCCCGTCTGCGTGCGGAACACGGTGCCGCGCACGCCGACGATATCGCCGATGTCAAAATCCTTCTTATATGCGGTGTAAACGTCCTCGCCTACGTCCTGACGGGTGATGTAGATCTGCAACTGTCCGTTGCGGTCGGAGATGTGGGAAAAGGACGCCTTGCCCATGATACGGCGGGACATAAGTCTGCCCGCGACGGATACCTCTTTGCCTTCCCACGCCTCGAAATCCCCCTTGACGAGCGCGGAATCCGCGGTCACTTCGTAATGCGTCTTTTCATAGGGGTTATGCCCCTCGGCGATCAGCTTCGCCAGCTTGTCGCGGCGGATCTGCGCCTGTTCGGCGAGCTTTTCCTCCGCCTGTTCCTGTGTGTTGTTCTGCGTATTTTCTTCCATAATGCCTCAATTATACGATTTTAAGGATTTTCAGCTTGTAAGCGCCGTCGGGAGCGGGAACGGTCACCACGTCCCCCTTCTTGTGCTTTAAAAGCGCAGCGCCGACGGGCGATTCGTTGGAGATGATGTTCTCCATCGCGTTGACTTCCGTCGTGCCCATGATGGTATAGGTCGCCTCTTCCTCGAACTCTTCGTCATAGACGGTCACGGTCGAACCGATATGGACGACGGACGTGTCCTCGTTCTCCTCGATGATGACCGCGTTTTTTACCTTATAGTCAAGTTCAGCGATCTCGCCCTCGTTCGCGGACTGTTCGTTTCTCGCCGCGTCGTATTCGGCGTTCTCGGAAAGATCCCCGTGGCTTCTCGCTTCCGCGATGCGCTCCACGATCTCCGCGCGTTTGGTCGTCTGAAGATATTTCAGGCGTTCGACCGCTTCGTCGTACCCCTTTTGCGTCATATAAAACTGATCTGCCATATTTTTACCTCTGTCGCGCGTTTTCCGCGCAATTATTACAATAAGACGACCGTGATTCCCCTTTTCTTCGGAAATCACGGTGCGTCTTCTATTGCTCTATTATAATGCGTTTGCGGAGATTTGTCAACCCTTTTCCCGCCTGTTGCGATTTTTACGTCCTGCTTTTGAGATACTTCCCGATCCGGTCCACCGCTTCGGAAAGCTGCGTCATGCTCGTCGCGTACGAACAGCGGATATGGTCTGCCCCGCACTGCCCGAACGCGCTGCCCGGGACGACCGCGACGCGCTGCTGCATCAGAAGCCCGTTCGCGAATTTCTCGCCGTCCATGCCCGTCCTTTTCACCGACGGGAACACAGAGAACGCGCCGCGCGGCTCGAAGCAGTCCAGCCCCATGTCGTTGAACGCGCGCACCAGGAATCTGCGGCGCTTGTCGTATTCCGCGCGCATCTCTTCCACTCCCGCGAACCCGTCCGAGAACCCCTCGGCGAGCGCGGCGGCGGCGGCGTGCTGTCCCATGCGCGGCGCGCACAGGATGGAATACTGATGGATTTTGAGCATTGCCTTGTCGATCTCCTCGGGCGCGCACACGAATCCGACGCGCCAGCCCGTCATCGCGAACGCCTTGGAAAAACCGTTCAAAAGGACGGTGCGCTCGCGCATATTTTTAAGGGACGCGATCGAACAGTGCCGCCGCCCGTATGTAAGCTCGGCATAGATCTCGTCCGAAATGACTAAAAGGTCGTGCTTTTCGATGACGGGTATGATCGCTTCCAGCTCCTCTCTGGTCATGATCCCGCCTGTGGGATTGTTTGGATAGGCGAGAATGACCGCCTTGGTGCGCGGCGTGATACACCGTTCCAGCATATCGGGCGTGAGGATGAACCCGTTTTCCGCGCCGCAATGCACGCTGACGGGCACTCCGCCGCACATCTGAATGAGGGGCGCATAGGATACATAAGCGGGATCGGGCACGAGGATTTCATCCCCTTCCTCGCAAACGGCGCGGAGCACGAGGTCGATTCCCTCGCTCGCCCCCACCGTCACGATGATCCGCTCGGCGGGATAATCCACGTCAAACCGCTGGCGCAGATATGCGGAGATATTCTCGCGCAGTTCGGGAAGCCCGCGGTTGCCCGTGTACTGCGTATATCCGCGCTGAATAGAGCGGATGGCGGCATTGCGCACTTCCCAAGGCGTGACGAAATCGGGCTCGCCCACGCCCAGAGAGATCGCGTCGGGCATGGTCTGCACGATGTCGAAATATTTTCGGATGCCGCTCGGTTTCAAATTCCGCGCGCGCTCGTTCAAAAAGCTTCTCATGGCTGAACGGAGAGCCTCCGCACCTCGTCGCTGTTTCTCGTCGCCGCGCCCTCGATCTTATACTTTTTGAGGATAAAGTGCGTCGCCGTGGAAAGCACGCAGTCGAACGTGGAAATGCGTTCGGACACGAAACGGGAAATGCTCTTCAATGATTTTCCCTCTATGATGACCGCGAGATCGTACGCTCCGCTCATGAGATAGAGGTTCTTGACCTCCGGATAGCCCGCGATCTCCTCCGCGACGCGGTCGAAACCGAACCCCTTCTGCGGGGTCACTTTGACCTCGATGAGCGCTTCGACCAGCTCGTCGTCCTCCGATTCGAGGTTGACGATGGCGGTGTATTTGACGATCAGACCGCGCGCTTCCATCGAGCGGATGGTCTTTTCGACCGTCTCTTCCGTTTCGCCGAGCATGACGGCGATCTTCTTTGCGGGATAGCGGCAATCCTCGCTTAAAATGCCGAGAATATCCTTTTCGAGTTTTTCCATACCCCTTTCCCTCCGCGATTTTCTCTGCGCAGCGCCGCGCGGCGTTGCTTTTATTCTTTTATTCTATCTTAATTGCGCCGCAAAGTCAATAATATTTGCTTTTTTGCGGGATTTTTGTATAATAGTAGTATGTTTAAGATCTGGGCAAAAGTACTCAAAGAAGATCATATCGTCTCTCAGACCGTCTACCGCGGCGAGGAAAAATTCTCCTATTCGCAGTTTTTCCGCTATCTGTCGGAGATCTGCACCGAGCTGGACGTCCCCACGCCCGTGCTTTTGAAAACGCATATTTTCAATTACGCAAAATTCAACCACGTCAACTTTCTTCCCCGCGATTTTATGGAAGAAATCGATTTCGACAAGCTCGTGCTGGAAAATATTTTCTGAACCTGCGCATACTGGGTGCATGAAACTCACCACACTCATCTGCTGCGCTTATCTCATCGCGTTCGGCCTGGGCGCGAGCGTTTATGCCCTCACGGGCTTTTCCCTTCTCGCCTTTGTCTGCTTCGGCAACACCGTCGCGGAGCGCGCGCTCCTCTCCCTTACGGGCATCGCCGCGGGCTGGCTCGCCTTCTGGCTGATTGCCTTCCGCCCGCACGCCGCTCTGGGCTGAATTTTTTGAAAAAATCCCACTTGCCCGCCGTTTTAGCTTGACGGACGGGGCGGCAAAGTGATAGGATAAAACGCACGGAAGGTTTTCGGAGAACACTTCCGAATAAAAAAACCGAGGTAAACTGAATATGAAGGACTTTTTCACCGCCAAACGGCTGTGCCGTGCGGGCATCATCGCCGCGCTGTACGTCGCGCTCAACTATGCGTTCGGACCCATCGCATACGTCGGATTTTTGCAGATCCGCCCTGCGGAAGCGCTGTGCATTCTGCCGCTCTTCTTCCCCGAGGCCGTTCCCGCGCTCTATATCGGCTGTATGCTGAGCAACGTCGCGTCCCCTTTCTGGATCTATGACGTGTTCGTCGGCTCTCTCGCGACCCTCGTCGCCGCGCTCGGAACGTGGGCGATGGGCAGATTCGTCAGAAACGAGCCTGCCAAAGTGACGCTCGGAGGACTCTTCCCCGTCGTCGTCAACGCGCTCGTCATTCCCGTCGTCATCGTCATCCTGTGCGGTTCGGTGGACTACGGCACGATCACCGCTTCCTATTGGATCAACGCCGCTTCCCTTGCGGTCACCGAAGCCATCTGGGTATATGCGCTCGGCGTTCCCCTGTATCTGTTCGTCCGCCGCATGCGCGCGAAAAACGTACCCGCGTTCTCGGACGGAAAGAACTTCCGCCACGCCCCTGCGGCGGCCGGAGCGTCCGATTCGCCGAAATCGTGACAAAAGCGCCTTTTTGAAAAACAAACGCCCGTTCTCCGAAACGGGCGTTTTTCTTTTTCCTCGTTCGCTCTCTCAATCGGGCGCTTTCTTCCTTCGCGCTCCCGCTCTCAAACGGGGCGCTTTCTTTTTCTCGTTCGCTCTCTCAAACGAGTATTTTCCTTTTCTGTGCCTGTTTCCCAAAACGGGATGTTTTTGTGCCGATCTCTCAAACGGAAAGTTTTTTCCGCGCCACTCTCCTGAACGGGACGGCGCGTTTTATCGTCGCCTTATAAAATCTGCACCCTTTGCACTCTTCTTTATCTCCTTCCTTTGCGCTCCTCTTTCCGCGCATCTCAATACGCCCGCGACCGACGGATACTTATATTACTTTTGCCCGCCGAGCAAGGCGGTAAGCTGCGGAAGAGCGGTGATCTCGCCCGCGAGCGGGAGCCCCTCGGGCCGCACCGCGCCCCTGCGGTTGAACCAAACGCAGTCCATGCCCGCGGCCGCGGCGCCCGCCGCGTCGCTCGAAAGGGAATCCCCTACCATCAGGCAGTCGCCCACGTCCGCGCCGATCCCGCAGAGCATCTTGTCGAAAAAGGCGCGCGTCGGTTTGATCGCGCCCATTCCTTCCGAGATAAAAAGCCCCGAGAGATAGGGCAGGAACGCCGAAAGACGGCTCCTCTGCATGGCGGAAAGCCCGTTGGTGGCGACAAAAACGCGGTATTTCTCCGCAAGCGCGCGCACCGTTTCCAACGCCCCTTCGACAGGCTGTGAAGGCGCGCTCAGCTCGCGCATGAACCGCGCCTGCGCCTCCTTCCGCCGCCCGTTCAGCCCGTACTCTTTCTCCACGAAATCGAACAGCGCACGGACGTGATCGAGATACATCTCGTGATACCCCGCCTGCACTTCGGGCAGGTGCACGTCGTTGAGCCCCAGATCGTTCCAGTTTTTTGCCGAATACGCCCAACACGCCTCTACTTCTGCCTCGCCAGCGGGAATCCCCGCTTCGGAAAACGCCGCATAAAACGCGCGGCGTTCATCCGCGTCGAAATCGATGAGCGTGTGATCGGCGTCGAATATGATGTTACGGTATTTCTTCATCTCACCAGTCCTGCTTTTTCAGCGATTTGTCCTTGACGTCGTCGTAATATTCAAAATATTTCCTCTTCCACTCCGCAAAGGACACGGGTTTTTCCTCCCCCGCCGTCTGCGCGAGATACTCCCGCAGTTCTTCGGGCGTGAAATCCCCCTCGTCCACCTCTCCGTCAAAGGACGAAAAGAGCTTCATCAGATCGTATTCTGACATGCTTCCCTCCCCGCGTCCGCATAGAACGCGTCCAGTTCGTCGAAAAATTTTCCGTCCGCTTCGGACAGCGCGATCCGCTCTTCCCGTCCGATGGGCGCGTAAAACTCCTCTTCCGCTTTTTTGCTGACAAAAAATCCGTACATATCCGTCGCCGCATGGAAGCGGGCATCCTGTACGCGGTTGCGCTCGCAGCACGCCTCGCTCAGCCAGCCGTTGAGATGCGTTCTTCCGGGAAGAAGTCGGAAACGCACCCGCTCGCCCTCGCCCGACAGCGCCGCGCGCCGCGCATAGACGGACGCGCCGTCCGCGCGGATGA
>CASGEQ010000035.1 GCA_949300535.1 uncultured Bacillota bacterium
CTGTATCTGACGGAGGGAAGCGCGGAAACGGTAACGAACGGGGCGTTTGACGTTCAGGATTTTGCCGACAGTGCGTGCGGCTGGAAAGATCAGGGCTGGGGCGGATTTGACAATAACCGCGGAAAGATCACCTATGCCTGGCTCCGCGATATGGTGCAGGATCTTCCGATCGGCATCTATCAGGACGTCGCCGTAGAGAAGAACACCGATTATTATCTCTCGTTCAACGCGTCGCAGACGGTCTTGGGCGCAGGGCGGGCGCTGACGGTCGGATTTTCCGACCCAGCCGCGACGACGGAAAGCGGAGATCCCGACTGGACGGCATATCTGGACGGTCAGAAATGCGATATCGAGGGAATCGGAGAAGCGAAGAATTATTACGTCGCGTTCAATTCGGGAGAATACGAGACGGTGCGTCTGCGCTTTGAAACGCAGTATCTGTGCCCCGAGACGGACAATACGTTCGGCGGATTTTTCCTCGATGACGTATCGCTCAAAAAGATCACGGGCGAGGCGGAAGTCACGCTCGACGTCGCCGCAGGCGTTGCGGACGGGCAGAATAACTACGTTTATATCGGAGAAAGCGGGAACACGACGTATCTTACGGCAGAGATCACCAATCTGGAAGAGCTGGGACTTACTGCGGACGACGTGACGATCGTCTATTCCTCTACGAGCAATCCCGATATTGCGACGGTGACGGAAGACGGGCTGATCACCGCGGGCACGGAAGCGGGGCCTGTGGCAGTCACGGTCACGGCGACGGCAGATCTGAGCGGAAAGCAGATTTCGGGAACGGCGTCTTTGCGCATCCGCTGTATCTACCCGACGGATACGGACGTCTATCTTGATGCGGCCGATGAGGAGCTTCCGCTCGTCACGGCGGGAGAAAATCTGCTTAAAAACGGGGACTTCGAATCTGAGCCCATGGATACTTCGACCACCGATCATACGCAGAGGGCGGACAACTGGCGTTCGGTCATCGGGACGTGGATGAACACCGAGGCGGGCGCGGGAATCGGCGACTCGACGGGTGCAAAGATCACCTGGAGATGGGAAAACGGCCTGACGGAAGACGATACGCCCGGATTTTATCAGGACGTGACCGTCAAGGCGAATACCGTGTATCAGCTTTCGTTTTCCGTATTCAACTGGGCTGGCGTTGCGAACGGACAGAACGATCTGTATGTGGGATACCGCAACCCGAAGGGAAGTGATATCTGGGCGCCCGTTCAGGAGTATATGATCGCTACGCCCGACATCAAGATCTGCGCTGCGGGCGATTGGGCGGATGGGACGTATACAAACGTCATCGTCTATCTCTATACGGGCGAACTGACTGACATCCGCGTCTTTGCCTATACCCATGCGCAGTCCGGACATGACGGCGGCGCGGGCTGGTGGTTCGATAACTGGTCGCTTCTGGAAGTGACCGATACGAAACCGGGCGCGCAGATGCAGGATGTGGACGCGAATGTCCCTCAGACCATGCGTACGGGCGGCGAGACCGAGCTCAAAACGTTCGCGGTCTATGTGCATGATTTCCGCAAGGATATCAGCGCGGCATTTACCCCCGCCTTTGTCAGCTCTGACCCCGATATCGTCGCTGTGGAAAACGGAAAGCTGATTGCAAAGAAGGAAGGTACGGTCACGATCACCGCGAGCGGGACTTACGAAGGCTTTGAACTGAAAAAAGAATATACCGTGACGGTCAAGCCCGTTCCCGAATCGCTGACGGTCAAAGTCGGTTCGGACAACAAGATCAATGCGGGAAGAGATCAGAAGATCACCGTTACCCTCGTTTACAGCGACGGTTCGACGGAGACGGTATCTTCCGACATCACTTATACGGTATCGGACAGCAGCATTATTGCGCAGAAAGGAAGTACCAATTACCTTTCCGGAAAGGCGGCGGGAACGGCTACGCTGACGGCAAAACTCGTCATTGACGGATATTCCGTCGAGGGAAGCGTGGAAGTGACCGTCATCGGCGATACCGTCGACGAACCGACGGGCGGCGCGCCGACAGGGCTGATCGTCGGAATCTGCGTCGCGGCGGTCGTCGTCATCGGCGGCGCGGTTGCGGGTATCGTGATCTGGCGCAAGAAAAAATCGCAAAAGTAAACAATTCGGAAATACAGGAGCGGATGATCCGCCGCGCTGCGGCGGACCGTCCGATAAGGAGGAATTATGAAGACAAATGCGAAAAAAATAACGACGGTGGTGCTTTGCGGAGTTATGGCGTCTGCGGCGCTGGCAGGCTGTGCGGGAGGTTCCGATTATCCCGTCGAAGAGGGCGCGACGGTGCTCAAATTATGGGCGCACAGCTTTGAGGACTGGGCGGATAACCTCCTCACAGAACAGGTGAAGGAATTCAATTCCATTCTGGACGACGGGATTCAGATCGATCTCAAATTCTACGGGGACGACAACGCCTATGATACGGCGATCGCCGCGGGTTTTGAAAACGACAGCGTCGCGGATATCTTCATGGCGCAGTACGACCGCATTTACACGTATCTGAAAGCGGGATACATTGCGCCCGTCGGGGATTATCTGACGGAGGAAGAGCAAAACGATTTCTTTGACACCGCGCGGCAGGAAGTGACCTATGTCGACCCGGACGACGGGAAGGAAAAACTGTACGCCTGCCCCTGGTATCTGGAACCTGCGATGATGTTCTTTTACAGGAAAGATATCTTCGAACAGGTCGGCGTGGACAAGGTGCCCGTAAGCTGGGAGGAACTGTACGACGCGTGCGATAAAGTCGCGGGATACATGGATTCTTCGCGCAATCAGTTTGCAATTTCCATTCCCACCAACGCGGTGGAGCTGACGTGGACGACGTACGGCATGGTGCAGGACACGACGGGCGGGCTCGCCGTGGACGAGAGCTGGCTGCATTCGCGCGTGAACACCAACGAAGAGGCTTTCAAGGACTGCGCGGAGTTCTGGTATACGCTGGCGAATCAATCGTATGCGCCCATTGCGAGCCTGACGCCCGAAGGATATACCGATTCCGTGGATGCGCTCTGCGAAGGCAAAGTGGGAATGTGTCTGGGCGGATCGTGGTCAATCGGGAGAATTTACAGCTATTATCCGGAAATGGTCGATAAGATCGGCGTCGCGAAAATGCCTACGCTCAGCGGAGATCAGTCGGGAGTCACATCCTGCAACGGCGGCTGGACGTATGTCATGAGCGCGAAGATGAACGAGACGAAGAGAGCGCTTGCGGCAGAGTTTTTGCGCTGGTATTTCTTCAAACCTGAAAACGCAAGCAGATATTTCGACGAGGCTTACTATTGCAAAGCTCCCACGACAAAGAGCGTGAAGAATTATATCGAAACGGCGGAAAAATCGGTCAATCCCGAATGGGTGGCCTGCGTAAACGAAGTCGCGGAAAACGCGGTCATGGCGCCTTCGTGCGCATGGGCGGTCTCCAATCAGATCGGGCAGCTGTTTGAGTACATGCTCAATCATGCCAAGGAAGGCAGAACGTTCGCGGCTCTGTTCTCGGAGAAGATCGCAGAGGTAAAAGCGGCGATCGATACGACCATTTCCCAGCCCGGGTACGAGGGCAATCCCAAATACGAAGCGTCCTGACGGACGGAAAGGAGAAACAAGGTGACAGCGCAGAAGAAAGAGAAAAAATATGTATCGGACAAGTTCCGTTACAGGGACTGGAAGACGGGGCTGCTTATGATCCTGCCCGCGTTCGTCATCCTGTTCATTTTCGGAACGGTGCCGCTGATCATGGCGGTCTACCGCAGCTTCCAGGACTATAATACGGGATTGTTTGTGGGATTTCAGAATTTTTCGATGGTGCTTTCGGACGTCACGTTCGTGCAGTCGTTCGGGAACGTCTTCCTGATGGGCGCCGTGTGCGTCGCGCTCATGATGTCGCTCTCCTTTCTCTTTGCGCACCTCATTCTGAAACTTCCCCGCAAGTTCGGCGGAATCGTGAAGATCCTCATCTACATTCCCTGTATCATCTCGGGTGTCGTAACGGCGATCATTTACACGTTCCTGATGAATTACGGAGGAGGACTTTTCACTTCTATTTTGTTGAGCATGGGACTCGATCCCATTGCATTCACGAAGGAGGGGATCTGGCCGTATGTGTGCATCATAGTCCCTACCGTATGGGGCGGATTGGGATATAATACCCTGATCATGCTTGCGGGATTGCTGGATATCCCCAAAACGTATTATGAAGCCGCGCAGCTGGACGGCGCGCGCAAGATCGATCTCATCTGGCACATCACCGTTCCGTGTATGCGCAATTATTTCGTACTTATGCTCGTCAATCTGGTAACGGGATATATGCAGATGCTGGATATCCCGTACCTGATCACGGGCGGCGGACCGGACAACAAGACGAATACGCCTGCGCTGTTCCTGTTCTCGAGCTTCCGTGATTCGAGCAGAACGCCGAACATTACCATCGCGGGCGCGCTTCTCATCATGGTGCTCATCGTGATCGTGAACGGCGTGGTGTTTCTCGTGCTCAGATCGAGAAAATCGGAGGCGGACTGATATGACGCAGGCAAAGAGAGCGAAGATCGCAAAATATGCGTCCAAAACCGCGGCGATCGCGGCGGCGGCCGTCATTACGTTTATCATTCTGTTTCCGCTTCTGTGGATCGTTCCGTCGGCATTCAAACCGCGCAGCGAGCTGTTTTCCATTCCCAATCATTTTTTTCCGCAGCATGCAACGCTGGATAATTTCAGCGCCGTGTTCTCGATGACCCTGAACGGTTACAGCTATACCCGAAGCCTGTTCGTGACGGCCGCGGTCGCAGCGGCGTCCACGATTCTCGCGCTTTCGGTCAACGTCGTTGCGGGATACGCCTTTGCGCGGGTCGAATTCAGAAGCAGAAGAATCTTATGGATTTATTTCATCGTATCCATGTTCGTGCCGGGGATCACGATTCAGCTTACCTCCATCCGCGTGGTCTCCGCGCTGGGCATGATCAACACCCCGTGGGTGCTCATCCTTCCGGGGGCGGCGAACAGTTATCAGATCTTCTTTTTCCGACAGTTCTTTCTGGGCATCCCGTCCAGCATCGAAGAGGCGGCTACCATTGACGGATGTTCAAGGTTTCGCTGTTTTCTCAACATAGCTCTGCCGATCAGCGTTACGCCTCTCATCGTCCTCGGAGTGGGACATTTCATGGGAAGTTACAATAACTACATCTGGCCTGTGCTGACGGTCAGCGACAACGTCAATCTCACGCAG
>CASGEQ010000036.1 GCA_949300535.1 uncultured Bacillota bacterium
TGCGCGGAAAATCCCGTTCCCGCAGGCAGTTGCGCAAGTCCGATCGCCGCCACCGCGAAAACAGCGACCAATGCGCACCAAAATTTCCTCTTTGCGTTCATATTTTCCCTCCTCTTGCTTCTATTGTAACATTCGGAGCACTGCATTCAAGTTTTCTGCTTTTATATTTGGTGTCAAAAAGTCATATTTGTGTCAGAAAGCCAGCATTTTTTTCCAAATTTTCAAAATTGATAAAAATAAAAATCCCCCGAAACGGAGGATTTCCCTTTTACCCTTCTGACATGAATATGAACAACAAAAATAACCGTCCGAGCGCATCGGATTTATGCGCCGAGGACGGTGTACCCTGTCTTTTTTTACTCTGTACGATTCCCCTCTTGACCGCAGGAATTTCCTTCAATCCACTTGTCGGCCAGCGGAACGGTCAGGCGGTTGAACTGCTTAGCCAAAAGTCCGACAAAGACCGCCGCTAAAGTACCTTCGCGCACGCCCTGCAATCCGGGTAAAAAGCCGAAGGAAAGCGCCACGGCGATGACGACAAGCGATACGTCCACGATCACCTTCATATAGCCGAATTTGAGCCTGATCACGCGGCAGAGCGCAAGCGCGAGTCCTTCCCCGGGCAGGGTAACGACGTGCGCCGCCACTTCGAAACTGACGCCGACCGCGACCAAAACAATACCCGCAATACAGATCAGCCACTGCTGCCAGTAAGCCGTGAGAACAACCCCTTCCACACACCAGACCGCCACGTCCGTCAATAATCCGAACACGACGGCAACGAGGACCTGCAAAAGCTGAATCGGCTGATATTTCTTTCTGAGAATCAAAATCTGCAATAAGACGATGACCGAATTGGCAATGATCGTCGTCGTACCGATGGAAAGTCCCGTAATCAGATTGAGTACATACGGAACGCTCGAAATGGGCGACGTGCCCAGCCCCGCCTTGATGGAAAACGCAACGCCTATGCTCATGATGCACAGACCCACGACGAGGATGAGATACCGCTTTATGTAAGCGACGATCATTTTGCGGATATCCCTCTTTCCGCCTTTTTCTTCTTCCGCGCACTCTTTCTGCGCGTCCATGCTCTGCGCGCTCACGTCCGCCGCGCCCTGTTCCGATGATACGATCTCTTTCATTCCTGTTCCTCCATACGGGTAAGGTTGCGGTATACGCGGATCAGCAATTCTTTGAGTTGTCTTTTCTCTTCCTCCGTGCAGCCAAGCAATGCGGCAGCTTCCGCCGAATCGAAGATTTCCTGCGTGCGGGCCGCCGCCGACTTCCCCTTTTCCGTCAGATAGACGTAAAGGGAACGCCTGTTCCCGCCGACGCGGCGGCGCTCGATGAGCCCGGCCGTTTCCATGCGCATGAGAATGCTCCCCACCGTTGCCGCTTCGATTTCACAATGAAGCGCAATGCTCCTCTGATCCACTCCTTCGTTTTCCGCGAGATATTCCAGAATTTTCGGCTGTCCCGAAGTCAGCCCTTCCCGCTGCGCCTGCGCCATAACGCGCTTGCGCGCTGCCTGTAAAATTGAAATATGCGCCTTTCCCTTTGTATATGGTATGGGCGTTGCCGTTCCTCTTGACAGATCGGGAAAAATCGCTTATGATAAAAAAAACGGCAGGGACAGCATTATGAAATATCAGACTCTATCGGTTTCCATTCCCCACCGCGGCAGAGCGGTTGACGGAATTTTACGCATTCCCGCCGCGGGCGCGCCATCGCCTGCGGTGATTTTCAGCCACGGATACAACGGCTCCGCACGCGATTTTTCCCCCGTCGCCGAAGCCCTTGCGGAAAGAGGGATCGCCTCCTTTTGTTTGGATTTCTGCGGCGGCTCGGTACATGCTCAGGATACCCTTTCCACCGTCGATATGACGATTAAAACGGAGATGCAGGATCTGGAGGCGTCGCTGGACCGCCTTAAAGAATATGACGGCATTGATAAAAACGCGATCTTTCTCTTCGGCGGAAGTCAGGGCGGGCTCGTTTCCGCTCTTGTCGCCGCCGAACGGGAACGGGACGTCGCGGGGCTTGTTCTCCTCTTTCCCGCCCTGTGCATTGGCGATAACTGGAGGGAAAGATATCCTTCGGAAGCGGATATCCCAGATGAGACGGAACTGTGGGGCATGAAATTGGGAAAAAACTTTTTTCTTTCTGTCCGCAATCTCGATCCGTTTGCGCTTATCGGGCGGTATACGAAACGGGTACTCATTCTGCACGGGGACGCGGACGACGTCGTTCCGCTCTCGTACAGCGAGAAGGCGGAAACAATTTATCCGGATTCCGAACTGATCGTCTTTCACGGCGAAGGACACGGCTTTACGGAAAGCGGCATGCGCGACGTGACCGATCGACTGCTCCGATTCGTCTGCAGATGATCTCTTGCGTTTAAAGCGGAAAATAAAAAAAGAGAAGACGCCGTCTTCTCTTTTTTTTCCGTAAAAATACGGAGATCTATGGACATTCACGTATGAGGGATTATCGTCAAGGCATAGGGGGAATTGCAGTTCATACGCGAAACCATAACGGAAAAATCACCGCTCCCTTCTCGATAAGACGTCGGGAAGAGGCGGAAACGGAGTATGCGGTTCCGTCTGATACCAGAATGCGACGGACGCGACGTCCTCCGAATTGTACTTGTATTTTTCGCCCTGCGGCCAGCCGAGCGTTTGCACGGTCACTCTGATATCCTCGCTAAAACCGATCGCATCGGGAATATGAAAGCGGTACATCCCGATCTGTTTCGGGCCGTACGACGAGGACGTTTCCGCAAGCGGAAGTCCGATAAAAGGCGCGTTGAAGACCTGTTCGGGCGAATCGGGCAGAACGCCGTATCCACCGAAATTCCACGCGCCGCCGAAATAATCCTCCGTGCCGTTGTCGGCGATGGTCGGAAATTCTTTATCGCCGTCGAGATAGAACTTCACCTCGCCTTCGCCCCACCAGCCCGAGGACAGAACCGTCCATGCAAGATAGGTGCCGACGTATGCGCCTTTCCCCTTCACGCCGTCCAAAATGACGTGCTCGGGATGCTCGCCGCTCGTCTGACTGCGGCGGTACTGAGCATGAAAGTATCCGGCGTCCGCGCCCACTTCTTCGCGGCGGTAATATACTTTATAGGCGAGAATGCGCGCGTCCGTTTCGCCCTGATTTTCAATTTCGATGCGCGCACGGCGGCGGAACGGCATAGGCCAATAACAGTTGCAACCCGTATGCGGCGCGACGACGACGGGAAGAGAATAGACGTTGTGTTTCCTGTTGTCGTGTCCCATACAAAAGAACGCGCCGAGCGGGCATTCCACAGAGGGCTTTTTCTCCCCGTCCCAGTACATTCGCAGGACGAGTTCGGAAAAACGCTCTTTATCGCTCGTCAAAAAGATCTGACGAATGACGGCAGGCCCTGCAATATCCGCTAAAAGCACGGTCGTCTTTTTCGGAACGACGATGAACGGGCGGACCTTCCAGCCCTTTTCCCGCGCGTTTCTGCTCCAATAGTTTTCGGGAGTATCCGAGATCTCCGCGCGGCATGCGCCGCCCTTTTCTCCCGTCGGATTCTCCGCGGAAATCACCCGCGTTTCTTTTCCGAGTTCATAGGGTAACCGATCGAACATCACAAGCCTCCTTGCCGTCGAGAATTTTTTCTATTTCCGTCTCCGTCGGGACGGATATCGCCGCGCCCCGCCTGGAAACGGTGACTGCCGCGCAGAGCGACGCATAGGGAATGGCTTTTATCACGTCTTCTCCGCGGCAGAGCCGCGCCGCAACCGCGCCGATGAACGTATCTCCCGCAGAGGTCGGGTCGATTGACGTCGTCTTCACGGCGGGGAAAAACTGCGCACCGCCCGCATCGGCATAGACGCATCCGCGCGAACCGAGCGTCACGATCATCGCCCCGACGCCGTACTTTGCAAAGACGGCATACGCCGCAAGCGCGTCCTCCTTCGTCGCGATCGTCTTTCCCGTCAGAAATTCCGCTTCCGTTTCGTTGGGAACGACGAGGTCGACAAACGACAGGATCTCCTCTCCGATCTGCGCCGCGGGCGCAGGATTGAGGATAACGTACATTCCCGCCTCTTTTGCCTCGCGGCAGGCGGCGGAAACGGCATCGAGGTTGACTTCAAGCTGCGTGATGAACACATCGCCCTTTTTCGCGTTGCCGCGCAGATACGAACGGACGAATCCCGCGTCCACTTTTTCGTTCGCGCCGGGCGCAACGAGAAGATAATTTTCCTTTTCCCGCTCGTCGACGACGATCACACACGCTCCCGACGCGCCGTTCAGACGGCGAACCGCCTGTATCTTCACGCCGTAAGAGCAGACGGACGAGAGAAGCTCTTCCGAAGCCGCATCGCTCCCTACGGCGCCGATGAGTTCGCACGGGCAACCGAGTTTTGCACAGGCGACCGCCTGATTGGCGCCCTTTCCGCCCTGATTGACGCGGAATTGCTTTCCGATGACCGATTCTCCCGCTTTCGGAATGCGTTCGGTCGTCATCACGTAATCGGCGTTGATACTGCCGAGAACAAAAACTCTTCCCGTCATGCCGAAACCTCCAGCATCACGACCTCTCTCGGCTCAAGATCGAGCGCAACGCGCAGTTTTCCGTCTCTGACGGAAGAAAACGCCTTCGTCCCCTCGCCGTCCGACAGCGTGACGTCCCCGTCCGCGATCCCGTAATCCCGCAACGCG
>CASGEQ010000037.1 GCA_949300535.1 uncultured Bacillota bacterium
GGCTAAAGCTAAATTCGACAGAAGTAAGCCCCACATCAACGTTGGTACCATTGGCCACGTTGACCACGGCAAGACCACTTTGACCGCAGCTATCACCATGGTTATGGCATGCAAAGGTCAGGCGCAGAAGATGAAGTACGATGAAATCGACAAGGCTCCCGAAGAGAGAGCACGCGGTATCACAATCAACACCGCACACGTCGAGTACGAAACGGAGAAGCGTCACTATGCACACGTTGACTGCCCGGGCCACGCAGACTATGTCAAGAACATGATCACCGGTGCTGCGCAGATGGACGGTGCAATCCTCGTCGTCGCTGCAACCGACGGTCCCATGCCCCAGACCCGTGAGCACATCCTGCTCGCTCGTCAGGTCGGCGTGCCTTATATCGTCGTGTTCCTGAACAAGTGCGATCAGGTTGACGATCCCGAACTTCTTGACCTCGTCGAGATGGAAATCAGAGAGCTTCTGTCCTCTTATGACTTCCCCGGCGATGAAATTCCCATCGTCAAGGGTTCCGCGCTTCTTGCGCTTCAGAAGGCAACTTCCGGTGCGTCCAACGAAGAGATCCTTGCTTCCCCTGAATGCAAGTGCATCCTCGAGCTCATGGACACCATCGATGAGTACATTCCTACGCCCGTCCGTGAGGACAGCAAGCCCTTCCTTCTTCCCGTCGAGGACGTGTTCACGATTTCCGGTCGTGGTACCGTTGCAACGGGCAGAGTGGAGCGCGGTGTTGCACACGTCGGCGATCCCGCTGAAATCGTCGGTCTGATCGACAAACCCAAGTCCACGACGATCACGGGTCTCGAAATGTTCCACAAGCAGCTTGACGAGGCTATGGCAGGCGATAACGTCGGTGCACTGCTCCGCGGTATCAACAGAACGGACGTTGAAAAGGGACAGGTCATCGCTAAACCCGGTTCCGTTCCTACGGCTACGTCGTTCTCCGCTCAGGTTTACGTCCTGACCAAGGAAGAAGGCGGCCGCCACACGGCATTCTTCAACCACTATCGTCCTCAGTTCTTCATCAGAACGACCGACGTTACCGGTTCCATCGAGCTTCCCGAAGGCGTTGAAATGGTTATGCCCGGCGACCACGTCACTCTGACGGTTGATCTGATCAAGCCCGTCGCAATCGAAGAAGGTCTCCGCTTCGCTATCCGTGAAGGCGGCAGAACGGTCGGTTCCGGCGTCGTTTCCAAGATCCTGAAATAAGTTTCGGATAAACAAAAAGCACAGCTTCGGCTGTGCTTTTTTCATGTTTGAAAGGTCAATGATCCCGCATATGAGACGGGACGGAGTCTGACGGAGAAAGATATGAGCGCGCAGACCGGCGAAACGCCGATTGTAAAAGAGTCAGAGTGTGCGTTGCGGGATAAAACGAAGCGGCTGTTTTTTTGCACGGAATACCCGATTCCGACCGATTTATTGCAGTGGAGGAGATCGGCGGGACCGCAAATACTTCCGTAATTGGCAATTTTTTATTAAGATTAGTGCAAAAATCACTTTTTTATGTAAAAAATCGCTTGTATGCAGGCTGATTTGCGGAGGAAAAGGATAACTAAAAATAAGTTTTGCTTATATTTTATCCGAAAACAGCTATTTGAATGATCAGAATGATCGAATGAAGCATAAAACAGTGCCTGTTTTTCCTTTTTTCTGAAAGGTAGATGCATAAAAATGATCGCATCAAACGAAAATTCGGCGCGGAGCGTTGCAGATCGGGCGAAACGGGGATGCAATATTAAAAAGTTTTCCATAAATATATAAATTTTTAATACTTATACCGAAAAATGATAATTTGACAAATTTCCCGTGACGATATATAATAGGGAAAAATCAATCAAATCACTTTTCTTCCTCGTGAAGCGAAGAAAGGAGGTAACATGGTAATTGGCAATTTGCTTGCGGAAGAAGCCGACATCGGCGAGCTGATGCAGGAGGCGCTCTTTCCCGAAAATGTGGAATTTTTGGGGATGAGTATCAATCCGAGTCTTCGGACGGCGTTTCTTCTTACGGCAGTCGTCATCGTCGTCGGGCTTATCCTGCGTCTGTTCGTGATTCCGCGTTTCAAGACCGTGCCCGGAAGATTTCAGAGTCTTCTGGAAAAGGCATGCGAATTTATCGAATCGATCGCCAAGGATAACAGTCCGCACAGTTACGGATTTGTCGGCTGCGTGAGTTTCGGAGCGGTGATTTACATTTCGTTGGGCACGCTCTGCGAGCTTCTGGGCATCCGCGCGATTCTGGTCGATCTGAACGCCTGCCTGGCGCTGGCGTTCACGGCATATACGATCATGCTTGCGGGAGGTATCCGATTCAACAAGCTGCGCGGCGCGGGGAGCGTTCTGAAAGATTTTTCGCTCCTGCTGTCGATGAGCTTCCGTCTGTTCGGCAGTATGATCGGCGGACTGATGATGACGGAACTCGTTTATTCCGTATTGTTTCTCTCGTTCGGGATACCCGTCTTGGTCGGGGTCGTATTCACGATCTTCCATGCGGTGATCCAGTCGTACGTCTACATACTGTTGCTGACGATGTTCTACGGAGAGGCGGCGGAACCCAGGATGCTGAACGGCGAAAAGGTTAAAAAGAACAAAAAAATCAAGAAAAATAAAAACATCGATCAGACGATCGAAAGGAGTTATGTATGAACATGTTAACGGTATTATTGGCAGATACGACGGAAGCTGCGGCTGGTTTCAGCGATACGGCGCTGATCGCGATTGCGGCGGCGGTTGCGATTTTGGTTGCGGCAGGCGCGGCAATTGCAATGGGTATTGCAGTCGGCAAGGCGCTCGAATCCATTGCGCGTCAGCCCGAAGCGGACAAGAAGATCTCTAAGACGCTCATTCTCGGCCTTGTCTTTATCGAGACCTGTATCATTTACGCATTGGTCGTGGCAATTCTCATCATCTTTGTAATGTAATCGAAAAGGAAAAGTAACATGATGAACTATGCAGCATTATTGGCAGAATCGTCGGGCGGGATCCTCGGATTGAGCTGGACGGATTTTCTGCTCCATCTGCTCAATTTTATCATTCTGATTACGGCGGCGGCGTTCCTCATCTATAAGCCCGTGACCAAGTTCATGCGGGAAAGAAGAGAAAGCATCCAGAAGCAGGTCGACGAGAATAAGCAGAAGTCGGAGGAGGCGGATCGCCTGAAAGAGGAGTATACCGCGCGTCTGACCGAAGCGGATCGCGAGATCTCCGAAAAGAACAAACTTGCGGACGAGAAGATCGCCGCGCGTACGGGAGAGATGCTGGACGAAGGCAAGCGCCGCGCCGAGCAGATCGTCCGCCGTGCGGAGGCGGAAGCGAAAGAAGAGCGCGCAAAGGCGCTCAGCGCAGTCAAGAACGACGTCGCGGAAGCAGCGGTCATGATCGCTTCCGGCATTCTGGAACGCGAGATCACGCCCGAAGAGAACGATAAAATCATAGACGAATGTCTGAAGGAATGGGCAGGCAATGATTAAATTTACCGTAACCACGCGGGAAGAGCTGAGCGACGCCGAAAAGCAGAAGCTGGAAGCAAAATTCCGCGCGGACTACCGCGACGAAGTCGAGGTGGACTATCACACCGATTCCGTGCTGGTCGGGAACATGGTGATCTTTGACGGCAAGCAGGAAAAGTCGGTCGTCAAACTCACGGTCACGACGAGCGTTCCGCTCACCGACGAACAAAAGCGCAAAGTCGAAGCGACGTTTGCGCCCAAGTACGAGCAGGAGATTTTCGCGGAATACGTCGTCGACGATACGATCCTGGGCGGGATTATCGTCTTTGACGGAAAGACGGTGTACGACGGTTCGGTAAAGAGCAAACTCGACAAAATCAGGGAAACGATCGGAAATGGAAAAGCATGAATTTTCGTTTATAACGGACGAATTGAAAGAACAGATCCGCTCGTTCAAGTTCGACAACAGCATGAAGGACGCAGGGCGTCTTGTCGCCTGCGGCGACGGCGTTCTGACCATCGAAGGGCTGACGAACGTAAAGAACGGCGAACTGATTTATATTAACGGCGGGAAATACGCGCTCGCGATGAACCTCGAGGAAAAGCAGGTGGGCGCGATTCTTCTGACCAATGCATACGACCTTTCGGAAGGCGATCTCGCCTATTCGACGGGCCGTATCGTCAGCGTGCCCGTGGGAGAGGAACTGCTCGGGCGCGTGGTCAATCCTCTGGGACTTCCGCTGGACGGCGGAAAGCCCATCTCCTCGAAAAAACTGCGCAATATCGAAGCGCCCGCACCCGCGATCTTTGACCGCGCGAAGGTGGACGAACCGCTCTATACGGGTATCATGGCGCTCGATTCCATGATCCCCATCGGCAAGGGACAGCGTGAGCTTATCATCGGCGACCGTCAGACGGGTAAGACGGCGATCGCGGTGGACGCTATTCTCAATCAGAAGGGGAAGGACGTCATCTGCGTATACGTCGCGATCGGACAGAAGATCGCCTCCGTCAACGGCGTCATTCAGACGCTCAAAGCGCATAACGCGATGGATTATACGGTAGTCGTATGCTCGACGGCGAGCGAAACGGCGCCGCTGCAATATCTCGCGCCCTATACGGGCACGGCGATCGCGGAAGAGTTCATGTATTCGGGCAAGGACGTGCTCATCGTCTACGACGATCTGTCCAAGCACGCGGTGGCGTACCGTACCATTTCGCTGCTCTTAAAGCGCCCTTCGGGACGCGAGGCGTATCCGGGCGATATCTTCTATATTCACTCCCGCCTGCTCGAACGCAGCGCGAAGCTCAACGAAAAGATGGGGGGCGGCTCTCTGACCGCGCTTCCCATCATCGAAACGCTTGCAGGCGATATCTCCGCTTACATTCCGACCAACGTGATTTCCATCACGGACGGGCAGATTTATCTCGAAAGCGAACTCTTCCATTCGGGCATCCGTCCCGCAGTCAACGTGGGACTTTCCGTCTCGCGTGTCGGCGGTTCGGCGCAGTGCAAG
>CASGEQ010000038.1 GCA_949300535.1 uncultured Bacillota bacterium
TGGCGGAGAGAGAGGGATTCGAACCCCCGGACAGTTGCCCGTCAACGGTTTTCAAGACCGCCGCATTCGACCGCTCTGCCATCTCTCCATGGAAAAAGAACACGGCTTTGTGTTCTTTTCGTTTTTAACTGTTTATCTGTGTCTTCCGCGGAAGAACAGCGCAAGCGTTCCTACGCCCGAATGCGTGCCGATCACGCTTCCCACATAATGCGAATAAATCTCGCGCTGGGCGCCGAATCTTTCCCGAAGCAGCTTTGTAAGATAATCCACGTCCTCCTGACAATCCCCGTGACTGATAAAAATGGGGTCGTCATCGCGCAGCATCTCCAACTCCTTCATATAATCTACCAGCGCGGAAATGGACTTTTTACGCCCAATCACTTTACCGATCGGGATAAGATGCCCCTCGTCGTCCACGTGAAGAACGGGCTTGATTTTGAGCACTGTGCCGATGACCGCCGCCGTCGCGGATACCCTTCCGCCGCGCTTCAAATGGAACAGATTATCCACCGTGAAATAATGGCAGATATGCCATTTGAGATCTTCGGCGTAATCCTTCGTCTCCTCGATGGTCGCCCCTTCGTCCGCCTTGCGGATCACATAGTAAAGAAGCAGTCCTTCGCCGAGCGACGCGCACAGGGAATCCACCACAAGCACTTTGCGCTCGGGATAGCTCTCCGTCAGTTCGCGCGCGGCAACCATAAAGCTGTTCGCCGTTCCCGACAGTCCCGAAGAAAACGCGACGATAAGCACGTCTTCCCCCGCTTTGAGATGCGGTTCGATATGAAGTTTTGCCTGTTCGGGCGATACCTGAAAGGTCGTGGGCATCGCTCCGTTTCTCAGTTTGTTGTAAAAGTCCTTGATTGCGATCGTCTCGCCGTCTTCCCCGCCATAGGTGACCCCGTCCATCATAAAGCCGAGGTTGACGCATCCGACGTCGTGCTCTTTGTAATACTCTTCCGGAAAGTCACAGGAAGAATCGGTAATAATTGCAAATTTTCTGTTCACTTATTCCCTTGCTCCCTTTGTTTATTTCCCAGTCCCCAATACCATATCAGCATACTATATTTTCACGATTTTGTCAAGGCTTTCTTGTCAACTACTTTAACGATGTGAAATTTTTTGCGCGGGACGCACGGAAGCGCAAACAGACGGAAAGCCCGTTTTTGTCTCTCTCCACGGATAATTCCGCTTTCCCGTCCTTGTCAAAATATTCCTCGGCGACGCGCTCGAAATCGCGCAAAGCAAGAAGCCTCGTAGCTTCGTTCATCTCCTCTTTGTCTGCGTCGAGAATGTTGTTCAGCCGGCGGAGCGCCGATTCTTCCCCTCTCATATTTCACCTCAAAGATTGCGCTTCAAGCCGCGCCTTATCGCCCCGAAAATACCGCCGTATCCCCGTTCGGGATCCACCGTCCGCGCTTTCCCGCTGACAAAATAATTGGCTAGAAGGCGAAATGCGCGCGACTTTTCGGAAAGATTATCCAAAAATATGCGGTCTTCCTCGGGCACGACGGCAATAAGCGGCAGACGAAGCGCGGCGGAAATCTCCTCGGGCGTCAGGATTTCCCCGCGCTTTACCATATCGCCCCGCACCATGTTGACTACAAGCCCGATCTGCGAAAGTTTATAATTTTTCAGCATGCCCGCGACCTTGTCCGCATCCCGCATGGCGGAGATATGGGGCGTTGTCACGACGATCGCCTCTTCCGCCGTCGCGACCGCGCGGTGAAAGCCGTCTTCAATTCCCGCGGGAGAATCGATGAGAATAAAATCGAACTGCGGCGCAAGGGAATCGAGGATGAGCCGCACCGCCTGCGGGGATACATACCGATCGGATAAATGCTTGCTCGTAAGCGAAAACAGCGTGGGATAGCGGGGATGACGGACGAGCGCCTGTTTCGGGCGGCACCTGCCTTCGATCGCATCCACCACGTCGTACAGAGCGAGATTTTCCACACCGAGAACGACGTCGATATTGTTGAGCCCGAAATCAAGATCGCATACGATCACGCGCAATCCTTTTTTCGCGAGCTGAACGCCGAGATTTGCAGTCAGCGTGGTCTTTCCGACGCCGCCCTTTCCGGACGTCACGACGATTTTTCTTGCCATTTGTTCACTCCTGCGCGCACGCGCGCTTTTTGTGAAATTATAACGGATTTTTTCACGCCGTGCGGGAGATATTTTGTCTCTTTTGCGAAAAATACGTCGAACTTGCTCTTAAAATCCGCTCTTCGCACTTGAGTTTCCCTGTTACGATTTTGTCCGTCCCTGCCTACGTGTCTGAATCAAAACGCACTTGTCTCACGCATATTCTGCAAAAGGAGAGCGGCGAAGCAAACGCTTCGCCGCTCTCCCGTTTCCCGAACGGGAAACGCGCTTATTTACTTTCCATCTTTTTGACGTACGCTTCATATTCGGCGTCCGTCATGCGAGGCACTTTGCCCTTTTTCTTTGCCATAGCCGTAACTCCTCAATGTAGTCGGTTACAGTATGGCCGCAACAAAACGGAATTATTCGGTACGGAGCGCAATCACGGGGTCTTTTTTCGCCGCAGCCGATGCGGGGATGAGTCCCGATATCAACGTCCGAACTACGCTGATCACCACCATGATCAATGCCGAAGTAAACGGCAGCGACGCGATATTGGCGATCCCCGTCAGCGGATAAAGCGCCGCGCTGATGATAAAGGTCAGCAGATACGCGACCACGATACCGAATACGCCCGCCGCAAGCCCGATAATGAACGTTTCCGCATTGAACAGGTTTTTGATATCCTTTTTCCGCGCGCCGAGCGATCGGAGAACACCGATCTCTTTGACCCGCTCGACGACGGAAACATAGGTGATGATGCCGATCATCACGGACGACACGATGAGCGATATACCCGTGAATGCGACGAGGACATAAGTGATCGCGTCGAGAATGGTCTGCACCATTCCCATCAATACGCCGATCTTGTCGGTATAGGTGACCTTATCCGCCTCGTCCTCGCGCGTATCGTTCCAATGGTCCAATTCAGCGAGAACGGCGTCTTTTCCGTCAAAATCCTTGGGGTAAATATAGATCGCGTTGACGGTATCGTCTCCGCCGAGAGAGCGGAGCGCGCTCTCCTGCTCATAATTGAGATAGACGCCTATTTTCCCTAACGGCGTATCCGTCTCGTAATAAGTCGGATAATATCCGTTCAGATTGCTCGACGGCGAACGGTACAGCGTGACTGTCGTTCCGTCATCCATGGGATAGGTGATCGCGTTGGCGGGATCGTTCATCCACTGCACGATCTTCGACTGCATATTTTTCGCGATATATTCGTTGACCAGCTGTTCGGTCAGATTGAGCCCGTAAGAAAGGCAGCCGAACTCATAGTCGTCTTTCAGCCGCAGAATACCGCTGATCTTAATATCCACGCCTTCCCCCTCTTCGGGAGTAAGATGATCGCTCTCGCCCTGATAGGTAAAGGGATAAGTGCTGAGCGCGGAATTTTCCCGATACACCGCGTCGTTATAGTACAGCGTAAAATGCTTTTCGAGCACATCCTCAAACGGGATGGTCATATAATCGTCGTCCTGCTCCACTTCCACATCCGTATTGAACAGAGACAGGAAGGTCATCTCATCGATAAATCCGAGCTGTGCAAGGGTAAGGTCGGTCATATCGTTATTTCCGCCGATGACGATGACCGCTTCATCCGAGCTTTCCGGGAAGGTCCCTGCGACCAGTTCGTACTGCGTGAGAATGTAATCGGAATAACTTTCGTCCGTGATATCCGACGTGCCGGGCATTTTCCCCACCACGTCGCCCAGATAGTTGATCAGGTATGCGAGCTGCCCGTATTCGGATGCCTTGTTCGTCAACTCATCCGTATAGAACGCTTTGAGTTCGGAAAGCGACATATTGCGGAGTTTCTGTTCCGCTTCCGTCGTGCCCGTTTCCACCGACGTAAACAGATTGTTCGACAATGTCACGCCGTATCCGTACTGAATCGCATAATAATATTCGGGATCGATGGACTCGATATATTCGATATACTCGGGGGAAATGTTGTTGGTCACGGTCATGCCGTTCGCGAGCTGTGTGAGGAAGGAATTCACATATACCTTATTCTCCAGTTCGGACAGATCGGGCATGCTTTCCGCCGACGCAAAACCGCTTAAAACGGAAGTATAATCGAGCGAAGATTCGGTGATCTCTATCGGATAATAGGACAGCATATCCTCTTCCGTCTTGCGGATATAGGAGGAAAAACCGCTGGAGAGCGCGAGCACAAGGCACACGCTGATAATGCCGATACTGCCGGCAATGGAAGTCACGATACTCCTTCCCTTTTTGCTGAGAAGGTTGCGCGCGGAAAGCGCGAGCGAAGTGGAAAAGTTCATGCTCGCGTGTTGTTTTCTGCGCTTTACGGGCGATTTTTTCTGATTCGAGGCGAGCGCCTTTCGCGCTTCGTATTCGGCGCGGCGCTTTTCGCGGTCCTCCGTCCCGTCATAGGGAGCGCTGTCCGATTCGACAAGCCCGTCTTTGAGCCGAACGATACGCGAGGCATACTTTTCGGCAAGCTCTGGGTTATGCGTCACCATGATGACGAGCCGCTCTCCCGAGATCTCACGGATGAGGTCCATGATCTGCACGCTCGTTTCGCTGTCCAGCGCGCCCGTCGGCTCGTCGGCAAGCAAAATGGCGGGATTGTTGACGAGCGCACGCGCGATCGCAACGCGCTGCATCTGCCCGCCCGAAAGCTGATTGGGGCGTTTATTGAGCTCTTTCCCGAGCCCCACGCGCTCCAATGCCTCCTTTGCGCGGGCGCGGCGCTCTTCCTTGCCGACGCCTGCGATGGTCAGCGCTATCTCGACGTTTCCGAGCACCGTCTGGTGCGGGATGAGATTATACGACTGAAAGATGAATCCGATTTTATGATTTCGGTAGACGTCCCAATCGCGGTCTTTGAAATTTTTGGTGGATCTGCCCTGAATGAGCAGATCTCCACTCGTATAGTGATCGAGCCCGCCGATGATATTTAAAAGAGTGGTTTTTCCGCAGCCGGATGCGCCTAAAATGCAGACAAATTCGTTTCTGCGAAATTCAAGACTGATTCCTTTGAGCGCCTTTACGCTGCTGTCGGCAACTTTATACTCCTTTGTGATGTCGACCAGTTTCAACATACCCCGTTACCCTCCGTTTTTGGAGAAGCGTTATCTTTCCCCGATCTCCTCTTTGACTTCTTTCTGCACCTGCGTGAGCGCAGCGAAAAATTCATCGTACGTCGCAATCAGTTCGCGGATTCTGTCCTCTCCCATTTTATCCACGACGTGCTGCATGATATCGTTCGCCTCCTTGCACTGTTCTTCGAATACGGCGACCGATTCATCGGAAAGCTGAATATAGGCGATCTTGCGGTCGGTCGGAGACGCAACGCGCTTGACAACGCCCTCTTTTTCCATCTTCGTCACAAGCTGTGAGACCGCGGAACGGGTAATGCCCAGCCGGCGCGCAAGTTCGGATGAAATGATCTTGCGGCCGTTTTCCCCTTCCATGACGATTTCGCGGAGAAGAGCGAATTCCGTCTTGCTCAGCTTTGCGCGCTCGCGAAACAGACTTACGTTTTCCATATCCTTGATGATCTGGAACAGTTTGATCAGATACTCGTTGATTTCCATGCCGTAATCCACCTTTGTATGTAATGTTATATTCTAAACAATTCCATGCTATTATATACACGGAACGCCGCAATTGTCAAACGCCTGTTCCGCCCTTTGGATAAATTTCACAACAATATCACCCTTTCACAGCGCCGTTATCTGCCGCCTTCGGCGGCTTCTTCCCGAGATAGGAATAATAATAGCATTCGAGATTCGCGTTATACAGCTTGCGGTTTTTATCGGCGCGCTTGCCGAAAGCGCGCTCCGCGCCGCGGAACGAAGTGAGAAAATAACAGCTCCAGTCGGGAAGACGGCGGAACATGACGGAAAAATCACGGTACAGCGCGGAAAGGTCTTCCCCGTGATTCAGCCGCTCGCCGTAAGGCGGATTTGACATCAGGATGCCGTAGCGTTCGGACGAGGTAAAATTGCGCATATCCGCGACGGCAAAACGGATATACCGCGCCACACCTGCGCGTTCTGCATGAAAGCGCGCCACGGATACTGCTTTCGGGGACAGATCGCCTGCGAAAATATCGGGAACGATATCCCGCCTGCGCATATCCTCCGCCTCCTCGCGCGCCTCAGCCAGCACGTCAGGAACGCCCTTCCAACGGGTAAAATCAAAATCCCTGTGCGCGCCCGGCGCGATGCCCAACGCGAGCATCGCCGCTTCGATCGGGAGCGTGCCGCTCCCGCAGAAAACGTCCGCAAACGGCTTGTCGGCGCGGAAAAAAGAGAGATCGAGCATAGCCGCCGCCGTCGTTTCCCGCAACGGAGCCTCATACGACAGGACCCGATACCCGCGCTTGTGAAGCCCGTCGCCCGAAGTATCCAGCGTGACGGTCGCAATATCGTCCACAAGGGATATCCCGACGATCGCGCGCTCGCCCGTTTCGTCGAGATTTCTTGCGCCGAGTTTTTCGCGCAGTCGGTTGACGATCGCTTTTTTCGCAACGCCGCCCGCCGCTTTGACCGCCATCAGCGTGCTTCTCACGCACTTCCCGTCCAAAAGAATGTGCGCGTGCGGCGTAAGGTACTCCTCCCACGCAATCGCCGCCACGCCTTCATACAGTTCGTCGAATGTACGCGCGGGAAATTCCGCCAACGAGAGGAGCACGCGTTCCCCCGAACGCAGAAAGACGTTGAGACGCGCCACGTCGCGCCAATCCCCGTTGAGTGAAATTCTTCCGTTGACGGCGGGGCATTCGCCATATCCGAGTTTTATGAGCTGCCGCTTGACGGTCGCCTCTACGCCCGCCGCGGCGGGAATCAGTAATTTCATTTTTTCTCCCGAAAAACAAAAGGGGGATTTTCTCCCCTTTTGCCGCAAATATTTTTCGTCAGTATTATTCTTCTTCGTCCGGGTCTTTGGGTTCCTCTTCCTTTTCGGGAACGACGGGAACGAGCGGCTCGGTCACGGGCGTCATATCATACTTATCGTCGATTCCGCCGACAAGTTCTTCCACCATGTCTTCGCGCGTGATCAGCCCCATCGCATCGCCGCTCTTTCCGACGATCGCCATGTGCTCTTTCATCTGCTGCATTCTCTTCATCAGTTCGGACAGTTTCACGTCCACCGACGTCCAGGATACGGGGCGGATGATGTTTTCGAAATCCTCCCTGCCTGCGAGCATGTTTTCATAGAAGTCGGCGCGGTACAAAACGCCGATGATGTTGGGTTTGCTCCCTTTATAGACGGGAACGCGCGAGAAGTTGGTCTCGCGGAAAAGTTTATACACGGCGCGGGGATTCGCGCGGACGTCGACGGCGATCACCCGATCGAGCGGGATCATGCACGACCCGACGTGCAGTTCGTCATAGCGCAGCGTCTTGTTGATGAGGTCGTGCTCCGTCGCATTGAGAACCCCCTCGTCCTTGATATCGGAGACGATCATCTTGAATTCTTCCTCGGTGATCTTCGGCTGTTTTTTGTTGAGGCGGAAGATGAAGAAGATCAGTTTCTTCCACAGTCCGAACAAGAACGTGAGCGGCGTGAAGAGTATGGACCACAGCCACAGCGGATACGCCGCAAAGCAGGCGAATTTTTCCGCCATTTCCTTGGAAAGCGTCTTGGGCGTGATCTCGCCGAAAATGAGAACCACTACGGTAAGGACGATCGTGGACAGCGTGACCCCGAAATCCCCCCAATAGTGCGTAAATATCACGGTGCCAATGGATGCCGCCGTGATATTGACGATATTATTACCGATGAGGAGCGTCGTCAGAATTTTATTGTAATTCTCACTCAGCCGCAACGCAAGCCGCGCAGTTTTTTTCTTCTGCGCATAGCGGCGCATTCTCACCGTACTGAAACTCGTGTATGCGGTCTCCGTCGCGGAAAAAAACGCGGATAAGACCACAAGTAGGACCAAGGCAATCAATAGCCCTATCATAAAATAAAAATTTTCTCCTTAAAGATAGATATTCCGACGCCTTTGCGGCGTTCGTTTTCAAAAAATGCGTTACGAAAGCGCGTTTCCCTTTTTGCGCAGGATGAACAGGCGCACGCCTTTCCCCGTACCTTGTCCGTCCTTTCCCTCTTGCGCGTCTTCTTTCTTTGCCTCGGACATGGGCGGCTTTTGTTTCGTCCATTTATGCCTTCCCTCGGACATGGATGCCGCCGGAGCGTCCACAGCGATCTCCGTTCCGAACTTTTCCGCCACGGGCGGTTCGGGAAGGAGCCAGTCGGGAATGACGTCGGGAACGGGCGAAGACCTCATTTCAAGCAGTTTGTTATGGGCAGACGCGCACGGATGCGGCGCAAACCGATCGCAGTATCTGCACCGTGCATACCTGCCGCACATATCGACGCCGCGGCGCGAACTCTCGTTCCACTTCTCTTCATCCAGATACTTCTGCAATTGCTCAAAGGTCATTTTGCCGCGCTCCTTGTCAAGTTATTACCATTATACTATTTTTCCGTCATAAATACAAGTATATGCGGGCCGCCGCGGCGATATTTTTTAATCTTCGCGTTTTAATCTTCCCGCGTTTTGCCGTATTCGTCGAGAAAACTTCCGCGCTTTCCGCCTTTGCGCCAGCCGATCACGGAATCGAGATTGACGTTATGGAGACTTCTGAAAATATTCTTGTCGATCTCCGAATACCTTCCGCGCAGCGTGCGGATGAGTTCCTTGATCTCCTTTCGCTTGCTCTCCTGTTCCTTGTTCGCCACCTGCTCGGTAAAGCGGCATGCACAGTTCAGAAAAGTCAGCCCGTTATACTTTGCCCAGGCCTTGATATCATCCTCGCGCACCGAATACATCGGGCGGATGAGTTCCATCCCGGGATGGCTCGTCGAATGAAGCTTCGGCATCATCGTCTTGATTTCCGCGCCGTAAAACATACTCAGAAGCGCAGTTTCGACCACATCGTCGAAATGATGCCCGAGCGCGATCTTGTTGCAGCCGCACTGTTTGGCGAACTCGTAAAGATAGCCCCGCCGCATGCGTGCGCAAAGGTAACAGGGCGAACCGCCGCCCACCGCCGCGACGACCTCAAAGATATCGCTTTCGAAAATGCGGACGGGCACGCCCAGCTTTTGCGCATTTTCCTCGATGAGAGCGCGGTTGCGGGGCGCATAGCCGGGATCCATGACGATAAATTCCAGCTCAAACCGCATCTGACCGTGACGCTGAATCTCCTGCATGCACTTCGCGAGCAGAAAAGAATCCTTTCCGCCCGAAATGCATACGGCGATCCTGTCCCCTTCCGAGATCAGCTCGTACTTTTTCACGCTCTGCACGAAAGGACACCAGATCTCCTTGCGGAATTTTTTGATGACGGAACGTTCCGCCTCCTGTACGGTCATATCAGCCTTCCCTTTTCGAGGCACGCAGATACGCGATTGCGGAATCCGCCGCGACGCAGCCCTCGCCCGCCGCCTTGATATACTGATAAGGTCTTCCCGTCACATCGCCCGCGGCAAACAGCCCGTCGATATTGGTGGAAAGATCCCGCTTGACGACGACGTGCGCGCCTTCCGTTGCCAATCCGCCCACAAGCGCGGAAGGCGGAGCGACGTTTTTGAGGAAAAAGATTCCGCTTACGGGCAGTTCTCCCTCTTTGAGGATGAGTTTCTCCACGCGCATTCCCCCTTCGATCGCAAGCGGAAGCCCCTTGTGAACGCGGATGTTACCCGCATGGAAGGACGGCTCTTTGTATAAACAGAAGACGTGCACGGCGGAAGCGAATCCCGCGAGGTATTCGACCTCTTCCTCATAATCGCGGGAAGAAATGACGACGGCGATCTCCTTGCCGCGATAGAGCGCGCCGTCGCACACGGCGCAATAACTTACGCCGCGCCCGAGAAATTCGCGTTCCCCCTTGAGATTTCCCGCCGTTTCCACGCCCGTCGCAAGAATGACCGCGCGCGCATAGTACTCGACGCCGTTTGCCGTGATGAGAAACTGTCCGCCCATGGCGTAAATCCCGTCGGCGCGCCCTTCGGTAAGGACGATGCCCTCCGTTTCAGCCTGACGCGCGAGCGCGGCGGAAAACGCCTTGCCGTCGCCCGTAAAAGAGGGATAGTTGCGGACATATTCGGAAAGGCGCAGTTTTTCGCCGAATCCCTTCGTGCCCAGCCAGAGATAATCCGCCTTGCGGCTCTTCAAGGACAGCGTCGCGGAATATGCGGCAATGCCCGAACCGACGACGGCTACTTCATAAATCTTGTTCATATATTTTGCTCCCCGGGTTCTCCGCCTCATCGGCAAAGAATCAACCGTTTATTACTTTGGGATGAGTATAGCATGTACGCCGCAATTTGTCAAGAAAGTGAGAATTCTTGTATAAAACCGTCCGCGGAATCGGGCAAACGCATTGACAAGCGGGCGGCAAACGACTATAATATAAAATATGGAAAAGAAGAACCGCGCACCTCGCGCAAAGAAGATCGCCGTGCTCGCCATGATGACGGGGTTCGGGCTGATTATGTTTATGGTAGAAAGCCTCTTTCCTCCCATGTTTTTCCCGGGAGCGAAAATGGGGCTTTCCAACATTTTCTCCCTTCTCACCCTCGTCCTCTACGGGCTTCCCGAGGCGCTCCTCGTGGTCATCGCCCGCACCGTCCTCGGCAGTCTTTTTGCAGGCAACGCGTCTCTTCTTCTCTACAGCCTTACCGCAGGGGTCGCGAGCGTCATCGTCTCCAGATTGCTGATGTTTGCGTTCCCGAAAGTCAGTCTGCTTGCCGTCAGCGTCGTCTCCGCGGTCGTGCATAATACCGTACAGCTACTGGTATATTGCGCGCTCACGCAGACAACGCTTATTTTCAGTTATCTCCCCTACCTCGCGTTGCTCGGCGTGCTGGCAGGGGTGATCGTCGGTTTAGCGGTGATTTTTACGGTAAAAGGCGTCCCTCTCGGCGTGTTTATGAAGATTCTCGGCGAGAAGGAAAGGGAAAATGAAAAAAATCATATAACGGAGGATTCAAATTGAAAGCTATCAAAGGAAAGTTCTTCTCCCGCGGGATTCATCTCAGGGATATGAAATCGCTTTCCTCCGCCGCGCCCATCGAGCAGCTTACGGGCGTTGAAGAAGCTGTCATTCCGCTCAGCCAGCACATCGGGAAACCCGCGGTTTGTATCGTGGAACCCGGTCAGCAGGTCAAGCGCGGACAGCTCATCGCGAAAGCGGACGGCTACGTGAGCGCGAACGTTCACGCAAGCATCGCGGGAACGGTGAAGGCGGTGGAAGACAGACCCGACGGTCACGGCGGAATGCACAAGTGCGTCGTCATAGCGAGCGACGGAAGCGACGCAACGGATTTTATGCCGCCTCTTCCCGAAAATGCGGACGGCGCGGCAATCGCGGCGCGCATTGCGGACGCGGGTATCGTCGGTATGGGCGGCGCGGGATTCCCTACACACGTTAAAATCAGGCCTGCCGTCAAGGTCGACACGCTCATTCTCAACGGCGCGGAGTGCGAACCTTATCTGACGTGCGATCACCGCATCATGCTCGAACGCACGGACGACATCGTCCGCGGCGCGCAGTATCTCGCGAAAGCGATCGGCGTGGAAAAGATCATGATCGGCATCGAGCTGAACAAGCCCGACGCGATCGCGGCGTTTGAAAAGACGCCCCTTCACGTCGTCGCGCTGAAAAAACAGTACCCGATGGGTTCGGAAAAGCACCTCATCTACGTCAGCACGGGCAGAAAAGTCCCTGTCGGAAAACTTCCCGCCGACGCAGGCTGCATCGTACAGAACGTCGCGACCGCGCTTGCGGTATGCGAAGCGGTGGAACAGGGCAAACCGCTCATCGAGCGCGTGGTGACCGTTTCGGGCAAAGGCGTGGAAACGCCCAAAAACCTGCACGCTCCCCTCGGCGCTTCTCTTGCTTCCCTTGCGGCGCAGTGCTCCGTGAAGGAAGACGCGGTCAAGTTCGTGCTCGGCGGCCCCATGACGGGCAACGCTCTGACTGGACTGGAAGGCAGCGTTACCAAGACGACCTCCGGCCTTCTGTTCATGACGGCAGACGAAACGAATGCGGACGAGCCCACTCCCTGCATCAACTGCGGGAAATGCGCAGACGTATGCCCCATGAAGCTCATGCCCATGCAGACGGAGTTCTACACCAACACGAAGGATTACGTAAAGGCAAACACCTACGGCGGCGTGCTTTCCTGCATCGAATGCGGCGCCTGCTCGTATATCTGCCCCGCGCACAGACCGCTGGCGCAGGCGATCAAGACGGCGAAAGCCGAACTGAGAAAGAAGAAATAAGGAGGGACGCAAAAAATATGAATCAACTTATCGTTTCTACCGCGCCCCACATCAAGACGGCACGGACGACCAAGACGATCATGCTCGACGTCCTGATCGCACTCGCTCCCGCGACCATTGCGGGCTGCGTACTGTTCGGCTGGCAGGCGCTCGTTCTCATCCTCATTTCGCTCGCTTCCGCCTTCCTGACCGAATTTGTGTGGTATATCATTCAGAACAAGATCTGGCACGGCGGCAAGGAAGTCGTGAACGCTTTCTTTAAGCAGTTTGACTTCACCTCCCTCATCACGGGACTTCTGCTCGCGCTCATCATTCCCGCGAACATCGACGCGTGGTATATGCCCCTTCTGGGCAGCATCTTCGCGGTCGGCGTCATCAAGATGCTGTTCGGCGGCACGGGCAAGAACGTCGTCAATCCCGCTCTCATGGGCAGAATTTTCCTGTTCATCTCTTTCGCGGCGATGACGGCTTATCCCGATCCCAACTTCGGCACGCTTTTCGCCGCCAACGGCACGCTTGCGACGGGCGCGACCTCGCTCACGAGCGGACTTGCGGGAGAAGGCACCCTCTCCGCGCTCGATCTGCTCCTCGGCACGGGCGTCGCGGGCTGCATCGGCGAAACGTGCAAAGTTGCCCTTCTCGTCGGCGGCGTATATCTTTGCGTGCGCGGCGTGATCAAGTGGTATCTTCCCGTCATCTATATCGCGGTCACGGGACTGTTCGCGGTCGCGCTCGAAGGGTTTGACTTCGCGCAGTTCCTTCCCTCTATCCTCTCGGGCGGACTCATTCTCGGCGCGATCTTCATGGCGACCGACTATGTCACCACTCCGAAGAGCACGCTCGGCAACATCATCTATTTCGTCCTTTTGGGACTTCTGACGGCAGGATTGAGAAAGGCGACGGGAATCGAAGTCGTATCCTTCTGCATCGTCCTGATGAACCTCGTCGTATTCCTTCTCGACGCGGCGATCAAGGCGCGTCCCTTCGGATTTCATAAGGAAAAGAAGGTCAAAGCGGACACGGCAAAGGAGGGCAAATAAATGACGGCGAAGCAATTTTTCAAGAGCACGGCGTTCAGAGCCCTCGCAGTGCTTCTTGCGATCACGATCGTTGCGGGCGGATTGCTCGCGATCTTCAACGACCTGCTCTATATCTCCGACGAAGAGCGCTTCAACCGCGTC
>CASGEQ010000039.1 GCA_949300535.1 uncultured Bacillota bacterium
CACGACCTCTCTCGGCTCAAGATCGAGCGCAACGCGCAGTTTTCCGTCTCTGACGGAAGAAAACGCCTTCGTCCCCTCGCCGTCCGACAGCGTGACGTCCCCGTCCGCGATCCCGTAATCCCGCAACGCGTTCACGACGAACCGCAGCGATTGCGCTTCTTTTGTGGGATTGCAGATGAAAATGCCAATCTTCTCTCCGTAACGGAACGCCGTCGTCACTGTCTTGCCGAATACGGCGACTCCTCCGTCTGTCCCGTCGGAAAAGCGCTGCTGGATATAGTCGTACTCTATCTCGCCCGCACCCGTCTGGGGCGGTTTTGCCATCTCGCCGTAAACGAGATAATCCTTGCCGTACGTCTGTTTTACTTTGGCGAGCGCGCCGAGAAAAGACATCATCTCCGCGCTGTGCTCCTGCGGCTGAAGGTATTGCCCGTTCTGCACAAATTCATAATTGTACTCGGGAATCCCGCCGTTGAGCGCGGTATAGGCGGCGATATGGTAATAACTTTCGCCGAGAAGTTCGTCGGCATACAGATACCCGTCCAGCCGCTTTGCGCCGTAAGCGCCGTAGACATAGTCGAACAGACATACCTTTTCGCATACGCCTCCTTCGATGAGCGGACGGATGCGGTCGTTTTCCATAAAGCCCAATTCTTCGGCATTTCCGCGCGCCTGATAAAAATCCAGATAGGGCAACATCTGTTCGAAAATGAGTTCCTGTCCGTAAATATTCGCGCCGTTCTTTTGCCCGATCTCTTTGGTCAAAGCCATCTGCGCAAGGCACTCTTCCACGATATTGACGCGCGTTCCGTGCGGATGCGAACTGTCGTAACATTGCTTGGGATGAACGGCGGCGATACCGACGTCGTGATAATACCCGCTCACGCCGTAACGATCGTGCCATCCCTGTTCTTTTTGCGCAAAACGGGAAAGATACTCTTCGCAAGACGCGCATTCGTAAAACTGCTGCGTTCCGTTCAGCCAATACGCCGCATGTCCCCCGTCCGCATTTCTTATCGCCGTATCCCATTCGACGGGATTCTGTTCGGCTGTCGTCACCGAATGAAAATCGGGAAACTCGAAACGAACGAAATAGTCGCCGTATTCCTTGGAAAGATCGATCACCCGATCGTCGTCGGCAAAAAAGACGTTGAGCATCTTCCCGCCCACGTTTTCGCGCATCTTCTCATACAGCTCGCGCTGTTCCGCTTCGCCGTATACGAGGTGATACGGGAAATTGAAATTGCAGGCGACGACCTCTTCATAAAACACTTCGTCAATGTCCGTGCGCTCGGACAACTTACCGTTTTCCGTTGCCCAGCTCTGCTCCGTCGCCCAATCGCGATACTTTTCCGCCGCTTCATACCACGTTCCTTCCGTGAGATTGCCGACGGAAATATCGTAACCGAACTCCGCCGCCTGCTCAGAAGGATCGTCGGGATAATGCCATACGGACGCGCGCAGACCGACGTCGTCGGCAACGACGGGAAAGCTCTTTATGGTATTCCCACCGTCGCGCGTCATGATTTCAAATCCGCCGATCCCGAGAGAATAATACGCGTAGAACTGCATCGGGCTTTCCCAACCCGAAGGATACAGTCCGTATTCGCGCGTGATGCCCGCAAACGTCTCCCCGTCAAAATTTTCCACGGGATTCTGAAAGAGGTATCCCGTCGCGAAAGGATGCAACAGATAATCGCTCTCCCCTTCGTACAGAGAACCGACGTGGCATAACACGGGATATTCCACGCACAGCACGGGATCGGATGCGTCGTTCCCTTCATAGCCGAGACGGAATACCAACTCGTCGGCGGACTCCTTCAAGGAGACTTCCGCCCGAACGGTCAGACCGCCCGCGAACCCCCAGGTAAGGAGTGCGCCTGCCCGCCCTTCCTCACGGATGCCGTCGTATTCAAACGTTTCATACCCCGTAAGATGCGCTCCGCTTCGTTTGAGGACGGTCAGCGGCTCGCCTCCCGCATCTCTGACGAGATACAGCGCGCTCTGCTTGTTCGCAAGTTCGCGGATCCCGCCCGTCGCGCGGTCGAGAATGAGTCGCACGTTTTCGTTTTCCAACGTGACCGCATCCCCCTCTTCCGCCAATGTGAGCGTATCGTATCCGCCCAGATCGACGCCCTCGAGCGGATTAGAATAAATCTCTTCGTAATATTCCCCTTCGGCATCGGCACAGCCCGCGCAAGTGACTGCCGAACAGACGAGCGTAAGGGGCATCAGGAACGCCGCGATTTTCTTTATCTTCATAGTAGCCTCCTTATCCGATTTCCAGAAGCACGACCTCGTAAGCGGATATGCTGAGATCGACGGCAGCTTTTCCGTTTCTGA
>CASGEQ010000040.1 GCA_949300535.1 uncultured Bacillota bacterium
TCTTTTCTCAGCTGTATAAAAGCGTCGATGATCATCTTATGCGTCAGTTTGACGCGCAGGTCGCGATTTTCAATGTTCATCGATTTGTCCTCCTTTCGGACATATCCGCCAAAAGTGTTCGGATACGCACGCTCTCAAAAAAATTGACCGTTATGTTTTATCTTTCCCTGTGGTATAATCAGTTTGAAGAAAAACCGTTGTCAATCTTTTATCATATTATACCACAACGGAGGCAGTTTTGCAACAGGGGGGTGAAATCATGAAGAAGATTTATCTGATAACGGGCGCAAGCGGGCACGTAGGGAGTGCGCTGTGTGCCCGTCTGAGAGAAAAAGGGGAGCGGATCCGCGCGCTCGTTCTGCGCGGGGACGATACGGGCTTTCTGCGCCGTCTCGGCGTTGAGATCGTCTTCGGCGATGTGCGCAGCAAGGATGAAATGCGCGAATTCTTTACCGTGCCCGAGGGATATACGCCCGTCGTCATTCATTGCGCGGCGATCGTGGATATCGGCGGGGGAAAAAATCCCGCGCTGGAAGAAGTCAACGTCGGCGGCACGCGCAACGTCATGGAAGAGTGCATGCGCATCGGCGCGGAAAAGGTCGTGTATGTGAGTTCCGTCCACGCGCTGAGCGATCTCCCGAAGGGCAGAGTAAAGCGCGAGCAGAGGGAATACTTCCCCGACAAAGTGGACGGCGCTTACGCGAAATCCAAGGCGCGCGCCGCAAACGAGGTGCTCGCCATGGCAAAGAAAGGACTGCCCGTCGTCATCGTGCAGCCGTCGGGCATCATCGGGCCGTATAACGGAAAGGCAAATCATCTCGTTCAGATGATCAAGAACTATCTTACGGGGAAACTCCCCGCAAGCGTAAAGGGTGGATACGATTTTGTGGACGTGCGCGACGTGGCGGACGGGATTCTCGCGGCGGAAGAGCGCGGAAGAGTGGGCGAGAGCTATCTTCTGACGGGTAATTATCATCCGATTCCGCAGATGATTTCCATGCTGCGCTCGATCGCGGGCGGCAGAAAAATCGGAACGGTTCCTTTCTGGCTTGCAAAGATGTTTGCGCCGCTTTCGGAATATCTTGCAAAGAAGCGGGGAAGAAAACCGCTGTTCACGAGCTATTCCTTGCGTGTACTGCGCGAAAACGCGCGTTTTTCGCACGATAAGGCGACGTCCGAGCTGGGCTATCGTCCGCGCGAATTGTACGAGACATTGCAGGATACCGCAGAGTGGCTGCGGGAAACGGGCGAACTTCCGCCCGAAAAGAAAAGCCGCCGCAGGGCGGCAGGCCGCGTTCGCGTAAAAGCGTAACGATAGAAGATTTTTTCGGCAAAGGGGCGATCCGCAAGGACCGTCCTTTTTGCATGCCGCTCCACAGGCGAAAATTCGCAGATTGCCCAATATTTTATCCGTTTGCCCGCGCAAACGCCTCTGCCCTCGGCTCCCGTTCATAAACGAAAAGCGCACTCCTTGTGAGTGCGCTTTTTTTGGAGCGGGAAACGGGAGTCGAACCCGCCGGAATCAGCTTGGGAAGCTGACGCCATACCGCTAGGCGATTCCCGCTTGTCGTGCCTACATTATACCTTATAATCCCGTCCCTGTCAAGCGTAAAAATTGCCGCTTTGCCGTATTTTTATAAATAATTTGCCGAATTTCGCTCGCGTTTCGCTACCTTTCGACAAATACATACAAACATTGCCGATATCCGACATTTTCTTTCGGTTAGAATAATCGTGACATAAGAAATTCATAGGAGGAGAGACTTTATGACAGGATATACCGATATCACGCATGCGGATTTTATCGGACAGATGGCGGATATGCTCCGCATCTGTTTCGAAGGCGAGGTTGTTGAAGGATCGGATGCAGTCACGCTGCGTTTTCCCGACGGGCAGCAGTTTTGTATCAGATGCGAAAAAATAAGCTGCGCGGGGGTTCCCGCTCCGTAACGAAACGGCCGTTTCCCGATATGACCGCCGACAGAAAACCATGCGCAGAGGACGGAATGTTTTCACAGAATTTTCTTATTCCGTTTCTTGACTTTCCCTGACGATGATAGTAAAATAATTAGGATTCTAACAGTTAGAGTCCTAATTATTTTTTATGGAGAAACGCATGGAACTCATAGGAGTATATCTCGGCGCGCTGGCGCGGGAATTGCACCGCCTGATGAACGAAAACCTGAAAAACAAAGGGCTGACGTCGGCGCAGATCCGTTTGCTGGGTTTTCTGGACCGTCGGGAAGAGCGGGGGGAAAGCTGTATTCAGGAAGATATCCGTCAGATGTGCAATCTGCGCTCCTCTTCCGTGACGAGCTTGCTTCAGACGCTGGAGCAGGAGGGATATATCACCCGTGAAACGGGGGATGACGCCCGTTCCAAGCGAGTCCTGCTGACCAAATCGGGGCGGGACGTCGCCCGCGAGTGCAAGCGGTTCATCGAGCGGGCGGAAGAGCGGTTGCTCGCAGACTTTACGGCGGAAGAGCGGGCGGCTTTTGAGAAGTTTCTCGTCCGCGCGACGGAAAATCTCGCCGATCCCGGGAAAGAAGGTAAGGAGCAGGTATGATAAAGACACTGACAAAAAGCATTCGTCAATACAAATCGCGCGCCATTCTGACGCCTGTCATCATGGTCGGCGAAGCGGCGATGGAAATTCTCATCCCGTTTATGATGACAAAACTTATCGCGGTCATCGAGACGGCGAACGACGCGGGAACGGGGCTTACCATGAACGACGTGTATTCCATTCTCATATACGGCGGAATCATGCTCGCGATGGCGGTGGTATCCCTGGTCTGCGGGGTCCTCGGCGGAAAGCTCGCGTCCGAGGCGAGCGCGGGGTTCGTCGCCAACTTACGCGACGATATGTACGATCATATCCAGACGTATTCGTTTGCGAATATCGACCGTTTTTCCTCGGCGTCGCTCATCACGAGAATGACGACGGACGCGACCAACGTGCAGATGGCGTTCCAGATGTCCATCCGCATGCTGGTGCGCGCGCCCGTATTGTTTATCTTTGCGGCGATCATGTCTTTCGTGATCAATCCCGGCATTGCCTGGATTTTCATTGCCGCGGCGGTCCTGCTCGGCCTCGTGATGTTTTTCCTCATGCGGCGCGTGCAGCCCAACTTCCGCGAGATGTTCAAAAAGTACGATAAGCTCAATTCCGTCGCGCAGGAAAACCTGACGGCGATCCGCGTCGTCAAATCGTATGTCCTCGAAGACGAGGAGATCGAAAAATATCAGAAGGCAACGAAGGACGTGTTCGAATATTCCGTCCGCGCAGAGCGCATCATGGCGCTCATTATGCCCGCGGTGCAGATCGTCATCTATGCGACGATGATCATTTTGCTCGCGGTCGGCGGCGTGAATATCATCGGCGATAAGATGGGGGTTTCCGACCTTACCGGACTTTTGTCCTATTCCACGCAGATTCTTTCGGGCGTCATGATGGTCGCCATGGTTCTGACCTTTATCGCGATGGCGCGTCCCGCAATGGACCGTATCTCGGAAGTGCTGGAAGAAAAGAGCACCATCGTGAATCCCGAAAATCCCGTCACGGAGGTAAAGGACGGTTCCGTCGATTTCGAAGACGTATCCTTTGCCTATGTGAAAGACGCGGAAGCGGACGTCCTGCAACACGTGTCCTTCCATATCCGTTCGGGCGAGACGATCGGCGTGATCGGGCCGACGGGCTCTTCCAAGAGTACGCTCGTATCCCTTATTCCCCGCCTTTACGACGTGAAGAGCGGCTGCGTCAAAGTCGGCGGCCGCGACGTGCGCGAATACGACGTGGAAGCGCTGCGCAACGCCGTCGCGATGGTATTGCAGAAGAACGTGCTGTTCTCGGGTTCCGTGGCGGAAAACCTGCGCTGGGGGAACGAGAACGCCACGCAGGAAGAGCTGGAAACGGCGGCGAAACAGGCTTGCGCCGACGAGTTCATCGAACAGCTTCCCGGAAAATATGAATACGATCTGGGGCAGGGCGGCGTCAATGTATCGGGCGGACAGAAACAGCGCCTCTGCATTGCGCGCGCGCTCCTGAAAAAACCGAAAATTCTCATTCTGGACGATTCGACGAGTGCGGTCGATACCAAAACGGACGCAAAAATCCGCGCGGCGCTCCGCGAACACGCGCCCGAGGTGACCAAGATCATCATCGCGCAGCGTATCGCGTCCGTGCAGGATTCCGACCGCATCATGATCCTGGAAGCGGGCCGAATTGCGGCGTTCGGGACGCATGAAGAACTTCTCAGGACGAATGCGCTTTATCGGGATATCTACGAATCGCAGAACAAGGGAGGTGACGAAGATGGCACAGCCGAATAACGGTGCGGCATTCGGGCGCGGACACGGCCCCCGCGGGAAAGTACAGCTTTCCGGCAACGAAAAGGTGGTTTTCAGCCGCCTGATGAAATACATGTTCCTCGAACACAAGGGGAAGTTTATTCTCGCAAGTATTCTTATCGTCGTCTCCGCGCTTGCATCCATCGGCGGCAGCGCCTTCCTCGGAATTTTCGTGGACAGCTACGTCATTCCCCTCAAGGGAGCCGCCGATCCCGACTATTCCGCCTTCATCGGCGCGCTCTGCCTGATGGGCGGGATCTTCCTCGCGGGCGCGGCCTGCACCTATCTGTATAACAGAATCATGATCGTCGTCGCGCAGGGCACCCTGCGCCGCCTGCGCAACGAGATGTTTGCGCATATGCAGACGCTTCCGCTGAAATTTTTCGATACCAACACGCACGGCGCGCTCATGAGCCGCTTCACCAACGATACGGACGTGCTTCGGCAGATGCTCTCCCAGACCATTCCGCAGCTCATCTCGTCGTCGGTCACCATTCTCGGTGCGCTCGCCATGATGCTCTTCTATTCGGTCACGCTCACCGTCGTCGCCCTGATCTTTGTGGCGGGCATGCTCATCCTGACGCAGTCGCTCGCAAAGCGGAGCGGCAAGTATTTCCTCGGCCAGCAGAAATCGCTCGGCGCGGTCAACGGCTATATCGAGGAGATGATGAGCGGACAGAAAGTGGTCAAGGTATTCTGCCATGAGGAGCAGGCGAAAGAGCGTTTCCACGCGTTAAACGATGAACTGCGCAGGAATGCGACCAAGGCGAACGTGCTCACGAACGTCATCGGGCCTATTTCCAATAATATCGGCTATATCCAGTATATCGTCGTCGCGTTCGTCGCGGCAATGCTGGCGATGGGCGGAACATGGGCGGCGGTCTCGCCCTATGGCTGGATTCAGGGGATTTCGGGCGCGCTGTCGCTGGGTGCGATCGTGTCCTTCCTGACTTTCGTACGTTCCTTTAATATGCCCATTCAGCAGATCACGCAGCAGTTCAACTCCATCGTCATGGCGTTCGCGGGCGCGGAACGTATCTTCGAGATACTCGACGCCGTGCCCGAGGACGAGGGCGGCAACGTCACGCTCGTCAAGGTGACGGAAGAAAACGGCGAATACCGCGAAGAGGAAAACAGCGATATCTGGGCGTGGAAGGTCCCCGAGGGAGACGGCTTCCGCTATGTCCTGCTCAAAGGGGATATCCGCTTCTACGGCGTTACCTTCGGATATGAAGAGGGCAAGACCGTCCTGCACGATATTTCGCTCTATGCAAAGCCGGGGCAGAAGATCGCATTCGTCGGCAGTACGGGCGCGGGCAAAACGACGATCACCAACCTCATCAACCGTTTCTACGACATTCAGTCGGGGACGATCACTTACGACGGAATCAACATCCGCGACATCCGAAAGGACGATCTGCGCCATTCGCTCGGCACCGTGTTGCAGGATACCCACCTGTTCACGGGTACGGTCATGGACAATATCCGTTACAGCCGCATGGACGCGACGGACGAGGAATGCATCGAGGCGGCAAAGCTCGCCAACGCCGACCCGTTCATCCGCAACTTCCCGCAGGGGTATCAGACCATGCTCACGGCGGACGGGGCGAATCTCTCGCAGGGTCAGCGCCAGCTTCTGTCCATCGCGCGGGCAATGGTATCCCGCTGTCCCGTCCTCATTCTCGACGAGGCGACCAGTTCCATCGATACGCATACGGAAGCGCTCATCGAAAAGGGTATGGATAAGCTGATGGAGGGCAGGACAGTATTCGTCATCGCCCACAGGCTCTCGACCGTGCGCAACAGCCAGGCGATCATGGTGCTTGAACACGGCGTCATCATCGAGCGCGGCAACCATGAACAGCTCATCGCGCAGAAGGGCAAGTACTATCAGCTCTATACGGGTGCATTCGAACTCGAATAAGACAGCGTTTTCAGGGCGCGCCGACCGACGGTCGGCGCGCCTTTTCCGTCATGCCGAATAAGGTATTCCCGATTTTCGTCGTTTTTGCAGAATCTAAGGCATTTTCCGTCAGAAAAGCGCTTTTTTTCGTGAAAGGGTTGTAATAATCGTGTAAAAAGAAAAGGGCTTGTCTTGACAAGGCGGGGGATCGGTAGTAAAATAGTGCCGGAGGCTAATATGAAAATCGGAATTTTGACGAGCGGCGGCGACTGCTCGGGACTCAACGCCGTCATCCGTGCGATCGGGCTTGCGGCGTCTGCAAATATCAAAAACGCGGAACTTGTGGGCATTCCCGACGGCTACGGCGGGCTCATCCGCGGGGAAAGCTATCCCTTAAAGAGGGAAGATTTCGAGGATATCCTGGATAAGGGCGGCACCATTCTGCGCACGTCCCGTCAGCCGTTCAAGAAAATGACCCTGGCGGAAGAGGACGGCACGTCGCGTTTGCAGAAAATGTGCGCCAATTACCGCAAGATGGGGCTTGACTGCCTGTTCACGCTGGGCGGCGCGGGAACGCACAAGACGGCGGCGCTTTTGTGCATGGAGGGCTGCAACGTCATCGGCGTTCCCAAGACCATCGACAACGACATTTACGGCACGGACGTGACCTTCGGATTCCGCACGGCAGTGGAAGTCGCGACGGAGAGCTTTGACCGCATCCGCACGACGGCGGAGAGTCACAGCCGCACCATGCTCGTGGAGCTCATGGGCAACAAGGCGGGCTGGCTCACGCTGGAAACGGGCATTGCGGCGGGCGCGGACGCCATTCTCATCCCCGAAATTCCCTTTTCTCCCGAGGCGGTCGCGGCGTTCGTTGCCGGGCGCCTGAAAAACGGGAATCGCTGTACCATGATCGCGGTCGCGGAGGGCGCGGTGCTTGCGTCGGAAGCGAAATATAAAAAGGACGAGCGCGTCTTTGTCCGCACGGAGCGCGGCGAAACGACGGTAACGCCCCACCTCGCGGAAGTTTTGCAGCAGCTGACGGGCGCGGAAACGCGCGTCTGCGTGCCCGGGTATCTGCAGAGGGGCGGCACGCCCTGCGCGTACGATCGGCTGCTGTGTACCAAGCTCGGGGAATATGCGGCGCGGCTCGCAAAGGCGGGGCGGTTCGGCGTGACCGTGGCGGTATCGGGAAACCGTATCACCTTCAACGCGCTTTCGGACATCGCGGGCAAGTATAAACTCGTCGACCCGAACGGGGAAACGGTGAAAGCCGCCAGAAATCTGGGTATCTGTTTCGGGGACAACGCATAAAATTACAGGTAATACAAGATCAGGAGTTTTAAGTATGAAATTTTCGGTTATCGACATCAGTTCGAGCAGTCTGTCCATGATCGTCGCGGAAGCGGACAATCACAAGACGGAGATCATCTATAAAGACCGCGTGGCGATCAGCCTTCTTCATTACCGCGAAGGCAAGACGCTTTCCCTGCGCGGCATGGAAAAGCTGGCGGAAGGGCTGCGCGTCATGAAGGAGACGAGCGGCAATCTCGGCGCGGACCGATGCTATCTCATCGCGACGGCGGCATTCCGCCATATCGAGAACTGCGACGAGGTCAGCGCGTTCGTGCAGGAAAAGACGGGGCTTGCCGTCAATTTTATCGACGGGACGACGGAGGCGTACTGCGATTACGTCGCCAACGTGTATTATGCCTCCTATGACCGCGCTGTGCTCATCGACGTGGGCGGCAAGAGCGTGGAGTTGTGCGACTTTTCCAAGCGCAACAAGGACGATATGGTAAGTCTCGATTTCGGGCTTCTCGATCTTCACCGCAAGTTTATCCGCAAGATACAGCCCAACGAGCGTGAAGCAAAGGATATCCGTGAGTATGTATCCGATCGTCTGGACGATGCGGGCATTCCGAGCGGAGACGTGTTTGCGACGGCGATCATCGTCGGCGCGACGGGGCGCGCGGTTTACGATATCTATGCGGAATTTGCGGACGTCAGCGAGACGGAAGAGGTCAAGACCATCCGCTATAAAAAATTCAAAAAGCTCGTCAAACATCTGCTTTCGGGCGTCGATCGCTCGGCGCTCATCCTGAACAACGCGCCCGAAAAACTCTATTATGTGGGTTCTGCCGCGATCGTGCTCAAAACGCTGTTCAAGCGTTTCGGCGTGGAGAATATCATCGTGAGCGACAAGGGCGTGAAGGAGGGATATCTGCAGCTCGTCCTCGAAGGAAAGGAAACGGGGCTGTATTTCGACTTTGCCCGCGGGGAAACGGGCGGCATAGCGCGCCGCATCCCCGAGCTTGCTCCGACGGAGGTCAAAGAGAAAAAGGAAAAGAAGGCGAAAAAGCAAAAAGCCGAAAAATCCGAAAAGTCGGAGGAAAGATCTGCCGAACCCGCAGAAAAAGCAGCGGAAGCCGATAAAAAGCCCGCGGCAAAGCGCGGGCGCCCCAAGAAAGTCAAAGAGGAAACCGCCGCGGAAGCTGAGGGAAAGTCCGCCGAACCGGAAGAAAAACCCGCGGAAAAAGCAGCGGAAGCCGATAAAAAACCCGCGGCAAAGCGCGGAAGACCCAAAAAGGCAAGCAAGGAGACCGCAAAATCCGAGGGAAAGGCGGAGGAGACGACCGCGGAAGCGGAATCCGCCGAGACGGAACAGAAGAGCGAACAAAGCGAGGAGTGATCACTTGAAAGAACCTGTCGTGACGGAAAAAGTCAAAAAGAAATTTATCAGGGATATCTATGTCAACCGCGAATACAGCTGGCTGTTGTTCAACAAGCGCGTGCTCGATCAGGCGCTCGATCTCACCAACCCGCTGTTGGAGCGGTGCAAGTTCTTGTCCATTTTCGGCTCCAATCTGGACGAATTTTTCATGGTGCGCGTGGGGAGCCTGTATAACGAAAGCGTATCCGCGCCGCAGGAAACGGACAATAAAACGCGCCTGACGGCGGCAAAGCAACTGGACGGAATCAGTTCGGTCGTTTCGCGGCTTTATGAGGTGCGTTCCTCGTGCTATTCCCGTCTGCGCAAAGAGCTTTCCAAAAACGGAATCCGAATTGTGCGCGCGGACGATCTCACGCCCCGTCAGAGGGAAGAGGGGAAGGCGATCTTCACGGCGCATATCCTGCCTTTGCTCTCGCTCATGGTGCTGGACGCGAAACATCCGCTCATGCAGTTCGAGAACATGAAGAGCTATATGCTCTACGATCTCGAAAAAGAGGGACGGCGCATGATCGGCGTCATGGCGATCAATTCCGCGCTCGATCGGCTGTATCGGCTGGGCGGCGGGGAAAAGGTGCGCCTGATCCCGCTCGAAGAGCTCGTCCGCGCGTTCGGCAAGCTCGCGTTTTTGGGGTATACGGTCAACGAGCAGACGATGATCCGCGTCACGCGCAACGCCGATTTCGACACGCATATCGACGATACCGATTTAGAGCGCGATTTCTCCGAGATCATGAAAAAGAAGGTGGAATCGCGCGCGCGGCTCAACGTCGTAAGGCTGGAAACGGACACGAAAGAGGGAAAACTGCGCGATTTCGTGCTTAAACTGCTCAAACTCAATCCCGCGTTCGCATATTGCGACGAGCGGTTTTTCGACTATAAGTTTATGTTCTCTCTGGGCAACTTCCTGCCGCCCGAGGCGGCGGCGCAGCTCAAATATCCGCCCTTCAAAGGCGCCGTGCCTGACGAGATCGCGCAATCTCCTTCCCTCATCGAGGCGGTATTCCGCCGCGACCTGTTCCTGTCTTATCCCTACGACAGCATGTCGCCCGTCGTCGATCTTCTGGAAGAATGCGCATCCGATCCGAGGGTGAGCGCGATCAAGATCACCATATACCGCCTTGCGAGCCATTCGCGCATTGCCGAGCTTTTGTGCAAAGCGAGCGAGAACGGAAAGCAGGTTACCGTCGTCATCGAGCTCTGCGCGCGGTTCGACGAGGAAAACAATATGTACTTCGCGGGCAAATTGCAGGAAGCGGGGTGCACCATTATCTACGGCATGGAGAATTACAAGGTGCATTCCAAGATCATCTCCATCGTATTGAAAGACGGGGAAGACATTCGCTACATCACCCATCTGGGGACGGGGAATTACAACGAATCCACGAGCAAGCAGTACACCGACCTCAACATCATCACGGCCGATCAGCAGATCGGCGAAGACGCCGTCGCGTTCTTCCGCAATATCGCGATCTGTAATACGGATTATGTCTATCAGCGGCTTCTTGTCGCGCCCGAAACGCTCAAAAGCGGGCTGATTGAGTACATGGACCGAGAGATCGGAAAGGCAAAAGACGGAAAAGAGGGGCATATTCTCGCCAAGATGAACAGCCTGACCGACAAAGAGATCATCGACAAGCTGGAAGAAGCGAGCTGCGCGGGCGTGAAGATCGAACTTGTCGTTCGCGGGATCTGCTGTCTTTTGCCGGGCGTTCCGGGAAAGACGGAGAATATCCGCGTGATCAGCATTGTCGGGCGGTTTTTGGAACATTCCCGCATTTACAGTTTCGGCGAGGGGAAAGACCGCGTGACGTACATATCGAGCGCAGACCTCATGACGCGCAACACCGACCAGCGGGTGGAGATCGCCGCGCCCGTACTCGACAAGCGTATTGAGGAAAAGATCGTGGATATTCTCCGCGTGATGCTCTCGGACAACGTCAAGGCGCGCAAGCTGTGCGCGGACGGGGAATACCGCAAGGTGGAAACGCTGGGCGAAATGCTGGACGCGCAGGCGTATTTCCTCAAAGAGGCGGGTAAGTAAAAACGCGAAAAGGCAATTCCTTTGAATCAAAAAGAGCGAAGATTATAAAAATCTTCGCTCTTTTTGACTGTTTGCGTTCAGTTGAATTTTATCCTTTTACACTTCTCATGCAGGACTTCGATAAATGGGCTGATTCCGTGCATTAGCCCTGAGATTTTTACGCATTCATTCCCAAAATAAATTTTCAGTTTGCCCTTGCGACGAGTGGGCGATCGATAGCTATAAATGACAATTTTAGTATCATTGATTATTCCTGTGATGTCGGAAAACAGATATTTTTTCGGTTTTCTGAAGAGCTTGAATTCCGTAAAAGAGACATCGTCGTAGAATATTTTGCGTTTTAAAATTGTGTAAATGAAAATACTCAGGATATCGAACACGATGCACAGAATCCACAGAAAAGCGATCCCTCCGATATCTTCGGAAGATACTCCCATCATCTGAGGATCGATGATGCTCAAGATCGTGCATACAATGGTCACCGATGTGACCAGCATCAAAGCAACGATGAAAAGTTTTACTGTGAACATGATTGCGCTGCCATAGCAGATACAGCGGTCTTTTTCGGCAGTTTTGGCTGATTTTTTGTCGGCGGACAATACCATCGGCAGGATAAGCCCAACCAAAAGTACGGTAAGCACAGGCGTTATGATCGCGCCGATCGTTTCCATATCATTTCTCTCCTTGTCCGAATCGAGCGGAGGGTCCCAAAAAGCAGACTGCCGCCGTTACGGAAATTATATCATAATCCGATATAAAAGTAAAGTGAGCGTTTGTATTTTCCGTTCTGAAAAAACCGCGCTATACTTTTTTTGCCTTTTTATGATGTTTACGGGGTGCAATGCCCTCTTTTTCTGACGACTGCAACGTATGCAAGCCGTCCTTTTTTGATGGGCGGGAATGGCTTTACTTTTCCCGCGCGGTGTGCTATAATTTTTTCATATGAAAGTTTACGCGATCAGCGATTTGCACCTTTCGGGCAAGGCGGACAAGCCGATGAACGTATTCGGTCCCGAATGGGAAGGTCACTTTGAAAAGATCATAAAAGACTGGCAGGAAAAGGTCACGGACGAGGACATCGTGCTCATCGGCGGGGACACGTCCTGGGGGATGTATCTCGAAGAGGGGATGTACGACGTGCGTTCCCTCGCGCCGCTCAAAGGCAAAAAGGTGTTCATCCGCGGCAACCATGACTTTTGGTGGAGCGCCATTTCCCGCGTCCGCGCTGCCGCACCCGACGATACCTTTTGCTTTTTGCAGAACGACTGCGTGAAGATCGGCAAATATATCATCGCTGGCTCGCGAGGCTGGTCGTGCCCCGGAAGCACCGACTTTACCGATCAGGACATGAAGCTGTATCTGCGCGAAGGGGAGCGGTTCCGCCTCGCTTTTCAGGAAGTGAAAAAGGTACGCGAAGAGGGGGACACGCTCATCGCACTCATCCATTACCCGCCCTTTTCGGTCAGAAAGGAAGATACCGTCTTTACCCGCCTCTTTGAGGAGAACGGTGTGGATAAAGTCGTGTTCGGGCATCTGCACGGGAGCAATTATTTCCCGCTGCGCACGGAAAAGAACGGCATTACTTATTATCTTACCTCCTGCGACAAAGCGCGGTTTGAATTGACGGAAATTTTCTGAAAACCCTTTACTTTCCCGAACGGGTGTGGTATAATGAGTTCGATCTTTAAGAGCGGTACCGTGATGCCGACAAGACGAACCAACAGAAACGATTTTGCAGGAAT
>CASGEQ010000041.1 GCA_949300535.1 uncultured Bacillota bacterium
GAGATCGAGGAAGAGGACGCGGCGTTTTACTGGCAGTCGCGTCGGGTGTTCAATCACATCGCGCCTACGATCGATACGCGGCTTGCCCGTCTCGCCAAGGTGCGCCCGTCCCTTAACGTCAGGGCGTTTTCGGACAGCGAGGACGATCTCAAAACGGCGCGGCTGTGCTCCAACATCCTCGCTTCCGTCAAGAACAGAGTAGATCTCGACAAGGTGATCTCGGACGCGACGCTGTGGTCGGAAACGTGCGGCACGTCCTTTTATAAAGTTGTCTGGAACTCCGAAGAGGGGAAGGTCATCGGAACCGACCCGACGGGGCATCCCGTTCGGGAAGGGGACGTCAGCATCGTCGCTCTTTCGCCCTTTGAAGTGTATCCCGATCAGCTGACGGCGGGCAGCATGTCCGAGGTGAAAAGCCTCATCCACGCAAAGGCGGTACCCGTGTCCGAGATCGAGGAAAAGTTCGGCGTCAAGGTACATGGCAGGGATATTTCCGATTTTTCCTTTGCGCCGTACGCGTCCGCAGGCGGCTGGAAACGCGCCGCGGACGCCGATTCAAAGCCCGTCCTCGCCGATCACGAAATCCTGATCGAGCGGTATACCATGCCCGATTCGGAACATCCCGACGGGCGGCTGGAGATCGTCGCGGGAGACAACCTGCTGTACGAAGGGAATCTTCCCTATCGGAACGGCGACAGGGGAGAACGGGTGCTTCCCTTCGTCCGTCAGGTCTGTATCCCGCTCGCAGGTTCCTTTTTCGGGACGTCCGTCGTGGACAGAATGATTCCGTTGCAGCGGGCGTACAACGCGGTCAGAAACCGCAAGCACGAATTTTTGAACCGCCTTTCGATGGGGGTCATCGCCGTCGAGGACGGCTCGGTGGACGCGGAAGAACTGGCGGAAGAGGGCTTATATCCGGGAAAAGTCCTCGTCTATCGCCAGGGTTCGCCTATGCCGGGCTTCCTCGACTGCGGCAAGATTCCCGCCGAATTTGCCGAAGAGGAGGAGCGCATTTCGAGCGAGTTCATTCTCGTTTCGGGAATGAGCGAGATCTCGCGCAATTCCGCCAATCCCACGCACGTCACTTCCGCCACGGGACTGCAGCTGCTCATCGACCAGGATACCAACCGCATGACCGTGAGCGCGGAGAGCGTGGAACGCGCCGTCAAAGAGGCGGGAAAGCAGATCCTGCATCTTTACAAGCAGTTTGCTTCCGCAGGCCGCGTGATGCGCATGACGGGAACGGGCGGGGATACCGAATTGTTCTATTTCGATTCGAGCGATATCTCGGCGGACGACGTGCGCTTTGAGACGGGGTACGACCAGACCTCGGAACAAAGACGGGAAGAAGTGCTGTCGCTTCTTCAGTTGGGGCTTCTCAACGACAAGGACGGCGGGCTTTCGGACGAAACGAGGAACAAGGTGCTCGACGCGCTGGGATTCGGTACGTTCGAGAATGCGCGGGACATTTCCAATCTGCATATCAAAAAGGCGGAGCGGGAGAACGTGCTTCTGACGGAAGAGGACATCGCGGCAGAGGAATATGACGATCACGATCTGCATATCGTCGAGCACACGCGCGCCCTGCTTTCGGGCGGAGAAAAGGACGCGGCGACGAAGGAGAGGATTTTGCGTCACCTCGAAGATCACCGACGTCGCAAAGGAGAATAAATATGGAAGAGGAGAACATGCAAAGCAATGAAGTTCAGGCGGCGGGGCACACCGCGGAGGCGGAAGAGAAGGAAGGCCGCATGCCGCTGGGGAAGTTCAAGAGCGTTGATGCCCTCATGCACGCCTATGAGGAGCTTCAATCGGAATTCACCCGTCGCAGTCAGCGGTTGAAGCAACTCGAAGAGGGGAACAAACCGTCGCCTGCCGTGCCGACTCATGATAGGCAAACGGAAGGCGCGGATTCCGCCGCGGCGCCGCGCGACGGCGATGCGCTTTACCGCGCGGTCAAAGAAAACGACGAGGTGCGTTCGCGCATCGTGAGCGAATATCTCAGCTCTGTGCAGGGCGTACCTCTGATGACGGGCGGAGGCGCGGGCGTCACCGCGCCCGCCGTCCGTGCAAAATCCATTGCGGAGGCGGGAAAACTCGCGCTCGGCTATTTTCAGAATCACAAGGAGAAATAATACATGGTAACTACTCAGACGGCAGACAACGCTTTGAAATCCTACTATCTCGGTATCGTGAGCGATCAGCTCAATCTCTCGGTCAATCCTCTGCTTGCGAGGATCAGACAGAGCACCTCGGACGTATGGGGCAAAGACGTGAGAAAGCTCGTGCGCTACGGCGTGAACGGCGGCGTGGGCGCGGGCACGGAAGAGGGCGCACTGCCCGCGGCGGGAGCAAACCGCTATGCGCAGTTCGTGGCGACTCTCAAAAATCTGTACGGCACGATCGATATTTCGGATAAGGCGATCCGCGCTTCCGCCAACAACGAAGGCGCATTCGTCAACCTGCTCAACGACGAGATGGAGGGACTCGTGAAGAGCTCTTCCTTCAATTTCGGCAGAATGCTGTTCGGCGACGGAACGGGCAAGCTCGCGGCGATCACCGCCGTCAGCGGCACGACGTATACCGTCGATTCCGTCAAGGCGCTCGCCGAGGGAATGATCGTGGACGTGTATGAATCGGCGTCCCCGATCGCAACCGCCCGCACCATCCTTTCCGTCGACCGCGAAGGCAAGAAAGTCGTGCTCTCGGGCGAAAGCATTGCGGAAGGCGAGGGCGCGGCGATCGTGCTCCAGAATTCTTACGGGCTGGAAATCACCGGTCTCGGCGCGATCTTTTCGGACAGCGAAACGCTTTACGGCGTTTCCCGTGCGGATAACGCCTGGCTCAAACCGTATAAGCAGGCTTCCGTCGGCGAAATTTCCGAGACCAAGATTCAGACGGCGATCGACAAGCTGGAAGAGAACGCGAACAGCACCGTCAACTTTATCGTATGCTCGTGGGGCGTCAAGCGCGCGCTCGCGGAAAAACTCTCCGCATACAAGCAGGCGGAGAGCATGGAGCTGGAAGGCGGATACCGCGCGATGAGCTTCAACGGTATCCCCGTCGTCGCGGACAGATTCTGCCCCGACGGCACGATGTACCTTCTCAATACGGACGATTTCTGCCTGCACCAGCTCTGCGACTGGCAGTGGCTGGAAGGCGAGGACGGAAAAATCCTCAAACAACAGGCGGGCAAACCCGTATATACGGCGACGCTCGTCAAGTATGCGGAACTCATCTGTTCCCGTCCCTGCGGACAGGCAATGCTCTCGGGGATTACCGAGGCGTAACAAAACGGCGGGGGAAGAAATTCCCCCGCTCTTTTTTTGAGGAGGTAATTATGTTGGTGAAAGAGATCGTCGCCCTTGCGGCGGCGAACATGGGGAGAGAAGATCTCATTGCGGAAATCAACGACCTCGCGGGCGAACCGACGGGAGAGCTGGATTCCCTTCTGCGCTGTTACAATCTCGTGGAAAACGAGATCGCGCTCGATTATTTCCCGCTCAAAAAGCAGGAATCGTTTTCTGCGGCAGGGGGCAGAATCTTCTACACTCAGTTTTCCTGTGCGCCCGTGGATATCAAAAAGGTTGCCGCCGATGACGGCCGGCCGCTGCCGTTCGAGATTTATCCCGAATACGTCGCCGTCGCGGGCGGAGAAGTCACCGTGACCTATACCTATTCGCCTGCGGAAAAGAAATGGGGGGATGAAAGCGAATTTTCGGGCAAGATCTCCGATCGGCTGATCTCTTACGGCGTCGCGTGCGAGTTCTGCCTTTCGCGCGGGATGTTTTCCCAGGCGGCGATGTGGGAAAAGAAATACCGCGACGCCCTGCGCGCCGCGAACGTCATCCGCCGCAAACTGAGCGTGCGTTCGCGGAGGTGGGTATGAGTTTTTACGGAAAGGAAAACGTGTATCCCGCCTGCAAAGAGCGGGAAGCGGAATTTATCGGATGCGAACTGTTCGGAGAGGACGGCGAAAAGCTGTGTCCAGTATATGCGATGCATTTCCGCCCGCAGGGTGACGCGCTCGTGTGCGGCGAGGGCGCGGAAGAGGCGGAGGCGGTTCTTCCCGAAGGCGTTACGTCGCTGTATGAAAACGGACGGGGCGCGCTGTATGCCTTTACCGATAAGGGATTTTACGCCTGCGGAACGGGAGAGCCCGTTCTGTTGGGGATAAATACGGGGCGGCCCGTCGCCGTGATCTCCTGTCCCGACAAAGACAGCGCGTATTCCGATTACGCCGTCACGAATGCGGATGTGCTGCGGCTGAACAAAAGCGGGTTTGTCCCCACGGGCGGACAGGGGGGGAGCTGCGCGGCGTATCACTACGAGCGGCTGTTCACGGCAAAGGAGATGCGGGTGCGCTTTTCCAAGCCTCTGGAAGCGTGGAACTGGACAAACGAGGCGCAGGGAGCGGGATATATCGATCTTCCGCCCGCAGGCGGGAATGTGATTTCCATACTGTCCTTTAAGGATAAGCTGTATCTGTTCCGCGAACGGGGAATCACGCAGCTGCGCGCGCTCGGGGACAATCTCAATTTCAAACTGACCGTTATGCCCGTGCAGTGCGGAAAAATCCTCGCGGGCTCTCCCGCGGACTGCGGTTCGCATATCCTCTTTCTTGCAGAGGACGGACTGTATTCCTTTAACGGCGGGACCTGCAAGAGGTGGGAAAACAGCGGATTTGATTTGATCGACGGAGCGCAGGAAATCACCGCGTCGGCGCGCGGCGGGAGATATTTTGCTTCCGTCGCGCTGAAAAGCGGCGGAAGATGCCTGTTCTGCGCGGACGCGGAAACGGAAAAAAGCTGGTTCCTGCGCGGAGAGGCTCTTTTCCCCGCAGGCGGCGACGGCACGCTGTTTGCGTTCGAGGGGAAGACATATCGCATCAGAGAGCGCGGGTTTTTCCCCGACACGGAAAACTGCTGTACGCTGGAAACGGCGCCGCTTTCGCTCGGGACGGCGGCGCGCAAGTATGTTGACGCGATCACGCTGACGGGCGCGGGCGATTTCCGCGTTCAGGTTCGCTCGGATGAGAAAAAATCGGAAACGGTATGCGGTCGCGCGGGGGAGAAAATAAATTTTCCGACGCCCGTCGCGGGGCGGTCATTTCTCTTCCGTATTCTGACCGTATCCCCCCGCGCGGCGCTCCGCGGCGCGATCGTCCGTTTTCGGGAGGAGGAATAAATGGATATCGACATCATCGATCTGAACGACGAAAAATATCAGAATCTTTCCGCCGTCCAGCTTGCGCTGGTACGGGAGGCGCAGGTCAAGAAAAACGAGATCATGTACGACGCGCAGCAGGAAACGGAAGAGCTCTTCCGGCTCATGCTGTCCAATCTTGCCGTCCGCTCTTCCGTCATCGCCGATAAACAGCTGGAGATCAGCCGGCGCGCGGAAGAGGAAGTGGACGTCGTTCGGGATACGCTCATGTATCAGCTCGCCTACGAGGGGATCGGTTCCACGGGCAACGAATACGGTCCTTACCGCTATCCCGAAAATCCCGACTATACGCTGACCTATTCCCAGCGGTTCATCGTCGTGCGCAATTACTATATGGCGGCGGTAGAGGAGCCTAACGCGCGTTTGCAGGCATTCGCCATCGATACGCTCGCGCGGGAATATCTCGGGGAATTTTATTCCACCCTGTACGATCTGCTCCTTTCCTATTGCTGAAAAGAAGGGACGGAAAATTCCGTCCCTTTCTATTGGCAGCCGCTTATTTATTGTTGAGTTTATGTTGGCGCATGAACGCGCTCATCACAAAACTGTGAGGCAGTAATTTGGTGAGCGCGTGCGTAAATTTCGCATATGCGCCGGGCACGACGTAGTCCTTCTTGGAATGTTTGAGCGTGCGGAAGATCTTTCCGACGACGAATTCGGTCGAATACATGCAGTCAAAATGCTGAATGACCGATTTCTTGTTGGAACGGTCAAAAAATGCCGTTTTCGTCCAATAGGGGCAGACGGCGAACACCCGCACGCCGCGCGGTCTGAGTTCGCGGTTGAGCGCGCGGGAGAAGGAAAGCACATACGATTTTGTCGCGGCGTAGACGTTGATATACGGCACGGGCTGAAAAGCGGACATGCTCGCGATATTCACCACGACGCTCCCTTCGGAAAGATAGGGCAGGGCGAGATAGGTGATCTGCGTGAGCGCGCGGCAGTTGAGATCGATCATGCCGAGGTTGTCCTCCTCGCTCGCGCGGTCAAAGCGGTCAAAGATGCCGAATCCGCTCGCGTTGCACAGAATGCGGATATCGGGTTTTTCCTTTTCCAGCAGTTCGCGGAGCGTATCCCCGCTCGCGCGGTCCGTAAGGTCGAGCGGAATGGCGCGGACGGGGACGGGCAGATCTTCCGCAAGCGCTTCCAGCCGTTCGCGGTTGCGGGCGATCGCCCAGATCTCCTCCACGGGATATTCCTTGCTCACGCGGCGGGCGAATTCCTTGCCCATTCCCGAAGACGCGCCCGTCACGAGCGCAATGCGTTTGTTCATATCAGTTCCTCCGAAAAAATTTTTTTACGGCGTTTAAAACACGCGGTTTGTGTTATATATATAGGTGAAAAGAATCCCGGATGAAATGAGTCCCGATTCAGTTATGAAAAGGAGATGAATTTTATGAAGACTTATTTGCAGAAAAGAAACGCGGGGAGCGACAGCTTCTTCGACGCATTCAATGATTTTTTCAAACCCATGTTCTATGACGAACACCTTGACAGCATGAAGACGGATATCAAGGAAACGGACGAGAACTATCAGCTTGAGATCGAAATGCCCGGTTTTGCGAAGAACGAGATTCAGATCTCTCTGGAAAACGGCTATCTGACCGTCAGCGCGGAAAAACACTCGAAAGAGCCCGCCGAAGGGTCGGAGAAAGAACAGAAGAACCCTGAACGCTATATCCGCAAGGAATGCAGCGTGTCCTGCCAGAGAAGTTATTACGTCGGCGATGACGTGGAGCAGGAGAACGTCAAGGCGAAATACGAAAACGGTATGCTTTGCCTGACTGTGCCTAAGGTTCAGCCCAAGAAAATCGCGCCTCACACGATTGAGATCGAATAATTTTGATAGTGAAAGGTAATACATCTTGCCGCGGCGGAAAAGCCGCGGCTTTTTGTTTGCAATTTTTCAGATGAGCGTTTCGTATTCGGCATAAAGTGCGTCCGACTCGGCTCTGATCTCTTCCAGTTCCTTCCAGATCTTCTGCATTCTTGTATAGTCCGATGCGTATTCCGCCATTTCGGCATTGAGCGCGGTTTCCCGCGATTCCAGCTCTTCCAGCCGCGTTTCGATTTGTTTTGCGCGCTGTTTCGCCTTCGCTTCTTTCGCGCGCTCTTCCTTGGAACGGTAACCGCCGCGCTCTTTTTCGGCAGGAGTCTTCTCCGTCGGCGCAGGCTGCGCTTTTTCCTGATTTTTGCGTTCCGCGGCGAGAAAATCGTCGTAATTCCCGTCAAAGAACGAGAGCTTCCCGTTTTCGATGACGGCGACGCAGTCGGCAACGGCGCCGATGAAGTATCTGTCGTGCGAGACGAAGAGGATTGTGCCGTCGAAGGCGCGGAGGGCGGATTCGAGCGATTCGCGGGCGGGAAGGTCGAGGTGGTTGGTCGGCTCGTCGAGGACGAGCACGTTTCCGTGCGCCGCCTGCAAAAGCGCGAGTTCGAGTTTCGCGCGTTCTCCGCCCGAAAGGCGGGCAATCTTTTTGTCCATGTCTTCCGCCTGCAATCCCGATTGCGCGAGCAGGCTGCGCGCCTGCGTCTGCGTGAGCAGGGAGTGCCTGCCCCAGAAACAGTCGAGCACGCGCTCGTCGGGATCGAGATCGGCATTTTCCTGATCGTAATAGGCGAATTTAACGAATTTGCCGATATGCACCTGCGGATTTTTGCTCATGAGAAAGCGCAAAAGCGTGCTCTTTCCCGTGCCGTTGTCGCCCGTTAAGGCGCATTTCCTGCCGCGCATAAGGGAAAAATTCCCGTGTTCGATGAGCGTTTTTCCGTCCACGGCGAGGCGGAAATCGGAAACTTCGATCACCCGCTCGTACGGTCTGTCGCGATAGGTAAAGGAAAAGCGGGGCGGCGGGGGAGGGGGTACGGGCTTTTCGAGGAGTACCATTCTGTCCAGCTGCTTCACGCGGCTCTGCGCGCTCTTCGCCGTCGTCGCCCGCACGAGATTGCGGTCCACATAGTCCTGCAATTTCGCGATCTCTTCCTGCTGTTTTTCGTATTCCTTTTCCTGCAGGGCGACGAGTTCCTCTTTGAGAATTTTGTATTTGGAATAATTCCCCTTGAAGGAGCGCACCGTGCCGCGTTCGAGTTCGAGCGTGCGGGAGGTGAGACGGTCGAGGAAATATCTGTCGTGGGATACGACGAATACGCTCCCTTTATAGGCGGCGAGATAATCTTCCAGCCAGAACAGGGTCTTGACGTCGAGGTGGTTGGTCGGTTCGTCCAGGATGAGCAGTTCGGGCTCTTCGAGGAGCAGTCGGCACAGTTTGAGCCGCGTCTTTTCCCCGCCCGACATGGTGGAGATGACCTGATCGTATGCGTTTGCAAAGCCCATTCCGTTCAGGACGGTGCGGATACGCACGTCGCACTGATAGCTGTCCCGCGCGGCGATGCGGCGGTTGAGACTTTCGTAACGGGAAGAAAGCGCGCGTAAGGCGTCCTCGTCCGCGCTCTGCATTTTTAGTTCGGTTTCGCGGAGCTGGGAGATGAGCTCTCTGTCTTCAGCGAACACCTCCTGCATTTCTTCCCACACGGTGGATTGCGATTCCAGCCCGCCGCTCTGTTCGAGATAACCGATTCTGATTGCGTTTTTTAAGAATACGCTGCCCTCGTCGGGGGTGAGTTCGCCCAAAATAATGCGGATGAGCGTCGTTTTCCCTTCGCCGTTGCCGCCGATGAATCCGACGCGCTCTTTTTCGTTCAGCGAAAAAGAGACGCCTCTGAGAATGGGGACGTCGGTATAGGCAAATGACACGTTTTCAAGGTTGACGAGCATAGAATTTCTCCGTTGCGGGATACTGCCGTTATGAAATACAAACAGCTTGCCGCCGTGCGTATTCTGGAAGAGCGGTTAAAGACCGCGACTCCTGCCGAGGGCGCGCGGCTTACCCGCAAATTGGTCAAATTGAAAGATGAGTGGCTGAACGGCTGAATCAGGTGTCCCAGTCGGGAATGAACGCGGTCTCCGCGCTCGTTTTGTCCTGCGTATAGAGGTTGGAAAAGCCGAGCGCAAGCGCGTGATCGACGACGCGCCGATATTCGCGGTCGGTGATTTTGCGAGTCAGTTCGGGGAAGCGTGCCGCTTCTCCCATGGGTACATATTGCCGCATGAGGGAGACGGACGCGCCTTCCGGCAGGACCTCGCGCAGATAATCGAGCGCGCGCAGGCTGTCCGAGGTGCATTGCGGCATCACGAGGTGCCGCACGATGATGCCCGATAATATCTTTCCCGTTTCGTCAAACCGGTTGGGCTTTTTCGCCATGAAGGCGATCGCTTCCTTTGCATAATCGAAATAATCGCTCCTGCCCGTATACCGCGCGGAAAGCGCGGGGGAGACGAATTTGAGATCGGGAAGATAGACGTCGATATAGGGGTCGATCTCTTCGAGTGCGGAAACTTTGCAGTATCCGCTCGAATTATAGACGACGGGGATATGCGGCTTATACTCTTCGAGCGCCTCTCTGATGAGGTGGGAAACGTGATCGGGCGTGACGAGATTGATATTGTCCGCGCTCATATCTTCGAGTTTGCGGAAGATATCGCAAAGCTCGGAAGGGGTGATCTCCCGTCCGCGCTTCGCGCGGGAAACTTCATAGTTCTGACAGAAGGCGCAGCGCAGATGACACCCGCCGAAAAAGACGGTCCCGCTCCCGTTTTTGTGGGATACGGGCGGTTCTTCGAAGGGGTGAAGATAATATTTCGCGACGGTCAGTCCGCGCACGCCGCAGACGCCCGCCGTCTTGTCACGGTCCGCCCCGCAGGATACGGGGCAAAGTTCACAATGCGCCATACGGACATTATATCATGCGCGGGAAAGAAAATCAACTCAACGGGCGCGGGAAACGATTGACTTTTTTCGCGTTGCGTTCTATAATGGATAGACTGTTGAGTAAGGAAAAACGATATGAGAAGATTTTTTACGAGCGAAAGCGTGACGGAAGGGCATCCCGATAAAGTGTGCGACCGCATTTCGGACGGCATTTTAGACGCGCTCATCCGTCAGGATAAAAATACCCGCGCGGCGGTGGAGTGCTGCGCGGCATATAATACGCTCTTCATCACAGGAGAGGTGACTTCCAAGGCGGAAGTGGATTACGAGCAGGTTGCGCGGGACGTCATCCGCACGATCGGATATGACACGGGCGATTTTGCTTACGACAAGTGCAGGATCATCACCGCCATTCATCCGCAGTCGGCGGATATTGCGCTCGGCGTCGATTCCTCCCTCGAAAACAAGGCGGGCGGCGACGGGTACGATTTGCTCGGCGCGGGCGATCAGGGCATGATGTTCGGTTATGCCTGCCGCGAAACGGAAGAGCTGATGCCCATGCCCATCGTGCTCGCGCACAAACTCGCGGCGAAACTCACTTCCCTTCGCAGGAACGGAACGCTTCCTTATCTCCGCCCGGACGGAAAAACGCAGGTCACCGTGGAGTACGAGGGCAAAACGCCCGTCCGCGTGGATACCGTCGTCATTTCCACCCAGCACGACAAGGAAGTTTCGCAGGAGCGCATCGCCGCGGATATGAAAAAACTGGTCGCGGAAGCGGTCATTCCCGCAGATCTGCTGGATGAAAAGACCAAATACTTCATCAACCCGACGGGTCGGTTCGAGATCGGCGGTCCCGAGGGGGATTCGGGGCTGACGGGCAGAAAGATCGTCGTCGACACGTACGGCGGCAGATGCCCGCACGGCGGCGGCGCATTCTCGGGCAAAGACTGCACCAAGGTCGACCGCAGCGCGACGTATATGGCGCGCTATATCTGCAAAAATATCGTGGCGGCGGGCATTGCGGACGAGATGGAACTGCAGGTCGCCTATGCGATCGGTGTCGCGCGCCCCGTTTCCGTATTCGTCGAAACGTTCGGCACGGGCAAACTTCCCGATGACCGCATTGCCGAGATCGTGAAGGAGAAGTTCGACCTTCGCCCTGCAGCGATCATCGACGCGCTCGATCTGCGCCGTCCCATCTATTCGGAAACGGCGGCTTACGGCCATTTCGGCAGGGAGATCTTCCCCTGGGAAAAGACGGACCGCGCGGAAGAACTCAAAAAATATCTCGGCTGAAAAAACGGGGTTTGTCCCCGTTTTTCGCCCGTCAGAATGTCAACCTGTTATTATAATTTCAGTTGACAATAGGAGAGAAGAACATGGCGAAGGGGAAATCGGATAAAACTATGCGCGAAGAGGGGAACGGAGACGCGGCTTTCGCGCGGGGCGGACATTTTTCCGCGGAGGAGATCGGCGCGAATGCGCCGCAGACGGGGAAGGCGCGCCGCGCGGGGAAGAGCGCGGCGCGGGAGATCGCCTATCTCGCGCTTTCCGTCGCGCTCGTCACCGTGTGTGCGTGGATTTCTCTGCCCGTGGGGGAAGTGCCGTTCACGCTGCAGACGTTTGCGATCGCGCTCGTCGGAGGACTTCTCGGCTGGAAGCGCGGTTTTGCGGCGATCGGGGTGTATGTGCTTATGGGACTCGTCGGCATTCCCGTGTTCGCGGGGTTCAAGGCGGGCGCCGCGGCGCTTGCGGGCGCGACGGGCGGATATATCATCGGATTCGTATTCGCGGGGCTTATTTCGGGGCTGTGGAAGCTGTTTCCCGTCCGAAATGCCGCGGCAAAGACGGGGCTGGTGTTTGCCGCGATGGTCACGGGGCTTGCCGTGTGTTATTTTTTCGGGACGGTGTGGTTTATCCTGCTGTATAACCGCGGGGCGGCGGATCCCGTCGGAGTTTCCTCCGCGCTCGCATGGTGCGTGCTTCCGTATCTCCTTCCCGACGCGGTCAAGCTGGCTCTCGCCGCAATTCTCTGCGTTCGCCTGCAGCCTTTTGTCAGTATATTAAAACACAAGAAATATTGTATAAATATGAAAATGTAATAATAATAGGGGCGCCGACCTTGAAAGGTCGGCGCCCCGTATTGTTCTTGTTAAAATCAGGTGTGTGTCGTGCGCAGGACGACGATCTGAAGGGACGCGCCGTCGTCCACGAAGGAAAGGCGGCCGTTCTTGTACTGATTGAATCCCGTCACGGAGGAGCCGGTTCCCACCGTCTCCGTGAGGTTGTGATAGGTC
>CASGEQ010000042.1 GCA_949300535.1 uncultured Bacillota bacterium
CTCATGCGAGCCCCGCCTCCTTTGCGTCGGCGACGGTATCGAGACACACGCGCCCGATCCGCCCTTTTCTGAAATCGTCGATGAGCGCCAGCGCCCCCCGTTCGTAATCCGCTTCGCCGCCGCGCACGATCAGACCGCGCCTGCGGCATACCCCTTCGAGCATGGCGAGCTTATCGTCGAACTGCGTCAGAGCGTAACGCTCCCGCAACAGATCGGGATATTTTTCGCCCAGCTCCCCGAGCAATTCAAGCGCGATCTCGTCCTTTTCGAGGATGTCGTCGTTCACGCTCCCGATAAACGCAAGCCGCCGCGCGAGCCTCTGATCGTCGAAAGAGGGCGGCATCGTGCCGGGGGTATCCATGAGATCGAACGCGCCGCAATGCACCCACTGTTTTCCGCGGGTCACCCCCGCCTTATCGCCCGTAACGGCGCGCTTTGTACCGCTCAGCAGGTTGATGACCGTGCTTTTGCCCGTATTGGGAACGCCCGCAACGAGGAAGCGCATCGCCCTGCGATTGCCCTTTTCCGCCTCGCGCGCCGCCTTTTCCGCGACAAGCGACTGCATCGCCGTCACGAGCGCGCGCGAAGAGCCGCCCGTCGTCGCCGAAACGCATACCGCCTTTCCGCCCGACGACATGATCGCCGAACGGATCGCCTCCGCGCCGCCGTCGGCAAGGTCGGACTTGTTCAGAATATACAAAAGAGGCTTATTCCCCGCGAGATCGCGCAGACGGCGGTTGAACGTCGCCGCAGGCGCGCGCGCGTCGAGGACGATCGCGACCGCGTCGACGAGGGAAAGACTCTCCTCCATCATGCGCATCGCCTTCGCCATATGCCCGGGAAACCACTGTATCGTCTTCAAAAAATCACCTCTTTTTACAAAAAATCGCCGCGGAAAATCGCGGCGGGTTCAGGAAAGCAAATCCGGCCTGTGTTTTTTCGTCGTCTCGATCGCCTGTTCTCTGCGCCATTTATCGATCTCCGCATGATTGCCGCTGCGCAGAACGTCGGGAACGCGGAGCCCGCGGTATTCCACGGGCCTCGTATACTGCGGATATTCGAGCAGGTTCTCCGAAAAGCTCTCCTGCACCAGCGATTCGGGAGACAATACCCCGTCGACATAACGGGAAACGCAGTCCGCAACGACCATGGCGGGGAGTTCCCCGCCCGTCAGGACGTAATCGCCGATGGAGAGTTCCTCGTCGATGAACAGATCGATCGCGCGCTGATCTACCCCTTCGTAATGCCCGCAGAGGAGCATCAGGTGCTCGTATTCCAACAACTCGTATACCTTCTGCTGGCGGAACACCTCGCCCTTGGGCGAAAGATAAATTCTGCGCGCCTTATGTTCGGGATCTGCCGCCTCGATCGCGCTGCCGATGGGCTGCGCCATCATGACCATACCCGCGCCGCCGCCGAAAGGATAGTCGTCGCACTTCAGATGCTTATCCTCGGTATAATCGCGGATATTCACGACCTCGATCTGTAATTTTCCTTCCTTCTGCGCCCGTCCGAGGATACTCGCCTGCAACGCCGTGAACATCTCGGGAAAGAGCGTCAAAATCGTAATTTTCATCATCTTTTCTCCGCTCAGTCGGGCAAAACGGCGACTTCCGCGAACCGCTTTCCGTCTACCGTGATTCGCTTGTTTTCGATATCCACCGTCAAAACGACGCCCTTCGCCGCAGGAAAGAGAATCTCTTTCCCCTCCGCCCGCAGGGTGTAGATATCCGTCGCCGCCTGTCTGATCTCCGTCAGTTCGCCGAGGAGTTTTCCCTCTTCCGTGACGATCTCGCTCCCTAAAAGATCGACGATGTAATAGGTTCCCTCTTCGGGCTCGGGCGCGTCCTCGCGCCGCACGACGATCTTTTTGCCGCGCAAAAGCTCCGCCGCGTTACGATCGGGCACGCCGCGCAGTCCCAGATACACCGCCCCGTCGCCCACGCGCACGGAAAGGACGCGGTATTCGGTTTCGTCTAAAAAGACGCGCTTAAAGGCGCGGAAATCCTCCGCGCTGTCCGTAAACGGGCGCACTTTGAGCTCGCCGCGAATGCCCTGCGGCTTTAATATTTCACCGACAATGAGTTCGTTCTGCATCAGAATCCGTACAATTCGTCCGCCGCCTTGCGGACGTTTTTCTGCGTTTCCGCCTTGTCTGCCTCGCTCTTTACGACGACGACGTGTTCTTCCTCCCCGAAGCGGCGGAACAGTTCGAAGTAATTCTCGCGCAATTTGCGCTGAAAACCGAGTTTTTCGTACCGTTCCTTATCTCCGCGCCGCTCCACACGCGACATTCCCTCTTCGGGCGGAACGTCTAAAAAGAGCGTAAGATCGGGACGGAGCGCCTCGCGTGCCTGCGAATTGAGCGCAATCACCCACTCCGTGGGGACAAGCCCGCCGTTATAGGCAAACGAAGACAGATAATAACGGTCGCAAAGCACGCTGAATCCCGCGTCCAGCTTCTTTTTTATCCCGTTGATCTCGTTGAAGATGTGATCCAGCCGATCGGCGGCAAACAATGCCGCGATCGCGCGCTCGTCCGTCTGAATGCGCCCCGTCATGCAGGAATGCACCATCGCGCCGAACGGAGAATCGGTCGGCTCGCGCGTTTCATAACAGCGTATCCCCTTTTCCGCGAGATACGCCGAGAGCATGCGGATCTGCGTGCTTTTCCCGCTCCCGTCAATGCCCTCGAATACGATAAATTTTCCTTTTTCTTTCATCACGCGTCTATTTTAACAGAAACGAACCCGTTTGTCAACGCGCGTTCAATCCTTTTTCAGAGGAATGGGACGGCGGTCCGCCACGAAGATCACGCCCAGCGTGCCGGGGCCGCAATGCGACCCGATGACGGGACCAACGATCTGGCGGACGATATTCGCGTTCGGGCGCTTTTCCAAAATGAGACCGCGCAGGCGGTCCCCGTCCTCCTTGCAGTCCGCGTCCACGATATAGACGGGATATTTATCCTCGTCGTGCAGTTCGTCGATGACGTGCGCCGCGAGCGTGGAAATCGCCTTTTTCCTGCCGCCCACTTTGGTAAGCACGCCGAGTCCGCCCTCTTCGTTGAAGGTGAGAACGGGCTTCAAGCTCAAAAGCGTTCCCGCAACCGCGGCAAAGCCCGAAAGCCGCCCGCCGCGCTTCAAATGCATCAGATCATCCACGACAAAATATACCGCCACGCGGTCGGTAAACTCTTTCAAAAACGTGAGGATTTCCTCATCGGACGCGCCCGCCTTCTTCATCAGCGCCGCCTGCTCTACCTGGATGCCCGCGCCGAGGGAAATCCCCTTGGTGTCGAACACCGTACACTTTCTCTCGGGATACTTTTCTTTGAGTTCGCGGAGCGCGATGTCAAGATAATTGAACGTCCCGCTCATCTTATGGGAAAAACTGATATAAAGCACGTCCTCGCCCCGTTCAAAATACGGCGTCAGGATCTCCTTGTAGTCCTCGGGATTGAGCGCCTGCGTCTTGGGCACCGCGCCGCCGCGGACCGCGTCGTAAAAAGCCCTGAAATCGGTATTCTTCCCGAGATCATAGCGGTATTCCTTATCCTGCACGTAATAGGGCATGGGAATATAATCGAGCCCGAGCTCCTCGGCACGCGTGTACCAGAGTTCACAGTTGGAATCGCACAATAAAACACTCATTCTGATTCTCCTCAATTCAATGATTGCCGCGACGCGCAAAAACACGCACGGTCTTTAAACTCCCCGCAGAGCAACTCTCCTCGTTTATTTTACTATATTCTCCTTTCATTATCAAGTATTTTGACAAAAATCGAAGAAAACTGCCCGAAAATATCGGGCGGTACAACTCATCACTATTTTATTTGCCCGACGCAAAAATTATTTGAACCGAATCGGGTATGGCAGATTGTCCCTTATCCCTATCCCGTTCAGCTTTCCGTCATCTGCTCCGACGCCGCGGAAAAGGCGCGCGCCTTTTCGTTTGTTATTTCAGCCATTCAAAAAACGCCTTCAATGCGGACGGAAGGGCGTATTTCCTCCCGATCTCCTCCGCCGTCGCCCAGACGAAATCTTGCGATTTTTCGGGAACGCGGACGAGATATCCCGTCATGTGCCATTCTTTATGCGTAAAGATATGAACGGCGCGCTTTTGCGCGAGAATCTCTCCCCGAACGAGCAGCTCATCCTTTCCTTCGATGAGCGGGAACTGCCACAATCCCGCCAGCAGTCCCTTATCCCCCCTGCGCTCCAAGGCAAATTCCCCGCCGCATTGCAGCACATACACGCTCACGGGGATTTTCTCCCTCGCCTTCTTTTCCGCGCGGACGGGATATTGTTCTTCTTTGCCCGCCGCGTGCGCGAGGCAGAGTTCCCGCCACGGGCACTGTCCGCAAAGGGGTGCGCCGTTGGGAAGACACACGAGCGCGCCGAGTTCCATGAGCGCCTGCGCAAAATCCCCCGCCTCAGGCGGATATACCGCGCGGAGCGCCTCGCAAAAATGCGATTTCGTCGCCACTTCGCCGATCGGGCTCGGGTCGGCGAGAAGCCGCGTCAGCACGCGCAGGACGTTCCCGTCCACCGCGGGACAGGGCAGGTCATACGCGATGGAGCAGATCGCCCCCGCCGTATAATCCCCCACGCCGGGGAGAGTGCGCACTCCGTCGAATGTTTCGGGGAATGCGCCTTTCTCCGCGATCATCTTCGCCGCGCGGTGCAGATTGCGCGCGCGGGAGTAATATCCCAGCCCCTCCCACGCTTTGAGAACTTCGTCCTCGGGCGCCGCCGCGAGCGCGGACACGGTCGGGAACTTTTCCAGAAAGCGGACATAGTACCCCTTGACCGCCTCCACGCGCGTCTGCTGAAGCATGATCTCCGAAACCCAGACATGGTAAGGGTCTTTATCCTTGCGCCAGGGCAGGTCGCGTTTGGAAAGGCGGTACCATGTCAGAAGATACGGTACCGCCTTCGCTAATCTTTCCCGTTCCATCAGAACAGCCCGACGATCTTGCCCGTCTCGTCCACGTCGATGCGCTCCGCGGCGGGAGACTTGGGAAGTCCCGGCATGGTCATGATATTGCCCGTCAAAGCGACGATGAAGCCCGCGCCCGCGGACACCTTCACGTTGCGCACGGTCACTTTAAAATGCTCCGGCGCGCCGAGTTTGGTCATGTCGTCCGAGAAGGAATACTGCGTCTTTGCCATGCAGACGGGGATCTTGTCAAACCCGAGCGCGGTAAGCTGGGCGATCTGTTTTTCCGCATCCGCCGTATAGATGACGCCGTCGCCGCCGTAGATCTTTCTGACGATCGCTTCGATCTTTTCCCTGATGGGCTGTTTCTCGTCATACGCGAATCGGAAATCCGACTTCTCTTCGCACAGGCGCACGACTTCCTTTGCGAGTGCCTCGCCGCCCTTGCCCCCTTCCGCCCAGACGGTGGAGAGGATGACGTTCACGCCGAGCGCTTTGCACTTTTCCATGACGAGCGCGATCTCCGCGTCCGTATCCGTCGGGAAGCGGTTGATCGCCACGACGGAGGGAAGTCCGTAGACGTTTTTGATGTTGGAGACGTGGCGCAACAGGTTGGGAAGTCCCTTTTCGAGCGCGGCGAGATTTTCGCCGTTCAGCTCCGTCTTTGCGAGCCCGCCGTGCATTTTGAGCGCGCGGACGGTCGCCACGATGACCACCGCGGAGGGCTTTAATCCCGCCACGCGGCACTTGATGTCGAGGAATTTCTCTGCTCCGAGGTCTGCGCCGAAGCCCGCTTCCGTCACGACGTAATCGCCCGATCTGAGCGCGACGCGCGTCGCCATCACCGAGTTGCAGCCGTGCGCAATATTCGCGAACGGCCCGCCGTGCACAAACGCGGGCGTTCCTTCCAACGTCTGCACGAGATTGGGTTTCAAAGCGTCCTTCAAAAGAGCGGTCATCGCGCCCGCCGCTTTGAGCTCGCCCGCGGTCACGGGCTTATCGTCATAGGTATACCCGACGATGATGCGCGAAAGTCTCGCTTTGAGATCTGCAAGCGACGTCGCAAGGCACAGCACTGCCATGATCTCGCTCGCGACGGTGATATCGTATCCGTCCTCGCGCGGAACGCCGTTCTTGCCCCCGCCCAGCCCGTCCACGACATAGCGGAGCTGACGGTCGTTCATATCCACACAGCGGTGCCACGTGATCTTTCTCGGGTCGATCTTCAGAGCGTTGCCCTGAAAAATGTGGTTGTCCAGCATCGCCGCGAGAAGATTGTTCGCCGCGCCGATGGCGTGGAAATCGCCCGTGAAATGCAGGTTGATATCCTCCATGGGCACGACCTGCGCATATCCCCCGCCTGCCGCGCCGCCCTTGATCCCGAACACGGGTCCGAGCGACGGCTCGCGGAGCGCGACGACGACGTCCTTCCCGATTCGGGAAAGCCCGTCGGCAAGCCCGATCGTGGTAGTCGTCTTTCCCTCGCCCGCGGGCGTGGGGTTGATCGCCGTGACCAGGATGAGCTTTCCGTCCCCTTTCTTGCGGTCAAGGACGGACAAATCCACCTTTGCCTTGTATTTTCCGTAATATTCGATCTCGTCTTCCGAAAGGTGCGCGCGCTTTGCGATTTCGGAAATATGTCTGAGTTTCGCCGCCTGGGCAATTTCAATATCCGATTTCATATCTTTCCCTCCCGATTACTTGAAATATCTGACCGCGCTCTCGAAGAGCTTCATGTCGTATTCGCCGGGAACGTTGCAATACAGCCCTGCGCCCTTGCGTTCGGCGTGTCCCATCTTGCCGAAAATCCTGCCGTCGGGCGAGAGGATGCCCTCGATCGCCGCCGCGCTGCCGTTGGGGTTGAAATGCACGTCCATCGTCGCCTTCCCGTCCAGATCGACGTATTGCGTCATGATCTGTCCCTTTTGAGCGAGCTCTTTGACGAGCGCGTCGGAAGCGACGAATTTGCCCTCGCCGTGCGAAACGGGAACGGTGAAGATATCCCCGACGTTCACGCCCGAAAGCCAGGGCGAATGCACGGAAGCGACCCGCACGCGCACCATGCGCGACTGGTGTCTGCCGATGTCGTTATAGGTAAGCGTCGGACAGTTCTCGTCCGTGTCGATGATCTTGCCGTAAGGCACGAGCCCGAGCTTGATGAGCGCCTGGAAACCGTTGCAGATACCGCCCATAAGCCCGTCGCGCGAGCCGAGCAGGCGAGCAACCTGTTCTTTCACCGCCTCGTTGCGGACGAACGCCGTGATGAACTTGCCCGAACCGTCCGGCTCGTCGCCGCCCGAGAAGCCGCCGGGGATGAAGACGATCTGGCTCTCCTTCATGCGGGAAGCGAACGTCTCGACCGAACGGGAAACGTCGTCCGCGGTGAGATTGCGGATGACAAAGATATCCGCCACCGCGCCCGCGTCCTCAAATGCCTTTGCCGTGTCGTATTCGCAGTTGGTACCGGGGAATACGGGAATGAGCACCTTCGGTTTCGCGCACTTATGCGAGCAGATCGCGTTACTGCGCTTGTCAAATGTAAAGTTCTCCGCGCTCTTTCCTGCGGGAGCGGGGATATTGCACGTATAGACGGGTTCCAGCTTATCCTCGTAAACTTTCTGAAGCTCTGAAAGCGGTACGGAGACGTCGCCGAGGGAGATATTCCCGTCCGCCGTCGTCACGCCGAGCACCTGTCCTTCCGACGCCGCGCCCGTAAGTTCGATGAGGAAACTGCCGTAAGCGTAATCGAACAGGGAAGAAACGTCCGTGCCGCACGCATAGCGGAAGCCGATTTTGTTGCCGAGGCACATTTTGAGCACCGCCTCCGCAATGCCGCCGAATCCCGGCGTATACGCCGCAACCGCCTTGCCCGAGCGCAGAAGTTCCGTTACCTTGCGGTAAACCGCGATGAGGGACTGCGTCACGGGAAGCCCGTCTTTATCGTATTCGGGACGGAGCACGATGACGGTGTGCCCCGCGCCCTTGAACTCGGGGGATACGACTTCTTTCGCCTTTCCCGTCGTGACCGCAAAGGACACGAGGGTGGGCGGCACGTCGATGTGCTCGAAGGTACCGCTCATGGAGTCTTTGCCGCCGATCGCCGCGCAGCCGAGTTCGAGCTGCGCCCTGAACGCGCCGAGGAGCGCGGAGAGAGGCTGGCCCCAGCGCGCGGGATCGCGCATGGGCTTTTCAAAATATTCCTGGAAAGTGAGATAGACGTCCTCAAAAGACGCGCCCGAGGCGATGAGCTTGGAAATGCTCTCCACCACCGCGAGATAAGCCCCGTGATACGGGCTTTTCTCCGCGATATAGGGATTGCCGCCCCAAGCCATATAGGATCCGGTGTCCGTATGCCCGTGTTCGACGGATACGAGGTGTACCATCGCCTGCGAGGGAGTCATCTGATATTTTCCGCCGAAGGGCATCATAACGGTGCCCGCGCCGATGGTTGAGTCGAACCGCTCGGAAAGTCCGCGCTTGGAGCAGACGTTGAGATCGGACGCCAGCGCGAGATATCCCGCCTTGAAGTCGGTTACTTTTTCTCTGCGATAGTCCTTGATCTTTTCGGGCGCGACGGTAATGTGCTTTTCCGCGCCGTTGGAGTTGAGGAATTCGCGGGAGATATCCACGATCGTCTTGCCGTTCCACTTCATGACGAGGCGGGGCGACTCGGTAACCGTTGCGACGACGGTCGCTTCCAGGTTCTCCTTTGCGGCGAGCGCGATAAATTCTTCCGCCTTGTCCGGCTCAACGACGACCGCCATTCTCTCCTGAGATTCGGAAATGGCAAGTTCGGTGCCGTCCAGACCGTCATATTTCTTGGGTACCGCGTTGAGGTCGATCTCCAACCCGTCGGCGAGTTCGCCGATCGCCACGGAGACGCCGCCTGCGCCGAAATCGTTGCAGCGCTTGATGAGCAGCATCGCGTCGCGGTTGCGGAACAGGCGCTGCAATTTGCGCTCTTCGGGCGCGTTGCCCTTCTGCACTTCCGCGCCGCACGCGGTCAAAGATTGCAATGTATGGGATTTGGAGGAACCCGTCGCGCCGCCGCAGCCGTCGCGCCCCGTTCTGCCGCCGAGCAGGATGACCTTGTCGCCGGGCGCGGGGACTTCTCTGCGCACGTTCTCCGCAGGGGTCGCCGCGATGACCGCGCCGATCTCCAACCGCTTTGCCGCATACCCTTCATGGTACATTTCATCCACCTGACCGGTTGCAAGTCCGATCTGGTTGCCGTAAGAGGAATAACCCGCCGCCGCAGTCGTGACGATCTTGCGCTGAGGGAGTTTCCCTTTGAGCGTTTCGCTGACGGGACGGAGCGGATTCGCCGCGCCCGTCACGCGCATTGCGGCATAGACATAGCTTCTGCCCGAAAGCGGGTCGCGGATGGCGCCGCCGATACACGTCGCCGCGCCGCCGAACGGTTCGATCTCCGTCGGGTGGTTGTGCGTTTCGTTCTTGAACAGGAGCAGCCAGTCCTCGTCCTTGCCGTCTACGGCTACCTTGATCTTGACCGTGCAGGCGTTGATCTCTTCCGACTCGTCCAGCTTATCTAAAAGCCCCTTCTTTTTGAGGTATTTCGCCGCCAGCGTGCCGATATCCATGAGGTTTACGGGCTTGGTTCTCCCGAGCTCCTTTCTCGCCGCGAGATACTCGTCATACGCCTTCTGCAGCAGTTCGTCCTCAAATTTCACCGAGTCGATGGTCGTAAGGAAGGTGGTATGGCGGCAGTGATCCGACCAGTAAGTGTCGATCATGCGGATTTCGGTGAGGGTGGGATCGCGCTGTTCGGTGCGGAAATACGCCTGACAGAAGGCGATGTCGTCCGCGTCCATCGCGAGCGCGTACTGCTTGACGAACGCTTCCAATCCCGCGTGGTCGAGCTGTAAAAATCCGTGAAGGGTCGCCACTTCCGTGGGGACGGGGTGATCGATTTTCAGCGTCTGCGCCTTATCGAGGCTCGCTTCGCGGCTCTCAACGGGGTTGATGACGTATTTTTTGATTGCCTGCATCTGCTCGTCGGTGACGTTTCCGTACACCGCGTACACCTTTGCGGTGCGCACGAGCGGGCGTTCCTTCTGCGAAATGAGCTGAATGCACTGCGCCGCGGAATCGGCGCGCTGATCAAACTGACCGGGGAGATATTCCACCGCGAATACCTTTGCCCCCGAAAGGTCGACTTCTTCCGTCGCATTGTCCATCTGCGGCTCGGAGAACACCGTCTTCACGCAGTCGTCGAAAAGGGATTTTTCGATATCCTCCACGTCGTAACGGTTAATGACGCGGATTTTATCCACGCCGGGAATTTCCAGAAATTCGGTGATATTTTCGCGCAGAGAACGCGCCTCTGCGTCGAATCCCTCTTTCTTTTCCACATATACTCTGTAAACCATGTCAGTCCTCCCGCTTGCAGGCAAGCGCGCGCCTGCCGATATCCTTTCTGTAATAGGCGTTTCCAAAGTGGATTCTCTTTGCGAGCGCATAGGCGCCATCCACCGCTTCTTTGAGCGTATCCGCCGTCGCGACCGCGCCCACGACGCGTCCGCCCGCCGTTTTCAGCTTGCCGTCTTCTGTCTTCGCGCCCGCAACATAGATGTATTCGTCCTTTCCCGTCTCGGGCAGGGTCATTTCAAAGCCCGATTCGTACTTTTTCGGATACCCTTCCGAGGCGAGCACCACGCAGCACGCCGCACCCTTCTTAAAGCGCACCATGTCGGGGGTAAGACGCGCCTCGCGCACCGCCACCATGATATCCAGAAGATCGCTTTCTAAAAGCGGAAGCACGACCTGCGTCTCGGGATCGCCGAAACGGCAGTTATATTCGATGACCTTGGGGCCCTTGGGCGTGAGCATCAGCCCGAAATACAGGCACCCGCGGAAGGGTCTGCCCTCTGCGTTCATCGCGGACACGGTCGGGCGGAAAATGCGTTCCATGCACTCCTTCGCCACCGTTTCCGTATAGTAGGGATTGGGTGCAACCGTACCCATGCCGCCCGTATTTAATCCCTCGTCGTTGTCCAGAGCGCGTTTATGGTCCATGGAAGATACCATGGGAACGATCGTCTTGCCGTCGGTAAAGGAAAGGACGGATACTTCGGGCCCGGTCAGAAATTCCTCGATGAGGATTTTATTCCCGCTCGCGCCGAACACCTTGTCGCACATGATCTCGCGGACGGCCTTTTCCGCCTCCGAGAAGTTCTGCGCGATGATGACGCCCTTGCCCAAAGCCAGCCCGTCCGCTTTAATAACGGCGGGATAGGAGCTCTTTTTGAGGTATGCGATCGCCTCTTCCGCGTCCGTGAACGTCTCGCTGTCCGCGGTCGGAATGCCGTATTTTTTCATGAGGTTCTTGGAGAACACCTTGCTCCCCTCGATGATCGCCGCGTTTTTGAGCGGTCCGAAGCAATGCACGCCCGCCTTTTCCAGGCGATCCACACAGCCTAAAACGAGCGGATCGTCGGGCGCGACCACCGCAAAATCCACTTTATGCGTGCGCGCAAACTCCACGATCCCGTCCACGTCGTTTGCCTTGACGGGATAGCACTCCGCATCCGCCGCGATTCCGCCGTTCCCGGGAAGAGCGTAGATCTTCCCCACGGACGCGTTCTTTCTGAGGCTCTTGATGATGGCGTGCTCTCTTCCGCCGCCGCCGACAACCAGAATATCCATAATCCCTCCTGCGTATGTATTGTCCGCCGCCCTTTGCGGCAATTCCGCCGCAAAGGGCGGCGGAAGAATAAGTTAAGAAAAACGGGGCAAGGCGGAATTGCTTCCGCCCCGTAACTTGCAATTAAAATCAGTGATGGAACAGGCGCATCCCCGTGAACGCCATGACCATGTTGTGCGCGTCCGCCGCGTCGATGACGAGCTGATCGCGGATGGAACCGCCCGGCTCCGCCACATAGCTCACGCCGCTGCGGAATGCCCGCTCGAT
>CASGEQ010000043.1 GCA_949300535.1 uncultured Bacillota bacterium
TTAATTTTTCTGTCTTTAAGCTAAAAACGGACTTGTTTTAATACGATTTTTATAGAATTGTCGTAGAAATTGCTGTAAAGATATGCTTTTTTCTATAAAATCCGCTAATATTTCTTGAAAACATTACGAAAACCAACAAAAAACTGTTTTTTCAGAATGTATTTTGGTAATTGTCTGTATGTAAAGGTTTATCCAATGGATTCTATTCTTGCCTGTAAAGCGTCGCTGTGGCGATCTGAGTGCGTTTTTAAAAACTGCAGCCGAAGGATTGCCCGTGCGATTGCATAAAAACGGCTGTGAGCGCATTCTGAAAATAATCAATTCAGAACAATCAGGAAATTGATCTGAGATATTCGGCGATAATTTGCACGGAATCTTAAACGGAAATTTTATCAATAAGATCCATTCCGACTGATTAAAATAAAGTCAAAAGCTCTCTGTTGCTTTATTTTACTATAACTATTCGTAAAAGCGGTGTTTTGCGAATAGTTATTTATATTCCACTACGAATACTTTTCGCCTTTATTTTTATCGGAACGCGCTTTTTAAACGAAAAAATCGATGCGATTGTAAGATAGCCATTGCCTTTTCTCGCTTTTCTTTTCTATTGTTCCCTTTTCCATAACGTTCGCTGCAAATCGTTTCCTTATAATTCTTTCTTCAAGCTTTTCATATTTCAGTTTATACCCTTTATTTGTCTGTCGAATTATTTTCGTTAACTATTCGTAAAATTGACATTTGTTCCATGACGTGTTATAATGTGGTTATGGGAAAAAACGATAATTATTATGCAGAGCGGAATCTCCGCAATCTGGATAAAATTGAAGAACTGCTTGAAGAACTGCCCCCTTTTTGTGAAGACTATCTTCGCGGCGTGGAACAGCGGACGAGTCCTCTCACGCGCCTGAATTATGTCTATGATCTGCGTATCTTTTTTGACTTTTTGTCGCGCAAAAAGTTACGGGAAAAGCCTTTGCGTGAAATTACGCTGGAAGAACTGGAGCAGGTCACAGATACCGACCTTGAGATTTTCTTGAGTTATTTGTCCAATTACCGCTTCCGCGGCAAAAGATTATCCTGTGACGAACGCGCCAAGGCGCGCAAACTTTCCAGCGTCCGCGCCATGTATAAGTACTTTTTCAACAAAGGACTTATCGACGTCAATCACTCCGCAAAAGTCCCCACCCCAAAATTGCATGAAAAAGAAATCATCCGACTGGAATCGGATGAAGTCTCCTCTTTGCTGGATACGGCGGAACTGGGGAGCGGGCTTTCCCGCCATGCGGAAGGTTATCACGATAAAACAAAAATCCGCGACTGCGCCATATTGACCTTATTTCTCGGAACGGGCATCCGTATTTCAGAGCTGGTCGGGCTCAACGACGAGAGCATCGATTTTACCAATAATTCATTTGTCGTCACACGGAAAGGCGGCAACCAGGCGATCCTCTACTTTTCCGAAGAAGTCGGAGACGCGCTTGCCGCTTATCTTGCACAAAAGGAAGAAGATCCGCGCGTACCGCCCGAAGAACATGCCCTCTTTCTTTCCATGCAATATAAACGAATCACTGTCCGCGCCGTCGAAAATCTGGTAAAAAAGTATGCCAAAATCGTCACGCCGCTCAAAAAAATTACTCCGCATAAACTCCGTTCTACGTACGGCACGAGCTTGTATCGCGAAACGGGAGACATTTATATTGTCGCGGATGTGCTCGGGCATAAGGACGTTAACACGACGCGAAAACACTATGCAGCTATTACGGAAGATCACCGCCGCGCCGTTGCAAGCAAGGTGAAACTTCATAAATCGGGTGATGAGGAAGACTAAATGACGAAAAAGCCGGAAATAATTTATATCATACAGCCTTTGATGGGCGAAAACGACAAAGAACTCCTGGAAGAAGCGATCGCTTTGATCGAAAGCGCAGGCGCGCAATATGCGGGCTCAATCAGTCAGAATATTCGCGAGATCAATCCCGCAACGTTTATCGGGGAAGGCAAACTTCAGGAACTGCGGGAACGCCTGGAAGGTCTGGAAGATATCACAATCCTTTTTAACGGAGAACTCTCCCCTTCTCAGACTCTGAACATTTCCGCAGCGCTCGATCACCGTAAAGTCATTGATCGGACGACGCTTATCCTCGATATTTTCGCCTTGCGCGCGCAGAGCAGCGAAGGCAAAATTCAGGTCGAACTCGCTCAGCTGAAGTATCTCTATCCGCGCCTGAAAGGAAAAGGCGAAGCCCTTTCCCGTCTGGGAGGCGGAATCGGCACGCGCGGCCCCGGGGAAACACAGCTTGAAACAGATCGCAGACATATCCGCACGCGCATCCACGCTCTGGAAGATAAGCTCAGAGAAACCGAAGCGCGGCGCGCAATGCAGACGGAACGGCGAAAAAAAGATCGGGTACGGACGATTGCTCTTGTAGGTTATACGAATACGGGAAAATCCACTCTGCTCAACGCCATGACGGGCGCTGATGTCTTTGTCAAGAACGCGCTTTTCGCAACGTTGGATCCCACGGCGCGGGCATTTGAGATTGAAGGAGTCCCCTTTTTGCTTGTCGATACCGTCGGCTTTTTGCAGAGCCTGCCTCATCAGCTGATCGAAGCGTTCCATTCCACGCTGGAAAGCGCCCTGCATTGCGATCTGGCGCTTATCGTATGCGACGCCTCGGGAGAATATGAAACGCAGCTGAAAACCACTCTCTCGACGCTGCAATCCCTCGGGTTTGACTCACCCTATCTGATCGTCATGAACAAATGCGACGCCATATCCGATATTTCCGCATTGCCCCATGATTCCGTCTGTATTTCCGCTAAGAACGGCACGGGGCTGGATACTCTGAAAAGTCGCATTTTTCAGGCGCTCAGCGACAGATTTCGGCGCGCCGAACTTTTCATTCCATACGCGAAACTCGCAGAATACGGTAAAATCCGCTCCTTGCTTACCGAACGGACGATCAATTATACGGACGACGGAGCGGAAATATCTGTCATTATTCCGTCCGAATATACCGATCAGTTCCGTCCTTTTTCAAAGAAAGATTGACTTTATAAAGCGCACGCCCCGAAAAATTGCGGGGCGTGCGCTTTATAATCCGATATAAAAATTCTCTTCCGAAATAGACCCGAAACACAGGAAGAACTTTGCGCGGAACTCAACGCGTGTCATTTTCCCGTCATGCAGGCGATTTCGCGCAATATTAAGCAACTGCCTTTATGCCGAATCATGGGCGAAAATCATTCTTTTTTCAAGCTCTTCTCATATTCGCTCGGATCGGTGTATACTTTCTCGATCTTGATGGCGGCATAATCGCGGATTTCAAGGCATTTTCCGCAGTTATCGCAGATTTTTGTCGGGTCGAGATCGCATATTTCGCATTCCATGCAATCGTCGCACTCCTTCGTTTCGTCGAGAATACACATTTTGCGTTCCATCTTACCACCTCTTCCGTTTCATTATAGTACTCCGCAATATGGATGACAAGCATTTTTATCTCCACGGCAGAAAAAATAAAAAAATATCTGATTTTTTATAAACATTTGTTTGCATTATTGGAAAATATATGCTATAATATCATCAGAGGTGAAAAAATATGCTGGACAAACAAAAGCTTTATGAAGTTCTGGATTTTATCAACCAGTTTGGGGCGGAGAACGGCTTCCCCCCCACCGTGCGCGATATTTGCCGTGAGGTGGGAATCAAGTCGACGGCAACGGCATACAGCTATATCAATCGGCTGAACGAGATGGGACTTCTGAGCAAAGCGGAAAAGAAAAAGCGCGCAGTCGTGCTGCGCAGCGGAGATACCGTAAAGGTCCCCCTTATCGGTACCGTCACCGCAGGTCAGCCTGTCTTTGCCGTAGAGAATTTCGACGGCTATTATACATTGCCTGCAAGCGAATTTAAAGGCGATGACCTCTTTATGCTCCGCGTGCACGGCGAAAGTATGATCAATGCGGGCATCTTTGACGGCGACAAGATTGTGGTGAGAAAACAGCAGAGCGCCGAAAACGGCGATATCGTCGTCGCGATGTTCAACGACGGAACAGAAGACGGGGCGACGGTCAAACGTTTCTTCCGTCGGGACGGGAAGATCATCCTTCACCCCGAAAACGATACCATGAGCGATTTTGTCCTCGATGACGTCGTCATCCTCGGGAAAGTCGTCGGGTTGCTGCGCAGTCTTTGAGTTTTTCAGTCAAAAAATTATATTGAATAAAATACAGGCGCGGATTTCCCGAAATCGGGAAATCCGCGCTTATTGTTTTCTTCCGCTTGATAAAACACAGTTCTACTGTGGGATGATAAAAAATAGCTTCAGCAAGTCTTGATAATACAAGTCTTAGTAATGGAGGTTTATAACAAAGGAACCTGTTTTACAAGTGCGCCGTGCAATAGGACCGCTTATTGCCAAAGCGATCTCTGTTAAAGGTGTCTGGTTGTTTACTTCTTTAAGGCATGTGCACTATCGGTTGCGGCGTTTTGATTTCTATGCATGCGGTCGGCAATACTTTGCAATCATAAATGCAAATAAAACTGCAGCGAACAGACCCGCGTTGTAGGCGCTTTTGATGGATTATCACTGGCTAATCAGTTTTCCGGATGTTCGGAATCGCTGTTATTTTCCCCTTCCGCGCCCTGTTTTTTATCTTCTTTTTCTGCGGGTTTTCCGCTGTCTACGGGACAGGTCGCCGCTTTTTCGACGGCAAACATGATATCTGCATTGATGACCGCCGTCAGCGTTTTTCCGTCGGGAAAAGCGACGATCATGCGCGGCGAAAGGAAGAAATTTTTACGATGACGGAAAGAAATCTTTTCCGCTTCCGCATAAGAAATGGAAATTTCTTTTTTGGGAAGGATTGAACTGAGCGTTACGCCGAATTCTCCGACGTGAATTTCGCGCTTTCTGAATTTGACGGCGAGGATGATTGCGGGAACATAAACGATGAGCAGAACGGCAGTCGAAACGCCGAAAGCGGTCAATTTTGCGGCGGCGTCGCCTTCGTAGGCGAGAGACGACAGCGCGGAAACGATGAAAAGAAGAACGCAGAGCAGAATACAGAAAAAACTGCGGCTCCGATCGGGATAATACGTCATAAGTTCCCCCTCTCAGAGATTGCTCAGATAGAACACTTCTTCTTTGCTGAGTTTGCGCACCGCGCCGCGGTCAAGACCTGAAAGAGTAAGATCGCCGATACGAATGCGCTTGAGGAAATCGACATTCTTTCCGACGACTTCGAACATTTTTCTGATCTCGCGGTTTTTCCCTTCGGTCAGAACGACGTGCATTTTTGTGTAATCCTTATTGGTCTCGACGACCGTCACTTTACACTTTTTGGTGACAACGCCCTTTTCGATCTCAACGCCTGCCCGCACGCGGTTAAGCTGTACAGGCGTAATCGTTCCTTCTACGCGGACGAGATAGGTTTTCGGGATTTCGTTTTTGGGAGACGTCAGACGGAATGCAAGCGCACCGTCGTTGGTGAGTATGAGCAGTCCCTCCGAATCGTAATCCAGACGTCCGACGGGAAAAACTCTGCCCGCGCCCGCAGGGAGCAGATCCATGACCGTCTTGCGGCCTTTGTCGTCCGAAACGGTGCAGACATAGCCTTTGGGCTTATTCATCATATAGTATTCATAGTCGATCTTATGCGACAGGATTTTTCCGTCCACGATCACGCAATCCGTTTCCCCCACTTCATCGCCTGGTTTTGCGCGTTTGCCGTTGATCGTGACTCTTCCCTCTTCGATGAGTTTATCGCTGCCGCGGCGGGATGCGATACCCTGTTCCGCGAGAAATTTGTTAATCCGCATAAAAAGGACTCCTGTAAGATGTTTCCCTTACATGATATACAAATTCTGAGAAAAAATCAAGTCGTTTGCGAGGAAGATTTTCATTTGCCCCGCAAATTCTCCCGACGTTTCGGGAAGCGGAGAAACGGGTTCCGTTACGATACGGACTTCTTCCCGTTCGGCAGCGGTCAAGGGATAGGAAAAATCGCTCAGGACTCGGAATCCGTCGACGGACTGCGTTTTATCGCACAGGCGTACCATTTCATAGTCTCGATAAGCCTCGTCGAGCAATTGCGTCGTGCGCTCGTACATCTGCGGACTGTTCAGGACGACGCAGACGAGCTGCATTCCCCCGCGTTCCGCCGCTGTGACGAGGCAGCGCCCCGCATTGAGCGTAAATCCCGTCTTGACGCCGTTTGCGCCCTCGTATTCCCGAAGCATTTTATTCTTGTTTTCCCAATGTCTCGGCTCGTAATACTTACAGGATACGATCTCGCGGAAAAACGCGTTTTCCATCGCATACGATGAAATCAGAGCGAGATCGCGCGCAGTCGTATAATGCCGCTTGTCGGGCAATCCGTGCGGATTGACAAAATGGCTGTTTTCCGCGCCGAGCGCCGCAGCCTTTTCGTTCATCGCCTGTGCGAACGCCTCAATGCTACCGCTGTGATAGAGCGCAAGCGCTTCCGCGCAGTCGTTCCCAGAGCGCAGCATAAGCCCGTACAGAAGTTCGGATACAGTGTATTCGTCACCGGCTTTGAGGTATACGCTCGATCCCTCGACCCCTTCGGCCGCTTTGGGAATCACGACCACGTCGTCGGGATTGCAGTCGTCGATGATGAGGATGGCGGTCAGAACTTTTGTCGTGCTCGCCATGGGCAGGAAGGTATCCGCATTCCGTTCGGAAAGAAAACGCCTGGAAGAAACTTCGAGGACGCATTCCGCCATGCTAGCCGTTGCGGCAGATGCGGTTACAGGGGCGGGGATACAGGAAATCAGGCCCGCCGCAAGAGCGGCGAGCCATAAGAAGCGGAGCAGTTTACGCATTTCGCTCCCCCGTGGTGAAGCGCGTAATCAATTCGCTTGCCTTTTCCATCAATCCTTCCAGGGGATCGTCGCTCACTTTGACGAGTCTGCAACAGGTCCCGTCGTCGATGAGAAAACCGGTCGGCTTAATGTTGACGACCGTACCGGACGCACCCGCAAAGGGATAACATTCGTCTTCCTTGATTGCCTTGACGTCGCCGTATTCCCCACCACCCGAAAGATAACCCATCGTCACTTTCGTGAAAGGAATGATCTGCGCCCCGCTTGCCGTGAAGACGGGTTTCCCGATGACCGTATCCACGTCAACGAGAGCGTTTAAGCGCTGTGCCGTTTTTTCCATAATGCCTTCGATTTTTTTTCTTTGATCCAATTGAGTAATGCCTCCAATAGCTTCTTGCCGATCGCAAGCGATAGAACGAGCCCGTTGAACACGAGAACTGTCTGCAGAGAAATTTTCAATGACCGTTCCTCCGTCAAAAGCGTACTGTTTTTCAGGGAAAGAAAGGGATGATTGGTCTGCAGGACGGAAAAGATCTGTGCGGAAAGCGATTGCAGAAGCGCTGCAATCATGATACCCGCTGCGTTCCCCCGCGTTCCCACTTCCACAATCTGGTGAAAGCGGTAGATCTGGAATCCTTTTGTGATTTCAAATTGTTTTCTCGTATCCGCCATTTTGCCGTAAGGAAGCAGTATCGCTTTTTTGCGTGAAATATGCAAAGCGATACCCTCTTTGCGGAAACGGAGATATCCGCCGAACAGTTTCAGGTGTTTATACAGCCCGAGGGAGAACCAGCATTTATTTTCTCCCACATCCGCATAGATATCCGCGTAGACAAACACGGGAAACAAGAGTCCCGCGACCGAAAACAGGAGAGAATAAATAAAAAATTCGCCCATATCCGTAATATGAGCGAATCGAGAAAATTTATCCGTATGTAACGATAGGTAACGTTCAGACCATTCCGATCGTAACTCCCGCGCCGATCATGAGCAGGAAAAAATAGAAGATCGCGAAGAAATAAGCCATGGAGAGAAAAAGCAATCCGCCGAATACGGCGCCTACGCCGCACGAAGCTCCCCGAAGCGGACGGGATTTTCTCCATCCCAAAAAACAAAACAATCCGACCAGCGGAAAAAAGAAACCTAATATTTCCCATAAAACCGCAAACCTATTTTTTGTTTCCTGTTCAGCCTTCTCCTGTTCAGGAAGCGGCGCAAGGCCTGTTTTGGCATTGCACGCGGGGCAAACCGCCGTGGTTGGTTCCAATTCTTTCCCGCATTTGGTACAATACATTATACGCTCTCCTATCTCATCCTCGATCTGTCGTTGCGAAACGACAGGGAACGTCCAAGATCAATACCCCATGGACGCAAATACGTTTCTTACCAAAGTCAGTGCAAGCCAAAAACAGCCGCAGATGCCTATATAGGCAAGAATACCCACGATCGTACCCCGTAGGCACATCAGTGAGGCTTTGGTCTTTTTCTTAATAAATACGAAAATGAGGATAAGTCCGAGCAAGGGCAGAAAAAAGCTCAAGACTCCCCAGGTCAGCGGGTATTCCCTTTTGGGCGCGGCATCATGTCTTTTCCGATCGGGAACAAGATTGCCGCAATTTGGGCACAGATATGCTTCCTCTGCGAGTTCTTTTCCGCAATGTGTGCAATACATTTCTAATAGTCCCTTTTTATAATTCTTTACATAAAAGCCAATTATTTCTTTTAACAGAGCAGGATTCGTTTATATTGCAACCATACGGGGAATAATATTTACAATACAGCAAGAAAGGTTGCTGAGAGGTCCGCCATTGCCGAGTAAGATATTCCAATGCCAATGATGATAACGATATAAATAATGAATAATACCGCTTCAGCAATGACGGCGACCAGCGCGCCGATCCCTGCCGATTTTGCTGTTTTCGGCCGATCTGTCCTCCAGATAAGAAACAGAATCAATCCGACAATCGGAAAGAAGAAGCCTAAAACGCCCCATCCGGCCGAACCGCTGTCGTTTACAGCAGGTTTTGCCGCCGCTTGGTTGGTCAGAACGCCGCAATGCGGACACACATATGCGTTGTCGTCAATCTCTTTCCCGCAATTTCTGCAAAACATTTTTCATATCTCCTTAAGTGTTTTTTTAAATGTCAAAACAACATTGCAGGGACTGACATGGTTGTTCCGTATGAAACCCCGACAGCAACGGCAATGATGATCAAAATAATGTAAATCACGATCAGTACGGCATAAATAATTGCACTGACCAAAGCGCCGATTCCTGCTGCCTTCGCCGTTTTCGGGCGCTCGTCTTTCCAGATAAGGAATAAAATCAGTCCGACAATCGGAAAGAAGAAGCCTAAAACGCCCCAGCCTGCGGAACCGCTGTCATTTACGGCGGGCTTTGCTGCCGCTTGGTTGGTTAGAACGCCGCAATGCGGACACACATATGCCTTATCGTCAATCTCTTTTCCGCAATTTCTGCAAAACATAACTTATCCTCTTTTTAGATATATTTTAAATCGATGATTTATCAGTTTCGTCCAAAAATAAATACAAGACAAAAAATAACTGAAAGAAATAATCTTCATCGGTGCAATGAAAACCGAGAATTAATAAATATATTATAAATCATATTTTATTATATGTCAAGTACAAGATTTATATCTTAACATAAAAAAAGCCCTTACGGGCTTTCAGGTTTAACTGATCTTGACAATATCGGCGTCGTCGAGACCGCGCAGGAAATCGGGTATTTCATATCCGCCGCTTTCTGTTTGCGCTGAGTCTTTTTCGTCCTTATCTTTTTTCGCTTTTTTCTGCTCCTGAGGCGCATTCTCTCCGATGACAGAGTCGGGCGCGTTCGGGTCGGTGTATTCCTCACGCGCGTACAGATACGAATCTCTGTCGTCGTCGGGTCGGGTGATCGCCGCCATCAGTTCGTCATAATCGGGCAGATCTTCGAGCGAATTGAGTTTGAACCTTTTGAGAAACTCATCCGTGGTCGCGTAAAGAATAGGTTTACCGACTGCGTTTTTTCTGCCGCAGGGATAGATCATTTTCAGATCGAGCAAGGCGCGGACGGCATAATCGCTGTTCAGACCGCGCAGAAGTTCGATCTCCGTCTTCGTAATCGGCTGCTTGTACGCAATGATTGCCGCGCACTCGAGGATGGTGCGCGTAAGCTCTTTTTCGCGGATAGGATTCAATACGGCGGCAACGCCCTCTTTATAGGCGGGATTGGAGCCGAGCTGAGCCTTGTTATTGAAGATGAGCACCTGAATCCCCGCGTCTTCGCCGTAATGCGCTTTCAGTTCTTCCAGCGCTTTGCGCACTTCGCCCGTGGTCACGCCGAGCTTGTCCGCAATATCTGCGAACGCAACGGCTTTGCCGGAAACGAAAAGAATCGCCTCAATTATATTCGTCAATTTCTCCAAGTTCGTCCTCCTCGTTTCGGTCGGGATTGAGTGAAATCATGATCTCGCCGAACACTTCCGTTTGCGTCACGCGCAGATATTGGTGTTTCAGAAGTTCAAGCATTGCCTGGAATGTCGTAATGATCTCCGCTTTGGTAAAATCCTGCGTAAACAGATCTTCAAACTTCATCTTTTCGTTGGTTTCCAGACATTCGAGAATAAACTGTACCTTTTGTTCGACGGTATATTCGTCCCGCGGAATTTCGCGCACTTCTTCTTCGGCAATCTCGCTTTCCCGCTTCAGTAAAAGCATGGAAAACGCCTTGATCATTTCGTCCACGTTGAAATCGGTATAGACGATGCGCGCCTCTCCGACGCTCTTGTCGGGTTCTTTGAAGTAATATCCGATCGTTTCCAGCTCTTTCAGCTTTTTCGTCTCTTCCTTGATCATGCGGAATTCTTCCAGCGCGCGGATAAGTTCCGCCTTGTCCTCTTCGATCTCCGCGTCGATCTCGGGATCCTCTTCGAGGTTGGGCACCAGACTCTGCGCCTTGATCTTGATAATCGTGGAAGCGATGTTCAGATATTCGCTCACTTTATCCATATCGAGGTACGGTAGACCTTTCATGTACTGAAGAAACTGTTCCGTGACCTGCGATACGAAGATATCCTTGATCTCAATCTCCTCTTTGTTGATGAGGTATAAAAGAAGATCGAGCGGACCTTCGAAATTGCTTAAAACGGTCGTATAATCAACGACCGACTCAAAATCTTCCCGTTTCAAAATACCAACCCCCAGAGCGCAGAGACCGGCCAGCCGAGATATCCTGTGGCAAATGTCATGAAATAACCGAGGATATCAAACATGTGCATTTGTCCGATTCCGAAACTGACAAATAACTGACATAAAAAGCTCTCAAAAATCAGCGCGAGAAGGATATAATATCCGTATCTGCGGAGAAACATATATACTTTGCCATGCCGTTTGTCGAGCGCTTCCACAAGGCGGAAACCGTCCAGCGGATAAAGCGGCAGCAGATTGAACACGCAAAAACTAAGGCTGTACGCAAAGAGAAAATAGGTCAGATAATAGAGCAACACGCCGAAATAATTATTCCATTCGGGAAGCACAAAACGCACGACGAGCATAAAAAGCGGGTAAAAAAGGAATGCCGAGAGGTAATTCATGAGCACGCCCGCAACGGAAGTCCATGCCATTCCCGAGCGGTACTTTTTGAAATTATACGGATTGATCGGCACGGGTTTTGCCCAACCGAATCCGACGAGCGCGAAACAGATCAGACCCGTAATGTCAAAATGGCGCAAAGGATTGACGGACAGCCTGCCGTTCCACTTCGGCGTAGGGTCCCCGCATTTATAAGCCGCAAACGCGTGTGCAAATTCGTGCAGCGTGAGAACGACTGCGACAGCGAGAAAGCTCGCCAAATATCTAACGACCGTATCCATATCTTTTATTATTATAAACGATTTTTGATAAAAATGCAACCGAACGGCCGTGAAAATATAAAATTAACGCATAAGAAACGCGCCCGCGCGCGTATAGGATGAACAATCCCGACAAAATCAATCTGACGCGGATTTGTAAGCTCTTCATGTTTACGGCCGCGTTCTTCCGCCGCAGAGTCTTTCATCACGATCGCCCCCCTTTCCGTTTTACAGCAAATTTACCCGATCTTTTTTCGTATCGTAAGATTTTTTGCGCCGCTATTTTAAAAAAAGCCCGCCGCTTTGTCTTTAAACAAAGCGGCGGGCGAAAAACAATTATTTCAATCGGTCGGGAATGACGTCGTTGCGCACGAGATCTTCATAGGTTTGCGGTTTGACGATATAATCCGCTTTCCCGTCTTTTACAAGAACCGCCGCGGGGATAAAGTTGCGGTTGTAATTGCTCGCCATAGAGTAATTATACGCACCCGTCGAAAGAACGGCCATGATATCCCCCTCTTTTGCGGCAGGCAGATTCATGTTCACGCCGATGAGGTCTCCGCTTTCGCAGCACTTGCCCGCAACGGAAACGAGTTCGGTCGGCGCTTCCGCGGCACGGTTGGCGAGCAATGCGGTATATTTGGACTGATAGAGTGCATATCTGGGATTGTCGAACATCCCTCCGTCGATCGCGACATACTTTCTCACATTGGGAATGTCCTTGATCGCCCCGACGGTATAGAGAGTGATACCCGCTTCCCCGACGATGGAGCGGCCCGGCTCGATGAGAATGAACGGGCGTCTGAGTCCGTATTCGGCGCATTTTCCCTTAACCGCCGAGATAAGCGCCTGCAAGTATGCGCGGTATCCGTTCACGTCGATTTTTGCGTCTTCGTCCGTGTACCAGATACCGAAACCGCCTCCCATATTCAGCGTTTCCGCTTCGTAGCCGATGTCCTTTTTCACCTGCGCGGCAAACGCAAGCACCTTTTCCGCCGCGATCACAAACGACTGCTTTTCGAAGATCTGCGAACCGATATGACAATGGAACCCCTTCAATTTAAGGTGTTTTTTGCCGAGGATATACTTCGTCATGCGCTCCGCAGTTCCGTCGGAAACGGAAAATCCGAATTTGGAATCGGTCGTCGCGGTCTGGACATAAGCGTGCGTATGCGCTTCCACGCCCGGATTGACGCGAATCAGCACATCCTGAACGATTCCGCGTTTTTCCGCTTCCGCATCGATGAAATCCGCCTCCGTATACGCGTCCACGACGATTGCGCCGATCCCGCAATCGAGCGCATAGGTGATTTCCCGCGGCAGTTTATTATTGCCGTGCATGTAAATATTTTTTGCGGGAAAACCTGCCTGCATCGCGGTATAAAGCTCGCCGCCCGACACGACGTCCACGCCGATTTTTTCCTGTTTTGCAATGGCATAGATCGCCTCGCAGGAAAAAGCCTTGGAGGCGTAAAGCACCAGCCCGTTCCCGTCATATTCTTCTGCGATCGTATCGCGGTAAACGCGCATCATTGCGCGAATGTATGCCTCATCAAAGACGTAAAGCGGCGTACCGAACTGTTTTGCCAATTCCACACAATCCGCGCCGCCGATTTCGAGATGTCCTTTTGCGTTGATTTTCAACGTGTCTCTTGCGTTCATAAGTTACCTTCCGTATGAAAAAATCGAAATTATTATACCATAACAGCGCGAATCGGTCAAGAACTCGCGGGCAACGGACAAAAAATAATTGATCTGCCGCTTTCATTGCGCTTGTTGGCAACTTTACGCTGGCGTATCAAGCTTTTGCTTTTTCGGGTACCGTTTCGGTGCGTTTTTTGCATTTCTGCGGATTTTCTCCGCGATTGTGCTTAATAGTGGCTCAAAATCAAAAGCGGAAGCGCATATGCCGCTTCCGCCTTGCTGTTTTTCCGACGTCGGTTTACGCGCCGTACGCGCATTTCCGTTTCGTCCGTTTATGTTCAGTTCCAGTTTTCCGCGCCTTCCAGGAAAGCGTCTCCGTATGAGTATCGCTCTGCTCCGCTCGCGGCGAGCAGATTTGTTCTTCCGCTCTCCACGCCGTTCACATATACAATCGCTTCCCCGACGCAGTCGCCCGCCTGAACAGGCGCTTTCACGTCCTCTTTTAACTCGTAGCGTACTTCCGCATCCGTTTTCTCGCCTTTTTTCGCAAACGCCGTCAGCGTATGCTCGGGCATGACGCCGATCTCCTTGATCTTGCTTCCCCGAACGCTTACGCTGAATTCGCAGGGCTTCCCCGCTTCCACGAGTTTGCGGCTTTCATAGGCATTGAAGGCGTAATTCATCATATTTTTTGCGCTTTCAAAGCGTTTGTCCGAACTTTCCGCGCCGATCACGACGGAAATCAGGCGCATATCGCCGCGCTTTGCGGTCGCGGCAAGGCAGAATCCCGCCTGATTGGTAAATCCGGTCTTTCCCCCGTCGCAACCTTCATAAAATCGGATGAGCTTATTCGTGTTCGTCATGGACGTCGTGCGGCCGTCGGGATGCGTGAAATCTTCCAGCCAGATACGCGAAAATTCAAAGTATTTTTCATGCGACAACAGCGCGCGCAGCATAAGCGCAACGTCCTTCGCACAGGAATATTGCGGCTCTTTGGGCAATCCCGTGCAATTCGCAAACAAAGTATCGTTCGCGCCCAGTTCCTGCGCGCGTTCGTTCATGCGGTCGACGAACGCCGATTCGCTCCCGCCGATGCGTTCTGCAAGCGCCACGCAGGAATCGTTCGCCGAACATACGACAATGCTCTTCATGAGCTGAGATACGGGATATTGGCAATTTGCCTCCAGAAATACCTGCGAACCGCCCATCCCCGCCGCATTGTCGCTCACGGTTATTTGTTCGTCGTATGCGAGCGCGCCGTCATCCACCGCCTCGAAGGACAAAAGCAGCGTCATCACTTTACACATACTCGCGATGGGAAGCCGTTCCGTTTCGTTTTTGGCGTAAACGACGGTCCCGCTGTCATAGTCGGCAAGATATGCCGCTTTACATTCCGCCGTAACTTCTTCCGCGCCGGCGACGCGCGGCGGGAAAGCTGCCGCGACGGTTATCGTTGCTGCGGCAAGCCCCGCAAGAATCATCAAACGTTTCATATCCGCAGTTTGCGCGAACGGCGCGATTTTATCCGCAGAAACGGCGATTCAGACGATATTTCCCAGCGGATGAAAGAGCACTGCGAGAAGAAGCGCTTCCAGAAGACAGACAGCAACCACCGCGATGAGCGCAAGCGCAAATTCGCACAGCATACCTTTCAGCTCCTCTTTGTCGAAACAGAAATGCCGCGCACGATCGAAGGACAATGCGCAAACGCATAAAAAAAGAAGATCGAACAGCAGATGAACGGGCAAATAAAGCACAAGCGCAATCAGCGCGCCGGATACGCGATAAACGGAAAATAAGATATAGATCGTCCCGCCGAAGGTATATCCGCGATAGACGAGAACGGCGGGCGCGAGCGGCCAGGCGATCGGATGGACGCCGCAGGCAAATAACAAAACGAGATACAGCGCATGCCCTGCCGTCCGCTCGAAGAAAATGACAATCACGCTCGTAGAGGAATAACACACGCGATCGATAAACCGATCGCAAAGGACAATGTGATAATCGTAAATTGCAGGCGAATGAATAAATAGTACGCCACACATAATACTACACAAAAACAGTAAAAACAAAATTATCAAGACCGTTTTTCGCTCCCAGATACGAAAAAAACAATCTTTCAGACAAAAAAGAAGGTTCATATCCCATTATATGAACCCCTTCCCTGCTTCTATTCACAAATCATATGCTCGATAGCAATCCCGTATCCGCGCGTCGGATCGTTGAGAAATACGTGCGTCACCGCACCGATCAGCTTTCCGTTCTGAACGATCGGGCTGCCGCTCATTCCCTGTACGATACCGCCCGTTTCGTCGATCAGCCTTTCATCCGTTACTTTGATGACAAAATTTTTATTTTCACGATTTCCCGCGTCCACTTTCGCAATGGCGATCTCGTATTTCTGTGGGCAAACCCCGTTCACCGTGGAATAGATGACCGCCTTCCCGATCGTTGCTTCGGAAACAGGCGCTATAGCGATCGTTTCCAATTGCGAAAAATCGTATTCCGCATCGAATGTGCCGTACAAACCTGTCTTGCATACTTTTTCCGCCGTGCCGACCGTTTTGTCGTTGAGAAACAATCCGCGCAATTCCCCCGCTTTCCCGCGTTCGCCTTTGTTGACGCCGATTACGCTGCAAAGATACACTTTTGCGTCGGAAATCTGCATGGACTCGTGATTTTCGTCCGTCACGCCGTGCCCGAGCGCCCCGAATCGCCGCGTTTCCTTTTCTATATAGGTGACCGTCCCGATTCCCGACAAAGTATCGCGGATAAGCACCCCGATTTTATATTTACCGCTCTTTTTCTCTTTTACGGGCGAAATTTCCACTTCGGCCGTATCGCCCTGTCGTTTTACCTTTACTTTTACGCTTTTGCCGCCGCTTTTGGCAAGCAGCATATTCAGTTCATCTATATTTTTTACGGATATCCCGTCGATTGCGCAGATCGTGTCGCCCGTGCGGATTCCCGCCTGTTCTGCGGGACGATAAATCCCGTCCTCCGCGACGACCTCGTTCAGACCGATTACCTGTACGCCGCCTGCGTTGAGAAGAAATCCCGCCGTCATTCCGCCGAGATAATATGCATTTTCTTCTGCGGCGGAAACGCGGACAACACCGCCCGTAAAACAGCACGCACATACGGCGAGCGCCGCAATAAAAAATTTCAGCTTGCGCATGAAAACCTCCGATTACGAAGTTAATTTGCGCAAGCCGATTGTTTATATTCCCCGAAAAATCCTTTTATTTGAGGGAGTTTTTGTAAATTTCCGCACTTTTCATCAGCTCAGCGGCGTGTTTGCCTGCAAATTCGCTGTCGGAATCGCCGCCCAGAAGCCGTGCGATCTCACGCAGACGTCCTTCCGAATCCAGCGGACGAATGGTCGTGAACGTCTTGTCCGCCGTCTGTGTTTTTTCGATCAAAAACTGTGCGTCTGCCGCCGCGGCGATCTGAGCAAGATGCGATACCGCAATAATCTGCGTTTTTTTCGCGATCGAGCAGAATTTCTCAGCAACCACGCGGGCGGTTTTTCCGCTGATTCCCGCGTCGATCTCATCGAACAAATACGTTCCGATTTCATTCAAAGAGGAAAGCTGAGCTTTGATTGCCAGCATGAAACGGCTCATTTCGCCGCCGCTGATGATCTTTCCGAGTTCCTTGACGGGTTCGCCCGCATTGGCGGAAAAGAGAAAACGGATTCGGTCCAACCCTTCCGAGTTTGCCCCGGCAACGTCGCCGCGCGTAAAGCCCATAAATTCAATTTCAAACTTCGCTGCCCCGATATTGAGCGTTTTGAGCTGCTCCGTGACCCGTTCGGTAAACGATTTCGCTGCCCTTTTCCGAAGATCGCTCAGCGCAACGCATGCGGCGTACAACCTGTCTTCCGTTTTATTCAGTTCCGCGTTCAGTTTTTCGCACTTCTCGCCGCTGTCGGAAAGCAATTCCGCTTCCGTTTTTGCCTTTTCATAAAATGCACGGATTTGCGGCATATCCTTCCCGTATTTCTTTTTGAGCGCGCGGATTTCGTCCAGACGCGCCTCCACCCGCTCGGCTTCCCGTTCGTCGAACTCGCATTCGGAAGCGCGCCGCTCCGCCTCTTCGGCTATATCTTCCAGTTCCGCCGCAAGGGTTTCCGTGCGTTCCGCCAGCGCGGAAAACTCGTCTCCGAAACGGGAAATGGCTGAAAACGAGCGAAGCGCGCCGTTGAGCGAGTCGGTCCCTCCGCCGTCGGCAAGGAGAAACTGCGCCGCCGTGCGCAATCCGTCGAGAATCTTCTCCGAATGCGCGATTTTATCGCGCAGCGCAAGAAGTTCTTCTTCCTCCCCGTCTCTGAGCGCGGCATTTTCGATTTCGCCGATCTGAAAACGCAGAATATCCAGCCGCCTGTTGCGTTCGCCCTCGTCACCGCCCAGGACGGACAATTCACCGAGAATCTTTTTTCGGTCGGCAAGGAGTTGCGCAACTTCCCCTTTGGCCACTTGAACTTCATCGCCTGCGATTTTATCGAGCAGGCGAAGCTGATTGCTCTCTTTCAACAGATAAAAATGCTCGCTCTGACCGTGTACGTCGACCAAAAAAGACGTCAGACGGCGCAGCATGGAAATGGTGATCGAACAGCCGTTGACCTTGACCGAGCTCTTTCCGTCCATGGAAAAACGGCGGGTAATGACGAGCAGTTCGTCTTCGTCGATCTCCAGATCTTTCAGAACGAGTGAAATTTCAGAATTTCCCTGTGTGCGGAATTCGGCGCGGACAAAACAATCCTCTGCGCCGTAACGGATCATGCTTTTATCCGCTTTTGCCCCGAGGACGAAATCGATGGAATCGAGAATGACCGACTTCCCCGCGCCCGTTTCCCCGGAAAGTACGTTCAACCCTGCGGAAAATTCAACGTCCGCGCGCTCGATCAGCGCGATATTCTGAATGGTAAGACGTTCCAGCATGAATTCATCCCTGAATGATCTTATTTAACCGATCTCTTACGGAAAGCGCGTCGGCAGGCGATTCGCAGATCAAAAGCGTGGTATCGTCCCCTGCAACGCTCCCGACGACTTCTTTATAATTGAGCCTGTCGATGACGACGCCAGCATTGGCGCCGTTGCCGTTGAGCGTTTTGACGACAATCAGATTTCCGACCGCCTGAATGTTGATAACGCATGCCTGAAAAAGACCGCGCATCTTGTCGGAAAGTTCGCCCTCGCTCTCGTTGATGCAGGTATAGCGGAAGCGTTTGGTAATCCCAGCCACCTTAAAAAGATGCAGTTCCTTGATATCGCGCGAAATCGTCGCCTGCGTAACGGAAAAATTACACGCGTTGAGTTCCGCGCAGAGTTCTTCCTGCGTTTCGATCTCCTTTTCGGAGATGATTTCAAGGATTTTGCTGTGTCTCGCGTTTCTTAACATGTTTTTATGCCCCTTATCAGTGATTTAGTTTTTCGGTAAGATGACGGAAGAATCCGTTTTTGTTTCTAGTCAGAAAGAGCGCGGACCGTGGCGATTTACGGACGGTCAGCTTATTTCCGTATCCCGCTTCGCCTAAAAATTTGCCGTCGCCGTATAAAAACAGCGGCGCTTTGCCCTCTGTAAAATTAAAGGAAAGTTCACAGCCGTCAGAATAAGCAATGGGTCTGCTGCGCAAGGAAAATGCACAGACGGGAGTCAGCAGAAAGGTCGGGCAATCGGGCGCCATAATATTCCCGCCTGCCGAAAGCGAATAGGCGGTCGAGCCCGTCGGGGTAGCCACGATCAGTCCGTCGGCGGCAAATTCTCCCATAGGTTCTCCGTCCAGATTGACGGAAATATTTGCCAATTGCCCTCCGCGCTCTTGCGAAAAATTGCGCATCAACGAGATTTCATTCAGACAATGCGAACTCACTCCGTCCAGGTCGGCTTCGATCATTGACCGCGCAATGACAGGACAGTTTTCGTCCAGAACCAGATCGATCGCCTTGACGGCGTCTTCCTTTTCGAATTCCGTCAAAAAACCGAGCGTACCGTAATTGACGCCGACGAGCGGAATATTCCGCTTGCTCGCTTCCCTCGCGGCGTGCAGAACCGTGCCGTCGCCGCCGAGTACGATCAGTCTGTCCGCATCCGAAATTCCATCCGAAAGCGGCATTACAACCGCTCTGTGACCGCGGCGCCTGATTTCATCCGAAATTGCGGAAATTGCGCTTTCGTCTTTCATTCTGTTTTTGCTGTAAACGATTCCGATCTTCATTAAGTCTTATTATACACAAATTTATGCATAATTGCAAGTATCTTTGTGAAATAAATGAATAAAAAAAGACGAAATTCATTCGTCTTTTGATTCAGAGATCGCAAATTGTATTGTCTGCGCTAAAATTATTGTCCGAATTTCGAACTGTCGCCCAACAGGCTGAAATTCAATACCCGATGCCTTGACGTCGCGCTGTATAATCGCGCTAAATAATCTTTGTTATATTCTTTTTATTGACAGAGCTGCAATTCTTATAAAAATTCTGACCCGTATCTGCAATTTTCTCTATAATGTTTTCGCCGTCCGATGAATCAAGCGGCTTTCTGCACCGCAATCTGTCCGAAAGGCTTTCCGCTGTCGTTGTCCTCTTTTGCAATGGAAACTGCGGATATTGCATATGCCGGTGATTCCCGATAACATTTCAAATTGCAATTTGTCCAAAACAACACCCGCAACGAAGAAATCGTTGTTGCGGGGCAACTCCGAAAGCAAGTTTTAACACTCTTTAAAAAGCGTCTGTCCCGTCAGTATTGCCGCTTTTGCGGGTCAACTCTGAAAGCAAACTCTAACGCTCCTCAAAAAGCGTACCTGCCCGGCGAAGCAGTTCCTGTTCGGAAAGCGCTGCGCCGCCCTTTTCGAGAAGGAGCATATATTCGATGTTTTTCTTCTCGCGCACGGGAGCATTGACAATATCAACGGGAGCAAGCCTTTCCCCGACAGCGCTTGCAAAAATCGCCGACAAAATTGCGGGATGATTTTTTCTCGCGACAATCCCGCTTTTCCCGATATTTTTGTTTTCGCTCTCGAATTGCGGTTTGACGAGAACCAAAGCCCTGCCACCGTCCTGTAAAATGGAAGAAATGGCGGGAAAAATCAGTTTCAGGGAGATGAAACTCACATCGGAAACGACTCCGTCGATCGGCTCGGGAAAGCTGTCATGCGTGAGATAACGCGCATTTGTCCTGTCCATGACAATAACGCGCGGATTTTTCGCGATTTTTTCATCCAGCTGACTCTCTCCGACGTCAACGCAATAGACGCGTTTTGCGCCGTTCTGAAGCAAACAATCGGTAAATCCACCCGTACTTGCACCGATATCGACAAAAATTTTCCCCGAAACATCGGCTGAAAATACGCTAACGGCGCGGGATAATTTATAGCCGCCGTTGGAAACAAACGTTTCCCGCGCGGGAAGAAAGACAAACTCATCCTCTTCGCGCACTTCGTCCGACGGTTTAAGCGGCTTTCCGCGCCGCAAAATCAATCCGTCCGCAAGACGTTCCGCCGCTTTTGTCCTCGATCCGTAACGAGCCGCAAAAAATTTATCCGCGCGCATAAAGCTCCTCGATCAACTCGGCAATTTTTTCTTCGTCAATGCCGTACTCGTTCATCAGTTCGTCTACCCCGCCTTGCGGAATAAAACAATCCCGATAACCGAAAGAATAGATCTCTTTCGCGCTGTTCCGATAAAACCTTGCAACGGCATCGCCAAGTCCGCCTGCAAGCAAGTTATCTTCGATCGTGACGATATATTTCTGTCCCAACTTTGTAAGCATTTTCTCGTCCAGCGGCTTCAAAAAACGCGCGTTGACGATCGTAAAATCTTTCCCGCTTTTATTGACTCGTTTTCTTACGTTTTGCGCGATACTTAATGCCCGTTCCCCGGCCACAATTACTATTATGTCTGACGTATTACTATGCATAATATGCCATTTGCCAATTTCAATGCTGTTTTCTGTGCCAATTTTATGTGTCTCGAGGATATTTCCCCTTCCTTCCCTCGGATAACGAATTGCAAACGGAACATCTGATTTTGCGCTTAAATGCAACATTTCGCGAAACTCAGCGATGCTTGATGGAATCGCAATCACGAGATTGGGAATCAAAGAGAGATACGACAGATCGAAAATCCCCTGATGCGTCTCCCCGTCCGCTCCCGTGATTCCAGCGCGATCGATACAGAACGTCACGGGAAGATTCTGTCCGCACACGTCGTGCATTATTTCGTCAAACGCGCGCTGAAGAAACGTCGAATAGATCGCATAATATGGTTTCATCCCCTCTGCGGCGAGCGCGGCGGAGAGAACGCAGGCGTGTTCTTCGCAGATTCCGACGTCGAACGCACGTTCGGGGAATTGATCGAAAAACGGGCGCAATCCGAGGCTGTCTGTCATTGCCGCCGTTACAGCGACGATGCGTTTATCTTTCTGCGCCATTTTACACAGTTCTTCGCCCAGCGCTTTGGAATATTCCTCTCTCGGACGCGCGCCGTCAGGCGAAACGCCGTGCGTGCGATCGGGCGCATTCTCGGAAAAGGCGTATCCCTGTCCCTTTCTGGTGCGGACATGCAGCAGCACGCTTCCTTTTTTCAGCAATTCGCGGGCGCGTGCAAGAGAATTCAGGCAGTCCGAAAGGTCGTTTCCGTTGCAGATACCCGCATACTGTAATCCGAAGCGCTCAAACAGCGCTATATCCTTATTATCGCGACGTTCTTCTTCCTGCTCGCGTTCCATTTCCGATAACAGCTCATGCATCCCGCCCACCGTCGGCGAAATCGACATGCCGTTGTCGTTGAGCAGGACGAGAATATTGCTGCGCAGGATTTCAAGGCTGTTTAACGCCTCATATATCAGACCGTTCTGAAACGACCCGTCTCCGACAAATGCAACGACGCTGTAATCCTCGCCTTTGAGATCCCGCGCTTTTGCAATGCCGAGCGCCGCCGAGATCGCCGTCCCTGCGTGCCCCGTGCCATAACAATCATATTCGCTTTCCGCGCGCTTGGGAAACCCCGATAAGCCGCCACTTTTACGCAATGTATCAAAGCGCTCCGCTCTGCCTGAAAGCAATTTATGGGCATAGCATTGATGTCCGACGTCGAAAACAATTTTATCGCGCGGAAAATCGAATGCACGGTGAAGCGCGACGGTTATTTCCACCGCGCCAAGATTGGAGGCAAGATGACCGCCGTTTCGGGAAACCGTATGCAAAATTTCTTCGCGGATATCGGCGCACAGCGTTTGAAGTTGGGATTCGGAAGCGCTCTTTAACGCTTCACGGGAAACATTTTTCAACATATTGCGACAAAAAACGGCGCAAAGCATTTTTGCCTGCGCCAAATCCGATTTTATTTCTTACGATTGCGAACAAAATCAATCAAAGCGTGAAAGAAGTCGACGTTTTTGTTCACGGCTTCCAGAATCCGATGGCATTTCTCGGCATAGAGATCTGCCTGTAATTCGGAGGCTTGCAAGCCGTAAACTTTCACGCAGGTGAGCTTTCCGCTTGCTTTATCTTTGCCGAGCGTCTTCCCGACCTCGCCGAATGTGCCTGTTTCGTCCAGAATGTCGTCTGTAAGCTGAAACAGAAATCCGAGATCGTGCCCGAATTGCTTCATTTCAAAATAATACTCGCCTGTCAGAATCGCCGCCATGGTCACGGGAGCCGCGATGAGATTTCCTGTCTTGTGTTCGTAAATGAATTCCAATTCATCCTTGGAAACTTCTTCGGAGGCGGTATAAAGAATATCCGCAGATTGTCCTGCGATCATACCGCCCGCCCCTGCCGCATCGCACAGGCAACGCGCCGCATAAAGATACTCAACGCCTTTGGCTGCCGCCTCAAACATCAGGGAAAATGCGGTATTCAAAAGCGCGTCGCCCGCCAAAATGGCGTTTGCTTCGCCGAAAACTTTGTGATTAGATGGCTTTCCCCGACGAAAATCGTCGTTATCCATTGCAGGAAGATCGTCGTGGATCAGGGAATAAGTATGAATCATTTCCAGCGCGATCGCAAACCCCATCTCCTGTTTCCACTCGGCGCCGAACGCGTCGAGCGCGGAAAGGAATAAAACGGGTCGGATGCGTTTCCCGCCCAACAGCAGGCTGTAACGCATGCTGTCCGTCAATACGGACGGCTGAAAATTCATCTTATCACAATATTCTTTCAGCGCGGCTTCAAAGGCGTCCGCGTATTCCGCATATTTTACCCGAAAATCAATCACTGATTTTTTTTCTCCATGCTGCGTTCCGCAGCTTCACAGGTGTTACTCAGAAGCATGGCAATGGTCATCGGACCGATTCCGCCGGGCACAGGCGTAATATAAGAAGCCTTACCGCTGACCTTTTCAAAGTCAACGTCGCCGCAGAGCTTTCCGTTCTCGTCGCGATCCATGCCTACGTCGATCACGACAGCCCCGTCTTTTACCATATCTTCGGTAATAAACTTAGGCTTACCGATTGCCGCAACCAGGATATCCGCGCGCAGACATTCCGCTTTGAGATCGCGGGTGCGCGAGTGGCAGATCGTGACCGTTGCGTCCGCATTCAGAAGGAGCAGCGCCATCGGCCTTCCGACGATATTGCTCCGCCCCACAACGACGGCATTCTTCCCCGCCGTCGGAATATGATATCTCTTCAAAAGCTCCATCACGCCGAGCGGCGTGCAGGCAACCGTACCGCTTTCGCGAAGCGCGAGCTTTCCAATATTTTCCGCGCAGAATCCGTCCACGTCCTTCGCGGCAGGGATTTTTGCCAGAATGCGTTCCGCCTCGAGATGCTTCGGAAGCGGAAGCTGAACGAGAATCCCGTGAACATTTTCGTCTTCCGCGAGCGTTGCGACAAGTTCCTCCGCTTGTGTTTGCGAAGTATTTTCAGGCAGATAGTGCGCGAAAGAGCGAATCCCCGCCTCTTCGCAGCCCTTGATTTTGTTGCGGACATAGACCTTAGACGCGGGATCTTCACCGATCAGAACGACGGCGAGCCCGATTTTTCTGCCGTATTTTTCCTCAAATGCCGACGAACGCGTTTTCAGTTCCGCGCGGATTTCCGCTGCAGTTGCCTTACCGTCAATGAGAGTCATGCGTTGATTACCCCCGCGAGAACGCCGTTGACAAATCCTGCGGAATTTTCCGTGGAAAACTTCCGCGCAAGCCCCACCGCCTCGTTTACGGAAACAACGGGGGGAACATCGGGACAATATTTGATTTCCGCGAGCGCGACGAACAGAATCGCGCGGTCTACGGGATAAATCCGATATTCCGTGAATCGCTCGACTTTTTCGCTCATCAGCTCGGAAAGAGCTTCTCTGTTTTCTTCTACCAAAGAGACCAGCCGCATCGCAAACGCGCGCTCCTCTTCGCTGAGGTTTGCATTCTTATAAACCGCAGCTTTAAAGCGGTCGTTGCAATTTCCGTTGAACAATTCGGCAAAAATGATCTTGAATGCCGATTCTCTCGCATCGCTTCTCATGTATGTTTTATCCTCTTAACAATAATTTCCCCTTCCCGAAGGAAAGGGAAATCGTTTTATCCGAAAGGTTACTGATTGCCCTGTGCCTCGTCCTGATTGTCCTGTCCTTCCTGTCCGTCCGTTTCCGCTGCGGGAGCGGGCGCCGGCGGCTCGGGAAAGACGACGCTCTGAACGTGCACGTCGATTTTCGCGATCTTGAATTTCGTCATCGATTCGACCATCTGCTGAACGGTCTGCTGGATACGGAAAGCAAGCTCGGGGACTTTATAACCGTAATGCGCGATCACGGAGATATCGATGAAAAGCCCCTCTTTTTCAAAACAGAGTTTGATGGCGCGGCTCTTGGACGGGACCGGCTCTACGCCACGCGTTTCCTGCAAGGCGTGCATCACGATCCCCCTGACGATATCGGCGTTATAAGTGATTTTCCCCTTCTGTTTTCCGTTTGGATTATATCTGATGGTAGCCATAATATACTCCTTTCTTATTAAGTACATTATAGCACATCTTTTCCGATTTTACCACTATTTTTTTTAACTTTCCGCGTAAACCGGCATAATTATAATGTTCCCCGATACGATACCCGTTTCATTTTTCAACATAGTGTAAATCGAAAGCGCAGAATCATAGGTCAGTTCGGAAGAATTGATAAATACATTAACATTATCCGAGTCATATCCGATGGAAACGACCGCGTCGGAAAATCCGAGCGACTTGATCATCGTCTCGATCACGAGTTCGTCTTCCATGATGCCGACCATTTTCTGTTTCATGGCAGCGGCTTCCTTATACTCTTCGCTGTCGGCTTCATAGATAGCGAGAACGCTGTCCAGCTGGATGAATTCCTCGTTGCGCGTCGAAGTGCGTTCGGAACGGTAGGAAGTGAAATAGTTAGCCTCGACTGCCCCGCTGCCCGAAGCGTTCGCCGTTGTCGTGCCCGCCAGAATGAAATTGAACACGGCAGTCACGGCAAGAAGCAATACGAGCGTTGACATAAGTGCGATCTTTTTTGCGTTCGTCATAAATTTATCTCCTTTTATTTGTTGCTTTTTTATGATTACGGAACTGCGCGCAAGGCGCATATTCCGTTATGCCTGACAGTAAACGAGTACGTTTCCGCGTTCGATCCCGAGCGCCGCGACCGTTACGTCGATCACGCGCATCCGCGTGAGAATGCTGTCCGCGCCTTTGCAGACGACGACCGCGCTTACGGCGGCTCCGTCCGAAGTCGTGATCATGACTTCGACGTCGCCCACCCCTTCGATCTGACCGAGAACGGCGCTCAGCCGCAGCTCTTCCTCGGTATGGGATACGGAAGAAGCGTTTCCGCTAAAAAATACCTTCCATGCGGCGAACAGCAGCAAAAGCGCCAGAAGAGCGAGCGCGATCGCGCGGACGGTTTTATCCGAAAAAAAACTTTTAAGCTTCTCGCGGTTCATTCGACCTCCACGCCGCAGCAATAACGGCTTTTCACCTCGTTCTCGATCCGGACTATGATATCTATATGATTTTCGGGCGGGTTTATTCCGAAATCTTCAATGATTATGCTGATATTTTTGACGGAAAAAGCCGAATCTGCGTCACAATCCACTTCGACGCGAGTATTGACTCCGTATTGCTCCGACAGATATCCCGCGATGGATTCCCCTTCCTTCTGTTCGCAGAGCTCTTCGCACGATTGCAAATAGCTTTCATCCGTCGCGATCGCGGCGGGAGCAAATTCCCATTCTCCTTTGGCAAGTGCGGTCAGCGGCGCGAGAAAGACGAGCAGGCACAGCAGTTTCATCACGCCTTTGACGAATTTACCCATCGTTCCGCCCGGCGCGATCACCGTGACCAGCGCGGAAAGAAGGATAATTCCCGCGATACTGAGGATATACGCTTTCATCAGAACATCACCCCCGAGGAACAGACGAGCAGGAGCACCGTTATAAAATAGAGAAATGACACAGCCAGAAGCCCCGCGGTAAAATAGTTGAAATCCCCCGCCAGCGCGGACAGAAAGGACGAGATTTTTCCTCCGATCGGCTCGGTCGCCGCCGCAGCGAGCCGCAGAAACAAATGAAAGACGACAAACAGGACGAGCGGACGGAACAGCGTCCCCACCAGCATAAAGATGGAAAAGGACCCGAGCGCGTTTTTGATGAGCGCGCTCCCCGCGAGCACGAGATCGACGCCGCCCGATAAGAATCCGCCGACGATAGGAACGGAATTGGTGATCGCATATTTTGCCGCACGCAGGGAAATCCCGTCATACGTCGCGGAAGTGATCCCCTGCACGGTCAGAAACAGGCTGAACAGGGTCAGCGATATGCCGATCAGCCATTTATTAACGCTCTTGAACAGCTCTCCCAGCCGCTCCGTCCGAACCTCATCGGACAATTTCCCGACAAACGACAGAACGATGATGACGAGCGCGGAAGGCAGGACGATTGCGGTAAACAGCTCGACCAGCGCGCCGCTTAAAAATGCGACCGCGGGACGGTAAACTGCCGCCGAAACCGTTCCGCCGCTCCCCGCCATCAGGGTCAGCAGAAGCGGAAAGACGAGTTCCATCTGCGTTCGCATGCTTTCCAGTGCGGAAAATCCCGCCTTGAGCACGGTAAGAAGACAGGCAAGCACGATTGCGCCGATGGACAGATATCCGACAAAATTGACTATTTCCGTCATAGAACTGTCCAGAAATCCGTTTTTGACGGAATTGAGAATGCCGCACAGGACGGCGATCGCCAGGATGACCGCAAAGGCGGGAAAAAGCATCTGCGCTTCATCCCAGACAAGCCCCGCGAGCGATTGCGCGAGCGAAGAATAATCGAGCGCGAAATCCCCCGTCACGACGCTCATCAGTTTATCTTTGAGCGATACGCCCTCAAATTGCGCGAGCGAATCGAGATACGCCTGCAATTCTTCCAGATCGAGCGAATCGATCAGTTCTTCAATGCTCTCTTCCAGTTCCGCAAGCGCCTCTTCGTCCGCTTCCGACCCGGCGGATGCGGATACGGCAGGCGGAATTGCGGCGAACAAGACGGCGAATATCAAAAGAAAAATCAAAAGCGCGCGGAGTTTAACCCGCATTCTGCCTTTCCCGAATGTGAACGCTTTCATATCACAATAACTCCAGAAGGTCACGGATAAATCCGAGTACGCTTTCGAGAATGGGGATCGCCAACACAAGAATGACGACTTTCCCGCAAAACACCAGCTTGTCCGCGAGCGAGTTCTGACCGAAATCCTTCAGAATCCCCGCAGTAAATTCGACAAGATACCCGATTCCGAGCATTTTGAGTAAGATCTTGATGAGCGAAGTCCTTATCCCCGTCGCCGATGCAATTTCTTCGAAAATCGAAAGGCTGTTCCCGAACAGTTCGAAGGCAAACAGCAGGAGAATAATACTTCCCGCAATCGTGACCGCAAACGAAAGCTCGGGCTTTGTGCTTTTTAAAAGAATCGCCGCGACTGCGGTGACGAACGCAATGCCGATCAGCTGAAAGACTGCCATTTCAGTAAAGGTCGAAGATCGCCTTGACCGTCTCGAAAAGGTCCCCGATCATCGTGACCATGACGGTCAGGACGAGCACCAGCCCGACGAGAGAGACGACGGTCGCGATATCGTCCCGATCGGATTTTTTCAGCACCTGACATACCACGGTTATGATGATACCGATGGCGGCTAATTTGAAAATGATCGAAATATCCATATTATCACACCGTTAAATGATCAGAATGACGAGAGCAAGCCCTGCAAGCAGTCCGAGTTTGAGATACAGTTCGCCGCGCGTTTTCGCTTCCCGCTCGCTGTCAGTCCTTTTCTCTTCCAGAATCCCCTTCTGCGCGGTAAAGCACGCCTGTTGCGACTGCGCGTCGCCGCGCCCGAGCATATGGAAGTAATCGGCAAGCTGAGCGCGCTCTTCCTGCGTAAGATATTCCGCTTTTTTGTCCCAGGCCTTGTGTTCCGCCGCCGCAATTACGAGCGCTCCGAAATCGCCCTCGTATGTATACGCCGAAAAAAATTCTCCCAGCGGTCGTCGCATAAAGCGAAGTTCGGTCAGGTAGCGCTCGTTGAATGTATAAAATTGGCGATAGAACTGCCTGCGCGCCCGATATTTCCCCGCGGCGAACGCCCCGAGCGCAACGGAAAACGCGACGATCGCGGCACACAGAATCAATTTAGCCCACATCTTCTCCCGCCGCTCCGTAAATTGCAGAGATTTTTCCGATTCCCGATAAGAGAATATACCTGTCAAAGAGTTTTTCGGGAACATCCTCGTATCTGGTCAGATGGGCGGACGCAAACACGCGGATTCCGCCCTGGATTGCCCGTCTGACGGCGGAATAATCTTCGGGCAGAAGCTCATCCGTTACGATCAGATCGGGACGCATCGCGCGGATCCCCGCCGTAAAAGCGGTCAGTTTGTCCGCGAAGCGCATTACGTCGCTTTCTCCCGTATCCCCTGCGGAGATCTCCCCGCGTTCGTCGCTTATTAAAATATTTGCCCCCTCTTTTTCGGAGACAAGACGGGACAGATCTCGCAGAATCGTCGTTTTCCCCTTTCCGGGCGGTGACATCAGAAGCAGAGATACGCGCGCGCCCGCACAGCATCGTTCATAGATCTCATCTGCGCAGCCCCTGATCTCGTGCGGAACGCGGATACACACGGAAGTGATCGCCCTGACGGACAACACTCCGCCGCCTTCATAGACATAAGTTCCCGCGATGCCGATCCGCTCCCCGTCCTTGCCCGTGACAAAACCCTGTCTGAGCTGATTTTCCGCCGCATAGACCGAATAATCGCAAGCGGCATAGACAAGCTGTTCCACTTCTGCTTTTGTCGGAATGAGCGCTCCTTCTTTCCTGCACACACCGTTTTCGCCGAGAAAAGAGTATATTCCGCCAAGATTTGCGCGCAACGGTTTGTCCGCGCGGACGCGCAGTTCATACAGTCTGTTGCGATTGATGTGCCGAACAGCCTCTTTCAGGCGGTCGGGAAGGAAGTCGAGCATAGTGTTATAATATACTGCCCGTCCGACGAAATTATGAAATGAGTGCAAATAAAAAACTCCGCCGTTTCAGCAGAGTTTCTGAAATATATATATGTTATAAATTATTGCTTAATGTTTTGCGAAACGGCAACGGAATTCACTCATATTCTGCGCTGTATTGCGGCTTACTTAAAATCAGACCTGACTTATGTAAAATCAAATGATACTCGCGTAAAATCAGAACAGGCTTTCAATAAGCTGTCTTTCCCGACGTCCGTATCCTTCCGAACGACAAAGCCATTATCAGCCGATAAATTTCCCATTACGGAACTTTCCCTTGCGGACGCTTCCGTCGCACATTTGTAAAACTCCGTGTCCGTTGCGCTTATTGTCGCGAAACTCGCCTTCATAATACGAGCCGTCGGGAAACGTCTCTTTCCCCTTTCCTTGCCGCTTTCCGTAAAAAAACTCCCCCGCGTATTTACTGCCGTCGGCAAAGAAAAAGACGCCGTAGCCGTGCATGCTCCCGAAATAAAAATCCCCGCGATACACGCTTCCGTCCTGAAAGGTGAGTTCTCCGTACCCGTTATAGCGCTTCATGGAAAAATCCCCCTCGTAACGTTTTACGTCCGCATCGGTGAGCGTTGTATCCCCGTTATAAGTGTTATAAAAGATCAATATATGCTTTGTCCCTTTCGGAAAGAGCATTTCACCGTGTCTGAAGGGCGCGGGTTCGTAAGTTACTTTCCCGTGATAGATTCTCCCGTCATAGAAAAAGATCGTCCCTTCATCGGGCGCACCGTCGGAATATACGCCTTTGAAGTAGTTGCCGTTGCAATAATGCTCTCTGCCAAAACCGTTCTTCTTGCCGTCGCGGAATTCCCCGACGTATTCCCCGCCGTTGTGATAGGTAAGCGTTCCCTGTCCGTGCATTTTTCCGTTTTTATATTCTCCGATATAAACCGCGTAATCTTCCAGTTGCTTGCCGAGTCCTTCTTCGGGGCGATCGGGATAGGGACAGGCTTGGTAAATCGTTTTCAGTTCTTCCGTCATAGTCGCCTCCTGATTGGAGTAAATGGTACCAATTATATTCTTTTCTAATTAAAAGCGATGTTCCGCATAATGCGGGACATCGCTTTCACTCCCCTTATTCGATAACGAAAATCATCACGCTGTTGTTTTTAACTGTCGTTTTGAGCATACCGTCCTTAACGGCGATCTCGCTGTAAACGGGCTCGATATTATGCACCTTGCCCTTTTTCGCGCCGATCTCGTTGATCACGGTGACGTCCTCATGCCAGAGCGTCGTGACATGCGCAGCCGTCTTTTTGCCGAAATTGACTATCTTTGCGTTCAGTTCCTCGTCTTTGCCGGACACATTGACGACTTTGAGATAAATTTTCCCGTCTTCCCCGACCGTCGTGCTCTGGAATACCCGTTCGTTGACCTTCCAGATATGCTTGAAGAGCACTTCATGCCATTCCCCGTCCTTGAATATAGACGCCGTGAAGGTTTTCTTGGTATAGACAAGCTTCATCTTGTTCCCTTCGGGGCTGTATCCGAGGAATTTGTCGTTACCCATCATCTCACAGACGGTACGCATGAAGTCGACGCGCTTATCGAAGGAAACGTCATATCCTTTATGATTCTTCCCGTATTGACAGCAGATCGAGAATCCCGCGCAGTCCATCGTTCCGGCGTCCCTGACGTCGGAAACGCCGACGCCTGCTATAAAGCTCTGTTCGCCGCCGATTCTGCGGAAGGAAATTTCGACCTCGCAGTCGGAGAATTTTTCATCGTCATAATAGAACCCGTTGAACGCGTCGCTCTCTTCGATGATGAGTTCACCGTTTTCGATCACGCCGCCGCGGCAGTTGGGATAAACTTTCCATCCGCCCATGCCGTCTTTGAAGTCGTGATGATATACAGTCTCGCCCGTTTTCAGCGCTTTGACCGTGACAGACGAAACCGCGCTCGCCGTTCTGTGACCGCCGATCAAAAGCCCGCCCGCATTGTCGTCGTCCACGGGTGCGACATCCGTGAGCGTATATTTGCCCGTATTCGCCGCAAACATCTGCTGTACATAATAGTTAGGCGTCAGCATGATATCGCGCGCGTTGAACCAGATCATATCGGGCGTCCAGCGGTAATTCATCGTGGACGCAAACAAGGGCGCATAGCAGGTCATCTTCACGACGTCCGAATTGCGCTCGCAGCCGGTGAGGAACGCCGCTTCCGCAAGCGCGGAACGCAGGTTATTATCGCCGTTCAGGCGCCCTCTGCCGTCCGACATCGTATGCATCGCGTATTCGCCCATGAATACCTTCGCGCCCGTTCTGTCGTAGCAGTCATAGCGCTTGGTGTTGTCGATAAACCACTGATAGGAATTGTAAACGTGCTCGTCGACGATCATGTCGCGATATTTCTCGTTGATGATCTTCCAGGAATCGTTTGTATCCGAGGGACGGATATCCACGCCGCACGTGGTGACGACGGTGACGTCAAACTTTTTGAGAAGATCAGTCACTCTGCCGTTATACATATACTGACGCAGTCCGAGCAGGCAAGCGGCAAAATTGTCAAAGTATTCATATCCCCAGTTTTCGTTGCCGATTCCGACAAATTTGAGTTCGAACGGTTCGGGATGTCCCATATCCGAACGCACTTTTGCCCAATGCGATTCATTTTTGTCGGGGGAAGCAATATCGCCCTTTGCAAAGAACAGAAGATCTGCCACGTTATCGATGACTTCTGTCTGGAATTCGGGCGTGCCGGGCATAATACGCTGATAGCCGGTCTTTCTCTGCTCACCCATTCTGATCTGGCAGAGCAATCCGCAGTGCAGGACGGGAAGCGGGCTCATGTGAAGATCTTCGCACAGCGCGAAATACTCATAAAATCCCACGCCGTAGGACTGCATATAACGCCATACGTTGGGAATCTGTTTTCTCTGTTCAAGCGGTCCGACGGTGTTTCTCCAGCGGTACTGATAAGGGAACGCGACGTCGCCTTCCACCACGCACCCGCCGGGGAAGCGGAAGAAGGAAGGGTGACAGTCTTTGAGCACTTCTACGATACGGGGCGAAAGCTTTCCGTTGCGGTATTTTTTCGGGTCACCCCACGTTTTGGAAGGAAGCAGGGAAATATAGTCGATACCGATCTTTCCGTTGCCTTCAAAGATAATGCAAAGTCTGCCCATCGTATCTTTTTCCGCGACTATGGACGTACTGACCTTGATCCAATCCCCTTCCGTGCCCTGCGGAATGGCGATTTCGCCCACGGTCGTATGGATTCCGTGCGCGCCCTTGACAAACACTTTGGCCTTGCCCTTAAAGCCGAGCCGTTTGATGAACATGGAAAAATGATATGTCTCTCCCTTGTCGATCGGCATACCGTAATTGTCATATCCGTTCTGCGTGAAGTATCCCGGATTTTCGACATGATAGATCCCGCCTACGCTCAGATGCAGGTAGGAAGGATTGTTTGCGTTCATTCCACCGACCGTTGTGATCTTTTTGGGACCTGCGCCGTAAATATCCCATGCAAACCATTTCTGAGAGCGCGCCTCGACAGGGCTTTCACAGTTAAAATCGTCGTACGAAAAATATTCGTATTCGAACGAATTATTTACCACCATTTCCGCGTTGAGTCCGCCGTCCGCAGACTGATTGATGTCCTCAAAGAACAGCCCGTAAAGATGTTCCGAAACATCGACTCCTCTTTTCTTAGCATCCAACGTAAAATTGAGCATATTGTTCTCCTTTTCTTTCCGCACGTTCCCCGCGCGGCAGATTTTGCCCAAGTCACTCATATTATATCAGCGAACGATTATTTCGTCAAGATAATTCTGAAATATTTTATTTTGAAATAAAAATATTTCTGCGATCTTTCGTGAAAAAATTCGATTGCCGCACCTTTATCGGGCTGCGGAGAGGAAAATCGGCAAATTAGCTCCAAACGGTTGCCTTTTTCCATAAAATTGTGTATAATTTCCGTGTACTTGCCGATGCGGTCATTTTTTATGAATAAATTTTTTGCCAGATCAATCAAATCGAGGTCGCCTTACCTCTATATATTTCTCGGATTTCTCGGGCTGATCCTCGCAGGATGCGGATTGCTTTGTCTTCCGTTTGCAACGACGAACGGAATCAGCTTCATCGACGCCCTGTTTGTCTCCACCAGCGCGGTTTGCATTACGGGGCTTTCCCCCGTCGTCCTCTCCACGACGTTCACGGCATTCGGGAAAGTCGTCATCGCGCTTCTCATTCAGCTTGGCGGGCTCGGATTCGTGACCGTCGCGATGTTCATCTTTTCCCTGCTCGGAATCAAACTCGGGATCTCCGATAAATTTCTCATTCAGGAAACGCTCGGCTCCGCGCCTCATCTCGATGTCAAAAAGCTTATCCTCCGCGTCATCCTTATCAGCGCGATTGCGGAAACGATCGGCTTCCTCCTCAACCTTATCGCATTCAGCGCGACGTTTTCGGGCGGCGAACTTGTTGCCGTATCCGCGTTTCATGCGATCTCCGCATTCAACAATGCGGGTTTTGACATCATCGGAGCAAACAGTCTTATCGACTATTCGGGCAACATACTGCTCCTTTTGAACACCTCCCTTTTAACCATCGTCGGCGGACTCGGATTTATCGTCATCAACGACATATTCACCAATCGCCGCTGGAAAAAATTCTGCGTTCATACCAAGATCGTTCTTACCGTCACCCCCGCGCTTCTCTTACTCGGCACGCTCGGATTTTACTTTTCCGAATGGGAAAAGATCGATATTCTCAACGCTTTCTTTATGAGCGCCATGACAAGAACGTGCGGTTTCGCTTCACAGAATCTCGGGGAATGGAACAATGCCTCGCTGTGCCTTGCGAACTTTCTGATGTTTGTCGGCGCGGCGCCCGCTTCCACGGGCGGCGGAAGCAAATGCACGACGCTCTTCGTCATTCTCGTCGCCCTGATCGCCTATGTCAAAGGCAAGCCTCCCGTCGCGTATTACCGCCGCTTTTCGCAGGCAACGGTATTCCGCGCTCTGCTGATCATCCTTTTGTCGGGCGGTCTCGTATTTGTCGCGGGGACGGTCATCTGTGCCCTTCAGCCCGATCTTTTGTCCATACACGTCATCACGGAAACGGTTTCCGCTTTTGCAACGGTCGGGCTTTCGGCAGGAATCACGTCCTCTTTGACGGCAGCAAGCAAGGCGATTCTGTGTTTTGTTATGTTCATGGGCAGAATCGGACTTTTGACGGCGATTCTGATTTTCAGAAAACGATGGAACCGCAACGATGACGATTCCATCCGCTATGTGCAGGCGGAAATCCTCATCGGATAAATGACAGTATTTTGGGAAAGGAAAGATATTATGGTTAAAAAAGATTTTGCAGTGATCGGTCTCGGTACTTTCGGACGGCAGCTGTGCAAGGAACTTTCAGACATAGGCGCGAACGTTCTCGCGCTCGATATTGATGAGGAACGCGTCAACGAAGTCGCCGCATTCATTCCGCAGGCGTTCTGCTGTGACTGCTCCAAAGAAGAAGTGCTGAAAAAGCTCGATCTCGGTACGGTCGATCACGTAATCATCGCGATCGGGAAGAACTTTGACGCAGCCATTCTCATTACCGTGCTTTTGAAAGAGCTCGGCGTACAGAAACTGACGGTACGCGCGGAAGACGAATACGCGAAAAAGATTCTGCTTCGTCTCGGCGCGGACGAGACCGTGAACACGCAGGAACTCGCCGTTTCCAACCTGTGCGAAAAACTTCTCGACGATTCCGTCAAAGCGTTCTATCAGATCGGCAAGGATTACGGCGTTGCTACCCTATCCTTCTCGGGGAAAGAGCCTTCCGCTTCGCTCGCGGAAATGAACCTGCGCACCAAATACGCTCTCAATGTCCTGCTCATCAAGCGAGGCGGCGAAATCATCTCCCCGACGGCAAAGGAACATTTTGAACCTGGGGACAGCGTCGTCGTTTTCGGCAAAAAATCCGCGATCAAAAAAATGGGGAAGGAAATCAGTTAAAGCCGTGAAAATCGTCATTCTGGATACAGAAACCATATCGGACGGTTCGCTTGATTTTTCCGCGATCGAACGTCTCGGAGAGACAGAGTACCATGCAAGCTGTTCTTCCGCATGCGCCGCGCAGTACTGCCGCGGCGCGTTTGCCGTTCTAATCAACCGTTTTCATGTCGACGGAAACTTTCTCGACGCCTGCCCTTCCGTAAGATATATCGGAACCTTTTCGACGGGATATAATCAGATCGACCTTGAAGCCTGCCGCGCCCGCGGCGTGTGCGTCTGCAACGTCCCCGCTTATTCCACTTCCGCCGTCAGTCAGCACGCAATCTGTCTTATGCTCATGCTCGCGGGAAAAGCGCACCTCTATGCCTCAGACGTCAGTGCAGGAAAATGGGAAGAAGCGAACTACTCCATCTTCTGTCATCATCCCGAAGAAGTATACGGAAAGGTATTCGGAGTATTCGGTCTGGGAAATATCGGGCGCGCAACGGCAAAAATTGCCGAAGCGCTCGGGATGCGCGTGATCGTGCATACGCGTTCGGATTCATCTCCCTACCCTGCCGTTTCAAAGGAAGATTTGTTCCGCCGATCGGACTTTCTCTCCCTGCATGCCCCGCTGACCGCACAAACCGAACGTTTTGTCGACGCGCCCTCGCTCGCGCTGATGAAGCCGACTGCATATCTCATCAATACCGCGCGCGGCGGGCTTATCGATGAGGAAGCGCTCGCGGACGCGCTCAATCGAAACGCGATTGCGGGAGCCGCCCTCGACTGCACCGTCAATGAGCCCGTACGCCCGACAGACGCCATTTTTCAGGCGAAAAACTGTCTTATTACGCCGCATATTGCCTGGGGTGCAACGGAGACGCGGCAAAGGCTTACGGAACAGGTCGCGGAAAACCTGCGCTGTTTCCTCACAGGAGTGCCGAAAAACCGGGTCGTCTGAGCGAATATAGTCTGAGCGAATATAAATGCATATCGTTGCCGAATAAAGCCCGTCTCATTTTATGGACGGGCTTTCATTTTCTGCAAAATAAACTCACATCTGCTCATAGGCGGATTCTGATTCGAACGAATTGATCCAGATCTTATCCTTTCCGATCGCGCGGTAACGGGAATTGCAATCCTCGCACCGATGACAATACGGTTCCGTCGTGACCAGCGTACTTCCGCAGACGGGACACAGAGAATCGTATAAAGACGCGTCGCCGCCGAACGTAAACGCGGTGAGTTTTGCAACGGCGAGCAGATTTTCAGGCGAATCGGCATTTTCAGGGCGCGCGCAGACAAAGCGGTCGCCATAGCCGATATCAAACAGTCCGACGGACAAGAAATCCCCCGCCGAAGGTTCGTCCGACGTATTCGGATAAACGCCGATACGCATTCTCTGCTGTACTTTTTCCTGCGGGCACTGCACGATCAGATCGATTCGGCCCGGTACGGCGTCGAGCACAATGCGAAACGTATCGTTCCTGAATACGAGTCCCGCAAAAGAAAATTCACGGAAAAGGTCCCGATAATAAACGTTGCGCTCAAGCGTATACCCGAGTTTTTCATAGGAAGCTGCAAGCGCAAACGCCACATAAGCGGTGTAAGCGGAGCGGCGCTGTTCCCCGGAAAGCCCCGTAAGATTTGATTCAAACCGATTGAGGAAATGCCAGAGCGCGAAACAATTGCGATAAGACCTGTTTGCGGCGAAAATGCTCGTTCCGCGCGGTTCGCTGTCGGTAAAAGACGCATATCCGTTCATCGTCTTGTAAAAACGGGTATCCCTAAGCCGCAGAAATATTTTCCTGAGGGATATCGCCTCACGATATTCTCCGCCCGAGGGCGCAGCCGCGGAATCCATTCTGTTGCCGAGCAGACGAATAAAATCAACCTTATTCAGCCTGCCGCCTTGCAGATGCATATCCCGAAGAATGCGTACATTTTCCCTCGAAGCGCCGACGCACAGCGAAAGAACGCGCAGACAGCGATCGATCAGCGCTTTGACAAGTCTGTTTTCGTAAAGATCGCTCTCTTCCGTGTTTTCGGGAGCATAGACGTATTCAGGGCGCAATGCACCGCCTTTGACCTTCCACAGCCGCATATCGTGCAGCGTTTCACGGATTCCCGTCGGAGAAAGGACGGTCGCCGTCTCCGCACGGCGCAGCGTGAGTTCGCCGCGCAATACCGTCAACGGTTCCTGTACGATCCGCGATATCGAAGGAAGTACGCCGCGCAGCTCCTGCAGCAAGGGAGCAAAATCTGCATGTTCATATGAGGGAACGACAAGTTTGGCCTCCCCGCTTTTCAGTCTTCCGAGCAGTTCGGCGATATTCCCCGAGGAATCGGACGAAAACTGATCACAGAATTTTTTCAGCGTACTGAGCAACATCAAAGCATCTTCCTTTTCAAACGAGCTATCACTTCAAGCGTCTCGGAGAACTCCTTCTTGCCGAACATATTCAGGACGAGTTTTTCCAGCTTATCCAGATTATCCTTCATTTCGTCGTCAAAACGTCCTTCCAGCTTGCGCATGACCTTGCGCGAGAACATCAAATCGAGCGCCTTTGCCGCCGTTCCGCCGCAAGCGACATACACGGGAACAAACTTGACGATCTGATTGAGAATACGGTTGCCGAAGCTGACGTCGAAGATATCGTACATGAAATCCGCAAGTTTTTTGAACTTTTCAAAATCGACGGCGCTGAGGCGGTATTCCTCATTGGACGCAGCGCTCGCAAAAAGTTCCGCAATCCGATCGCTTCCCAAATGAAGCGGTTGAATCTCGCCTTTGAAACTTCCGTCTTCCTTTCTGCGCACGAAGTCGATCACGATCGCACGGTCGTAAACCTTATCGGTGATCGCATAGGTCGAATCGTCCTTGTTCGCCGTCCCGACAAACCAGACGTTGGTCGGGATAGCAATGCTGCAATCGCGCAGGCGCGCGGGCAATGTTCCGCCCGTAGAAACGGGCATAAGTTCGATCTTCCATTGCGACTCGTCGAGTTCGAGCACGGAAAGAAAATCTGCAAAATAATATTCAACCCGCGATAAGTTCATTTCATCGAGCACGAGCAGATTGACGTCCTTTGTTTCATAGTTCGCCCGATAGAGCGCGCGCAGGAAAGGAGTTTCCTTGAACTGCCCTACAAAATCGTTATAATAACCGAGCACGTCGCTGCGGTCACGCCAGGACGACTGAACGGACGTGAAATTCACGTTTGCCCCGATATATTCCGCAAAATAACGGGGAAGCGATGTTTTACCCATACCCGAAAGCCCTTCGAGGATAAGAAGGTGCGAACAAGCCATGCCTGCGACAAAGGAACGTATGGTCTCCATCGCATAAAACATCCCCTTGGTTTCCAGATAACGGTTGAATCCGACGCACAGCTGTGATAAAGACACGTCGGCAGACTCCGCCGGTACATACGGTTCAGCGCGATACTGTTCGTCCACGGCAACAAGATCGGGGAATACGACTTCCTGTTGCGTGAGCCCGGCTCCGCCCGCAGGAGCGGGACGGCGGGATGCAGGATTTGCCGCTCCGTCGTGCGGGTAAGAGCCGAGCGCCGCAGCGACGTCCGGATCGTCCGCTCCCACGACCTTCATGACCACTTCCCTTGCGCGCGGACGCTTGGGAAGAGCCAGGGAAATGACGATCGTCAGAATTCCCAAAGCGGCAATCACAAAAATCCAGATGAAAAACGCCAGCATGAAGTTGGATGCGGATACCGCAAAGAATTCAACGTCATGAAGAGCGGCATAAACGATGACGATCGCGAGAAGCAAGACAACCGAAGGCAGAAAGCTCAGCCCCCACTGTCCCTTGCTCATCATCACCTTTTCGCCGTCTTCGGAAGAAAAACGGCTGAACAGGTACAGATGCACGATCCATTGCACGAGCCATATGATCGTCAGAAACAGGAGCAGACACCAACCGGCACCGTTCAGGGTGAGGGTCGACACCGTATCGACGAGATAAAGCACAAAAAACGCAACCAGGATATAACCGATGACAAGAAGTCCGCTCTGTAAAGTCCTGCGCGCCGTGCTCTTTTGCAACCAATCACTCATTACAAACCTCCACGCGGCAACCCCGCGTTTTTCGTAAATTTTACTCTGCGTCGCTTACTGCGTCGCCCGACTTTCTGCGTTCGCGTGCGCGCTGACGCCGCAATTCTTTGCTGCGCTCGCGCCGATACGCCAACTCCTGTTCGGCATTCTCCAATGCGATATCTGCCGTTTGCTTCGCCGCCGAAAGTTCTTCGTCGGAAGCGAGCCTGATGTCCACCGTGTTCATCTTGATGTTCTTGACATCCCCTTCCTTGACGAGCCGCTTAAGATCGGTGTTCACGAGTTGGAACAGCACGACAGGCACTCCGCGGCGGATGACGATCCGCAAGAGCCGCTCCGTCATATATTTGAACACGATATTTGTCTTGTTCTGAATCATCTTTACGTTTGGCTTAGCCAAAAGATATGCCGTGAAGTCGTTAAATCGTGCGCGCTCATCCGTGTCGAGCGCCGCAAAACGCTCGGTAAACGCCGAAGATTCTGGATCCGAAACTTCGATGATACGGCTGTTTTCGGTGATCTGACCGCCGTAACGATCGGCAAGACGTTCGATCTGTTCGAGTTTATCGGGATCCTGCTCCTCTTCCGCAGATACGGCCAGTTCATCGTACGCCTCAACTTTTACGGTCTCGGCAGGCGCTTCTTCCTGTATTTCTTCCGTTTCGGCAACAGGTAATGCGTAAAATACGCTTGCTTTCCCCTCTTTGATGCGCAGATAAACCTCATCGCGCACGATTTCCGCACCATTGATGCGTTCCCGAGGGGCACGCAACCGCGCCAGCTGAACCTCGATGCGCGACTCGACCGTCCAAAGCACAAACAGCCCGATCACCAGCACGGCAATAAAACATACGATTACGGTGAGAACAATTTCAAAATTCATTTTCCCACCTCCGAACCGTCGTCCAAAGAGCGGATCGCCTCGCGGCTTTCAACCCTCGTCCTGCCCTCCTGCTGTATGACATCGACATAATACCTGTATTCTTCTTTTGCGTTCGCCGCCGCGTTTTTTTCTTTCGAATAGGCGCGCAGCAGATCCAGCAGATGCAGAATGCGCATCACAAGCAGAACCAGCAGGACAACCGCAATCGCACAGCAGACGATAATCAACATTGTCTCAAATGTCTCCATGGAATCACCCCTTTGATACGCTTTATCGCCCGCGCCCGCCACGCGGGCGCGGGCAGATGCGCTTAATTCTCCGCATTCAGCTTCTTACGCTTGTTGACCAGCAGGATGACCACGACTGCGATGAGAACGACATCGACTACGGCAAATGTCACGATCAATCCGACGGGCGCTTCCGCAGGCTGTTCGGTCACGAATACGAACTGCGACAGCTGATCTGCCTCAAAGGAGACAGTCTTTCCGTGAAGCGTATATCCGTCGTCTTCAAACAGCACGGAAACTACTTCGCCGTTATGGACGTGGACGATATAGAATGCCTGTCCGAGCAACTCCTCGGGAACGGTAAGCGTTACCGTGATCACGCCGCCGCCCGTCGCCTGACTGACGGTGACATTTTGTCCGCCCGAAGTAAGCGAAACGTCGTATACGGAATCAACGCTGAAATTGAGCACGCCGGGCAGAGAATTGACAACGGCGTCAATAACCGTTTGCCGATCGAAATCGTAATTCTCTTCCGCAACTGCCGAAACGTTCAGCTGCGTCTCAACGACGAAGCCCGTATCCGAACTGACCGAACTTTCATCGCCGTCACCCGTAACGATCACGGCAGGCGTAACTTTTACGTTGACCTCGTGTTTAACGGTATTGTAGTTTGCGCTGTCGGCGGGCGTAAACGTCGCCGAATATCCCAGCGTCATGGCGTCCACTTTTGCGGACGGGTCGTCCCAAGCCCATCCCGCGGGCAGTGCGATATCGGAAAGTGAATCTCCTGCCGTTGCGCTCAGATCGGTGGGCACCGTATAATCGGGGTCCGCTTTCAGAATCGTAAACGTATAGCGCAGTTCATCGGTCGTTCCGTCTGCCCAGCAGGTGTTCTTTGTATCGCTGAGCGCGATCAGAATCACAGAGCTGCCGGCCTCCGTCTTGGAAACCGAGCCGCCGACGACTGAATAGTAACCGCTCGATGCGACGGTATACGTCTTGACCGTTCCGTCGTAGACAAATTCGGTCGTGTCCTCGGACGGCTTGACGATCTGCTGAGGAGAAACGCGCACGACGAGAACCTGTTCCGCCGCGGTGTAATTTTCCGTTTCGGGAATGCGCAGGGTCACGGTATAAGAACCTGCGTCTTTGAGCGTAACCGTCTTGAGCGAAGGATTGTACGATCCGCCGCCGCTGACTTCAACGACGAGTCCGGAAAGTCCGACGTACGCCGTCACCTTGCTCAGGTCGAAATACTGATCTGCGCCGTTATAGGTATACGTCCCGATCTCAACGCCGGAAACGTCGATACTGTTCTCCGCTTTTGCAATGACAACGGAGACGCGCACCGAATGAGACGCATAGTTGGTATTCCCCTCGGACGAGAAGACGACGCTATATTCGCCTGCATTCACGAACGTGAAGCGCGCAATTCCGGAGGCAATAGAAACGGATGCACCGTCCGGCCCTTCAATCGCGTACGAAACCGAACCGAGCACGGCAGAAATGCTGCCGAGGTCGATCGTCGTGGCTCTGCCCGTGAACACTCCCTCATATTCGGAGTCTCCGTCATACGAAACGGTATTGGGCGCTTTCGAAATCACGAACGTTGCCGAAAGCGTGCCGTCATAGTTTCCGATACCCGTCACGATGACGATACCCGTGCCTGCCGCTTTGTTGTTGGAATAAGTTATCTCATAATCGACGCCGACCGTCAGAGTCTTGTTGCCGCGCGCGGTATCGATAACGGTCACATCGGGCGTAAACTCGCCGTTCTGATAGACAAATTCGTCCTCGCTGAGACGGACATCGATATTCTCCGTATCGTCACCCCAGACCTGTGCGCCGATCGAAAGCGTCCACAAATCCGCACCGAACGACGAGCCGCCGACATACGGGCTGTTTGTCCAGGTCACGCGCACCGCATAGATTCCCGCCTCGATCGGCTCTTCCGTCGTCCAGATCCCGTCGATCATATACTCGATGGAGTAGGTCGAAACGTAAGACGCAAATTCGCTTACATACGGAACAGAAGACTGCGTGCTGTTTTTGCTTACCGAAACATGCTTCGCGCTGCCGTCGAATACGGATTCCGCATCCGAAACGGTGAACGGGTCTTTGATTTCTCCCACCGCAAGCGTCAGCGCGTTTTCTTCTTCGGGAACGAGGACCGCTTTGAACGTCAGTACCCCGCCTTCATAAGTGAACGGGCTCTCGTCGCAACGCATTCCTGCGGTGCCATCCGTCGTCATATAGAGGAATCCGTCATAAGAGTTGAAGTAATATTTGGCGCCGTTGAAGATGACTGCCGCAAGGTAATATCCGTCGCGGATTGTGATCGTGTAGCCGACCTGCAGCATTTCTTCATTTACGCCGTCGTAATAAAGGGAAGTTACGCCCTGCAAAACGCCTCCGGAAGAGAGATTTCCTTCCGCGTCCGTCACTGTCACGGTAACGCCGATATTGATCGCGGGATTTTCCTGACTGCCGGGCTGATAATCCTCGGAAGGATTCGTCGCTTCATCCCCCTCCGCCGCTTCATCCTCGGCAATTTTAAGCACGGATTCTTCAAATACGACTTTGTATCCGCTCACGTCGTATCCGAACCAGGAGCTAGCATCATACGCATCCGTACCGTCCGCAAAGGTAAAGTACCAATCGGAAGTGATGCTTGTCCGTGCCGTCACATAAATACATGCGGTACCGCTGAGCGCGCCGACATATATTTTCGCAGCATTCGCCTGCGAAGACGCATAGAGATAAACGTTGCTTGCCGTTGCGGTCTGCTCCCCGTCCGTCGTTTTAAGGACGCTGTTCGTCTTGACGTATGCGGTTCCCGAAACCGCCACATGGGCAAACTGGTGAGCGTAAACGCCGCCGCCATAGCATACGGCAGTATTTCCGTAACCCGCAAAATTGCCTTTGATTGCCGCAGTTCCTTCCAGGGAAAGCGCCGCATAATTGTTCGCGGCGCCGCCGCCGACGTAAACGCCGCCGCCGTTTCCGAATGCACTGTTTGACTGTAACGATCCGCCTTTGAGCGTTACCGTCGGCGCACTGACCGAATTGGAGATATAGATACCGCCGCCCTCGCCTTCCGTGCGTGTGGCTTTCGCATTATAATATCCCGTTGCCGCATTATAAGAGATCGTAACGTCAGCAACCGTCGCCATCGCACGGGTCTGCGCATCCGAACCGCCGGTCAGATAAATACCGCCTGCGCGCGTTGCCGTGTTGTTTGAAACGGATCCGCCGTTCATCTCAAATGTGAGCGACTGATCTATGCTTGCATTGTAGCCCCCTGCCAGATAAATTCCGCCGCCATAGCCCGCAATACCCGCCGATTCTGCAGAACCGAACTCTCCTGCCGTATTGTTGACGACATCGGTATTGCTGAGGGTCAGTTCGGAATACGTCGCATAGATACCGCCGCCGTGCGTGCGGGCGGTATTGTAAGATACGGTACAGTCGCTTATCGTTGCGGTAAGATAGGTAAAATACATACCGGCGCCTGTGCCCGAAGTCATAGCCGAACCGTTAAAATATCCGGTCGCGGCGTTCCCCGAAACGGTCACGCCATCCAGGATAACGTCCAGTTTGCGGTTGTTGCCGCCGTTTGCATAAAGTGCGCCGCCCGATCCCGTTGCAGTATTTCCCGATACGGAACCGCCTGTCATGCGGAACAGATAACTTGTGTCGTCTTTGCGGACGGAACTGCTGACCGTAATATAGATACCTGCGCCGTTAGCGTTGTTGCCCGCATCCGTGGATACATTGAACCCGCGCTGATACCCGGCGGCATTATTGTCGACCGTCACATTCGTCAGTTCAACGTCGCCCGCGGTATAAATGCCGCTGCTCGTAACGCCGACGTTGCCGGATACAGAGCCTCCGTTCATCTCGAGGGTGCCTCTGTGCGCGTAAAACACTTCGTTGACCTTTGTTGCGCCGCCGCCGGCATAAATACCGGCATAGGAACCGCCTGACAGGGAAACCGCAGCGGTATCCTTGTAATATCCCGTGACGGTATTGTTCATGACGGAACAGTTCTCCATCGTGAGCGACGCGCCATCGACGACCACCGCCTCCGACTTATTCTGAACCGCACCGCCGCCGACATAAACGCCCGCCGAAGAGTTTGCGGCGACGTTATTTGCGATCGTGACATTGGTCGCGTCCATACTTGCGCCCTTCAGTACTACGTCTTTCCCGCCCGAAGTATAGGTTGCATTGCCCCCGGTCAGATATAATCCCGCATTGGAACCGCTGACGCCTGCCGACTTCCCTTGCTCGCCCATCAAACCCGCGCTGTTGGAAGATATCGAACCGCCCGTCATCGTCGCTTTGACATTCTGTCCGAGCAAAACGCCCGCATAACTGCTGCGTGCAGTATTCTGCAGGACATTGACGTCCGTCAGGTTGAGCGTCAAGCCGAAATTGAAGTTGGAAACATACAATCCGGCATTGCTCCCCGAAGTCGTATTCCCGGATATCGTGACGCTTTCGAGATTGACCGTACCGCCCGCTTCCGTGCTGACAGCAGGCGAAATATTCAGTCCAGAAACAGCTGTCGCGCTGTTGTCCGAAATATTTACATCGGAAATTGTATACTGGGTATTCGAACGGCTTGACACGTTCAACCCTGCATTTCCGCCCATTGCGGTATTTCCGCTGAACGTGCTTTCCGTCACGGTGAGCGTTGCAGGCTTGCTGATCGTGAAGACAGCCGCACCGCTCGTCAACTTTCCGCTTGTATTATAATATTGCAATGCGCGGTTGGCGGAATAGGTCACATTCTTCACGGTGACGCTCCCGCCGGAAATGCTGACGCCTGCATTTGCATACGCCTCATTTTCCGTAATCACGACGCCGCTCAGATCGATCTTATTCTGATCTGCCGTAGAGCTGACGCTCAAAAGCGTACCCGCGCCCTTTCCCGCTTCGCTCTCACTGCCGAGGCTTCCGCCCGTGTTGTTTCTGATATATCCGCCCGACATCGTAAAGGACGCGGAATAAGTGCCCATGCTGACCGAAAGCTGGTTAGAGCCGCTGTTTTCCTCGATCGTACCGCCCGACATGGTGAACGAAGAGCCGCTCACGCTCATGACCGCGCCGTTCGTCGAAACGTTGTGAGAAATCACCACGCTGCCAGAAATATCGATCGTGGAACCTTCAACGAGAAGGAACGCCGAACCCGAGCCCGCCACGTTATAGGAAATTTCCGCCGTACCGCTGAGTTTGACGTCGTTGCCGTCGCCGCGTTCATTTCCTCGGTAAATATAGATACCGCCTGCAAGTGTTCCGTTGAGCCCTTGCAGACCCGCCTGAGCGACATTGCCGCCCGAAGTGAAGGCAATCGTCGCGCCCGAGCCGGAATAGGACGATATGTAACGGTGCTCGCCGCCGATCACGCCGCCGCGCATTTCAAAGTCCACGTTATGAACGAACATACCCGCGCCGTGCAGGTAAGAAACGTTATTGGAGATTGCACCGCCCGACATGACAAATGTGGATTTTTTGTCGGTATCGCGGTTTTCATAGGTCGTACCGATGAAAACGCCGCCGCCCTGCGCGCGCGAAACCTGTACCGTATCGCCTGAGTGATAGGTAACATGATTTCCGCCTTCGACAATCGCGCCTTCGTAAGTTTTATTCCCGATGTCTTCACGCTCGTATTTGGTCACGTCTTCCCCGTACCAGCGTGCGTCGGCAGAAGCAACGCCGTTGCCGTAAATGGCGCCGCCCGTGATGACGAGATTGCTGTCCAGAGCAAACACGCCGCCGCCCTGGATATAAAATCCTTCTTCACCGTAGCCGTAACCCTCTTTGCCGTCCACTTCCGCGCAGTTGGTATAAGGGTCGAAACGGATCGTTCCTCTGCCGCCGGTAATCCCGCCGCCTGCAAGAGTAAAGTTTCCCTCTTCCACATAAATGACGCTGCCGCTGCGGTTGCCGCCGTCGATCTTACCGTCGCCGACGCAGTCCGTGACTGTCATGGAAGCGTTTTCCACTCTGAAAACGGGATAGCGGTAATTCGCGTCTCCCGTAAAGGTGATGGAATTGCCGTTCAGACAAAGGCTGACTGCCGCGCCGTCTTCCAGGGCAATCGTCTTCGTCGTCGTGACATTCGCAGAAAGGTAATAGTTTCCCGACGGAAGCAGATATGCAGTCCCGTCTTCGTTCTGTTCAAGACTTGTAATATACGCATTCGTCAATGCGGTATCGGCAGAATGATCTTCCGCGGCACGCGCAAACACGCGTCCGCCGAATGTCATGACGCCGAATGCAAGACTGAGCGCACACAAAAAGCCGAACAGAAACAGCAACACTTTTTTCTTTCCTCTTGTCATCGCACCCTCCTTTGCCAACCAATGTTTATTCCGAATTGAAATCCGTTCCATGCCCGCAAAAATTTGCCTGACGGCGGCGCCTCATTTACAGGCGGGAACAAATTATAACTGACTTGTTCGGGGTTAACAAAAAGTTGAATTTTTCAGGTTTTGTAACAATGCAAAAAATTGTAAATTTTATGCAAATATAAACCACTTGTAACAATTTTATCACAGCGTTTTGTTAATGTCAATACAATGAATTTATCTTTTATTACAAAATCATTACAAATTTTTAATATTCGATATAATAATAAGTTACAAACGCGAACAATTTCACTGTATGAAGTACAGAAATCCCCGTATCGGTATCGCTTTCTTATGAAATGATCACTGCGGAATTTAACAAAATATTTCAGAAAAGCGGGAATATTTAATCGGAAACCGAACATAACGGCGGTAATCGCAAAATTCCTGATACTTATCAGGAACCATTAAAGAAATTTCTGCGTTTGTTTATGTTGTATATTATAGAATAATGGAACCGGCAACAATAACACATTTTTCTTATCGGAAAGCCCTCCAGACAGATAGCAAAAAAGAGGCGTACTTTACGCCTCTTTCAATTTCATTTTAATATATACTAAATTTCAGTCTGAAACAAGCAGAACCGTTAGCTTTCCCTTTCGAAACGGCGACGCGCCGCAAGGGTTTAGACCCTGACCCTGAATTTTCGCATGAAAAAAGGACGCAGAATGCGTCCTCATTTTCGCTTTGGTGCGGTCGACAGGAATTGAACCTGCATGGGGTTAACCACAAGATCCTTAGTCTTGCGCGTCTGCCAGTTCCGCCACGACCGCATTCAGTTGTCCTGCTTCATTCAAGCTTTGCCATTGTACCGCATTTCAAACCAAATGTCAAGTTTTATGATAGATAAAAACGTAAATTTTTTTATATTTTTTTATCTTTTTTACATACCCTTCCGTTTCGGCATACGGGATACGGGACAGCGTCATTCCGTCCGATGAAAGCGACTCATCTTTTAGCCAGTCGGATACCGTTCCCTCCCCTGCGTTGTATGCCGCAAGCGCAGTTTCTTCCTTTGGAAAACGGTCAAGCAGATAAGAGAGATACGCGCAGCCGATCTTCAGATTGTATTCTCCTTCGGTAAGCCTTTCGCGATCGTATGCGATACCCTCTCTCCGACAGATAAACTCCGCCGTTGCGGGCATGAGCTGCATCAGTCCGACCGCCCCCGCTCGGCTTACGGCGTCCTCGTCGAATCCGCTTTCCGCCTTGATCAGGGCATAAACCAGAGTTTCATCCAGACCGCTTGCCGCGACGAGTTCCCGATACGGCCGCGGAAAGCGGGCGCGAAACAAAACCGCGCCCGAGCATGCGGCTATGATCAGGAATATGATTGCGGCGACGAAGCAAACCGTCCGCTTTTTTGACGTCCTTTTCACAAAATACAGTATGCCCGAAATGCCGTTTTCTTTCGGATTTGTCCCATTTATTATTCTTTGATCTGAAAATATCCGCTGAAATCAGGAAATTTTGCGGCAAGAAGAGCAAGAACGGCTTTTGCCTTTTGAGCGAGAGCGGAAAGATCTCCGTCGTTATCCACGAGAATGCAATCTTTTTTTTCAAGCTCTTCGGCATTCAGCTGTTTCGCCATCCGCGCAAGAATCTGCCCGTCGGACAATCCGTCTCGGGCGCGCACCGCTTTCAGGCGCTCGCTGCGGCTTCGGCGAAGCGCTACGACCGCATCGAATAAAGTTTCATACCCGCCCTCATATAAAAGCGGCACTTCCGCAAAGCAGACGGGATGCTCGTTCATTTTCCCGATCAGCCTGCGCATAATGATCGGATGCGCGATCGCTTCCAGCGCGGCAAGCTCGTTTTGATCGGAAAAGACGCGCTCGGACAGCGCTTCCTTGTCCAGCGTTCCGTCTTTCACGCATTCGGGAAAACGCAGACCGAGCGCGGCAAGATACTCCGCGTCGCTTAAAAGCTGCGCGTTGATCTCGTCGCAGGAAAGGACGGGAAAACCCATCCCGCGCAGGAGCGAAGAAAATGCGGATTTGCCGCTTCCGATCCCGCCCGTGATCGCTATCTTTTTATTTTGCGTCATACCAGCTCACTCCCGTGGAGACTTCCGCCGTCAGCGGCACGCGCAGGGAAACCGCGCCCTCCATCTCCTCCTTTAACAGGGCGGCGGCGGCTTCCGCTTCTTCTTTCGGAGCGTCGAGAACGAGTTCGTCATGCACTTGCATGATCATTTTCGTCTTCATCCCCTCTTTTTTCAGGCGTTCCGCAACATGGACCATCGCCAATTTGATAATATCGGCGGAGCTGCCCTGCAAAGGCATATTCATCGCCGCGCGCTCGCCGAACGCGCGCATATTGTAATTGGAGGATTTCAGTTCGGGAATATACCGCTTTCTGCCCAGAATAGTCGTGACATAGCCGTCCGCTTTGGCTTTTCTGACGTTCTCCTCCATATATTCTTTGACATCCGCATAATGTCGGAAATATTTTTCGATATACTCCGCGGCGTCCGATTGCGGAATGGAGAGATCTTTCGCCAATCCGAACGCGCTGATTCCGTAAATAATGCCGAAATTGACCGCCTTTGCCCTGCGGCGCATTTCCGACGTCACGTCGCTCCTCTTCACGCCGAACACCTGCGACGCGGTAAGCGCATGGATATCCTCCCCGTTGTTGTACGCCTCGACGAGCGCTTTACAGCCTGAAAAATGTGCCAAAAGCCTTAACTCGATCTGAGAATAGTCAGCGTCCACGAGCACGTTTCCTTCGCGCGCCACAAACAGTTTTCTCAGTTCCCTGCCCTCCACTCGGCGGACGGGAATATTCTGCAGGTTTGGATTTGCGCTGGAAAGCCGTCCCGTCGTCGTCGCCGTCTGATTGTACGTCGTATGCACGATCCCGCCCGACACGAGCGGCAGGATGCCGTCGATATAAGTGGATTGCAGTTTCTGTATTTCGCGGTATCTCAGGATAAGCCGCGCGATCTCGTGATGCTGCGCCATCTTTTCAAGGACGTCCGCATTGGTGGAATATCCGCCTTTCGCGTTCTTCTTCGCGCCGTATGTTTTGAGCCCCATACGCCCGAACAGGACATCGGAAAGCTGTGCGGGAGAATTGATGTTAAAGCGGGCGCCCCCTGCAAGGGCGTAAATTTTCTCGGAAAGCTCTTTCAGCTCCGCGCCGTATTTTTCGGAAAATTCGGGGAATTTATCCGTCTGCACGCGCACGCCCGTGCGTTCCATGTCGAAAAGAATCCAGACGAGCGGCAATTCCAGCTCCCGATAAAGTTTCTCCTCTTCCGTCCCCTTCATGCGCTCCGTCGCTTCGTCATAAGCCTTTCGGACGGCATATGCGCAGTTATCCTCTCCGAGCGCGTAATCCTTGGCGAGCTCCGAAGCCGTCGCCGCGCGCGTGTTGGAATCGCACAGATACCGAAGCAGCGTGACGTCTTCCGCGGGACAGGTAAAGGGAATCCCCATGCCGTCCAGCCAATGCGCCGTCGCTTTGATATCGGGCACGATCGCGCGCTTTTTGCCTGTAAACAGCCTCAAAAGAAGCGGTTTCATCTCTTCGGCATAAAAACCGGGAGAGAGAATGTCCCCGTGCAGCGGAAAGATAAACTCGGTTTGATTGCAGAATATGTGATATCCGTTTACTTCGCAGAATACAAATTCGTCCGCGTCGGCAAGAGCTTTTTCCAGTGGGGAAAAATCCGTGCAGACGACCGTCTCAACGCTTGCCTTGCGTTCGGACGAAAAGAGCGGACTGTCGACGAGCGAGCGGAATTCCAGACGCGCAAAAAATTCCCGCGCCTCTTCGTCAAAGGGCACGGAAAGCTTGCAGCTTTCCAGCGTGACATCCAGCGGGACGTGTCTGTCAATGGTAGCAAGCGTGCGGGAAAGATAGGCGGAATCCCTGTTCTGTTCGAGTTTTTCACGCAATGAGCCCTTGATCTCGTCAAGATGCGCATAAACGCCGTCCAGATCGCCGTAACGGATAAGCAGATCTTTCGCGGTTTTAGGTCCCACGCCGCGCACGCCGGGGATATTATCGGAAGAGTCGCCCATCAATGCCTTTTCTTCGACGATCTGCTCGGGCGCAATGCCTTCCTGAGCGGCAAAATTTTCTGCCGTAAGGCGGTTGAGATCGCTTACGCCGCGGCGGGTAAAGCAAACACCCGTCTTTTCGCCGACGAGCTGATAAGAATCGCGGTCGCCCGTATAGATGAGCGAATACACGTCAAAGGCGCAGGAAAGCGTGCCGATCAGATCATCCGCTTCATATCCCTCTTTTTCCACTGTGCGTATTTTCATGGCGCGCAGCAGATCTTTGAGCACGGGAACCTGCACGACGAGCTCTTCGGGCATCGGCTTACGCGTGCCCTTATACTGATCGTACAGTTTATGGCGGAACGTCGGCGCGTGCACGTCAAAGGCAACCGCCATATACTCTGGTTTTTCGTCTTCTATAATTTTGAAAATGAGCTTGACAAACCCGAAAATTCCGTTTGTGGGAAGTCCGTCACGGGTCGAAAATACGCTCATCGCATAAAATGCGCGATTCAAAAGACTGTTGCCGTCAATCAAAACCAATTTTTTCATATCGCTATTGTATCACGGATTGCGACAATTTGCAAGAAATTACGGAAAAACGCTTGCGTTTTTGCAATAGTTATTATATAATCAATATGTTTTTGCCGCTGTGGTGGAATTGGCAGACGCGCTGGACTCAAAATCCAGTGGTAGTGATACCGTATCGGTTCGACCCCGATCAGCGGCACCATGCAAAAATGAGCAAGAAATGACGTTTATTCGCCGTTTCTTGCTTTTTTATGTAATATACCGCAAAAGCTGTTGACATTGCGGGTATCTTTCATTACAATAATATTGCAATAGAAATATTGCACGGGAAGCGGGCAATTTTGCTGGCGGGGCATAATCCGAGGGGCTTGCTTCCTTATTTTTTGTCTTTTCGGGATAACTTTATTCCGGCAATATACACTTTAAATTGAAATGAACCACGGCCGCAGCTGACTTTTGCGCCTCGTGGCACAAGCCGGTCAAGCTGCTTATGTATTGCTCAATGATCTGATTCGTGGGATTGGTGACATTGCCATCTGACTGAATTCATACGTTGCAAACCTTAGACGATTCTGAATATTATCGCATACCATCATAAGAAAGGAAACGTGCGGAAGCAATCTTGCTTCCGCACGTTTCTTCCCCCGATAATATGGCATCCCCTATTTTACCGTTTCAATTCTGCCGATTCCGTATGTGATCTGCATCAATCTGCGGTTCATCGGCGTAGGCGCGAGCTGAATAAGCCGATCGCCCTGTACCGTCGTCATCCCCATGCTCCACCCCGCCTGCAAAGTATCGGTGTTATATGTAATAAGCATGGGAATACGCTCCCAGGGCCCTTCTCCGTTGTTATAGTTGACGTGATAATAACCCGGATCCCGCATTCCTATATGTTCACCCTCGCGTTTTGCGGTTACAATGACCGTACCGTTTTCGCCGCCCTGCGGAATCCAAATGACATACGGCATGCTGCCGAGAAAAAGCCCGTCCGCCGTTTCCACGCGAGTCCCCTGTAAAAGCGGATCCCCCCAGTTCACGCCGTCATCCGAAAGCTTGCAATAAATATCGCAGCAGGGATAGCCGACGATCTCATAAACCATGATATACCGTCCGTTCCCCATCCTGGCAACGATCGGCATCCCGGGACGAAGCCCTCTGTCGGGAACGGTCACGCAATATTTCACGTCGCTCCACGTCTTTCCGCCGTCTTTCGAAACGACGACGCCGAGCGTCTGATTGAATCTCGGGTCGGTGTGCGGTCGTTCATCGGTAAATGCGATCGTAAGATCGCCGTCTTTATTGAGATAGATAAACGGTTCCCATACGGGACCGAGCGCATCAAAATTCTGTTCGATCGGAGGCCCGCCTTTCACGACGGACGAACGGAATTCCCAGGTTTTCCCGTGATCGCGGCTGATATAAAAGGAAAGCTCCGTCGAGGTAAAGTCCAACGGGACGGAATTGCCCGAAAAGACAAGCGTTCCCGCAGGAAGATCTCCGCACTGCTGCGGCAATTCCATGAAAACAGGCTGAAAGCGGATTCCGAAGCCGTTATGCGTATCTTCCACCTGACTGTACGGCTCCCAGGTAATGCCGTGATCCCGACTGCACCAGACGGGCGTAACGGGCGGTTCCCTGACGGTCGAATGATCAAACGTCGCCAGGAGCAATCCGTTCAGTTCCCCCGCATGGTGCAATTCCACCACTCTCGGATACAGGACGCCCGAAGTATTGGAATACACCTCTTCGTCGCGCGGCGTAAAGACTACGCCCATGTTCTCTCTGATGATTCTGATTGCCATGACAATCCCCCCGATCTGTTATTAAGTATATCATATATTTTGCCCGATTTCAATACCGAAAGAAAAAAAACAAAAATAATTTCTTCCATTTCCGATCGGGTAAAACAATCGGCCCGAGAAAAAGCGGTTTGCAAAATCCGTATATACATTCTTAAAATATCCGATGCCGCCGTGCCGCAAAAATAACACAAAGCGGGACAATGCGTCCCGCTTCAGATCAATCGGATTTTTTTATACTCAAAAAAAGCAAATCAGAAGCGTTTTGACCACGCTTTGGGAGAAAACAGCAAAAGCACGGGGAAAATTTCCAGTCTTCCGATGAGCATATCCGCAATCATCACGATTTTTGAACCCCAGTTGAATCCCGCACACGTCGCCGTCGCGCCGACATCCGCCGAGAGATTGGGCCCTACGTTATTGAACATCGTAAGCGTTGTATAAAATGAAGAAGAAAAACTGTTTCCGAACGCGTTCAATAGAAAGACAGACAAAATGATGAGCAGAATATAGACGAGGAAATAGCTGACGATTCCGTCCGTTTCCGCCTTGGAAAGCGGCTTTTTGTTGAGTTTGACCACACAGACGCTGTTGGGACGGATGGACGAAAGCATCGTGACATACGCCGCCTTGACGACGACGATCGCGCGCGAAAACTTAAAACCGCCGCCTGTACTGCCCGCGCAGGCGCCGATCAGCATGACGATCGTCAGAAGCGCTTTGGAAAGTTCCGTCCATTGCGCATAATCCACCGTCGTAAATCCCGTTGAAGAGCCGATAGACGTGACGGCAAACATCGACTGGCGCAGTGCTTCCCAGAAACTTCCGAGCGCGGACGTCATGGAAGCCGCAACGGCGAGGATGCACACGACAATATAAATCAGATATGACCTGAGTTCTTCGTTTTTCGCCGCGGCGGAAAAACGCCTGATCGCGATCATGTAATAGACGTTGAAATTGACGGAAAAGATGAGCATGAATACGGCAAGCACGATCTCGATATACACGCTGCCGTATGCGGCAATACTGTCGTTTGTAACGGCAAAACCGCCCGTCCCCGCCGTGGAAAGCGCGAGATTGAAGCTGTCGAAAAAACTCATCCCGCCGCAGAGCAGGAAAATAACTTCCAGAACAGTCAAAGCAAAATAGATGACGTAGAGGATCGCCGCGCTCAGCCGCACTTTGCTTACGAGCTTTCCCACCTGCGGGCCGGGAGATTCGAATTTCATCAGCTGAAACGCGCTTCCGTCCGAAGCGGGCATGACGGCGAGGATGAACACGAGGATTCCCATACCGCCCAGCCAATGCGTGAGCGAACGCCAGACGAGCAGGCCGTGCGGCAGAGATTCGACGTCTGCAATGACCGTGGCTCCCGTCGTGGTGAAACCCGACACCGTCTCCAATACCGCGTCCAGATAATTCGGAATGCTCCCGTCAAAGACGAACGGCAAAGCGCCGATCAGGGAAACGAGAATCCAGGAAAGACCGACGATGAGAATCCCCTCTTTGCTCCCCAATTTTTTATTCTTCGGGCTTTTGGGCGCGAAGGCAAACCCGACGCCGAGGAAGACGATCGCCGTATAGAGAAAGTCCAGAATCTCCGCCCATTCCCCGAAGCAGGCGCTTGCGATGGCGGGCACGACGAGAAAGGCGCAAACGACTTTGCAGATTGTCCCGAGATAATAAACGGTAGCGCGGTAATTCATGATTCGAGTATGTCTTCCAGGGCAAGAATTTGTTTTCCCGTCGAAACGACGACGATCTCGTCATCCTTTTCAAGCTGCGTATTGCCGTCGGGAATGATGACGTTTTTCGCGCGGACGATCGCCGCGATCAGCACGCCCGACTGCATGGACAGTTCTCTGATCTTTTTCCCTGCAAACAGAGCGTTTTCGCCTACGTTAAAAAGAAGTGCTTCCGCGCGTTCGTTCGCGATCTTGTACATCGCCAGAACGCGGCTGTTTTCGCTCACGTCGATCGCGCGCAGATAGCGCGCAAGTTCCGCCGCCGCAAGGCGGTACGGAGAGATCGCCGTATCCAGGCGGATGGATTCGAGAATACCGTGGTAGGAATCCCCGTGCAGGACGGTAATCGTCTTTTCGACCCCGCGCTCCCGCGCATAGAGCGCAATGACGATATTGTTTTCGTCGTAATCGGACATGCAGACGACGGCATCCATTCCCGCAATCCCCTCCGTTTCGAGGACGTCGCGGTCGGTAAAGTTTCCGCAGATGACCTGCGTTTTTTCCAGCTCCCCTTTGATCTCCACGCAGCGGTCATACGAACGGGTAATGAGCTTGACGGAAAATCCGCTCTCTTCCAGCTCGCGCGCGAGATAAAACGCGTCCCTGCCGCCGCCTAAAATCATGACCGACTGCACTTTATGTTTTATGAGGCCGAACGAACGGAAAAAGGTACGGATTTCCGTATGCTTCGCGCAGACGCTCACCGTATCGTCCGCTTTTAAAACGGTATTACCTCCGGGGACGATCGTTTTCCCGTCCCGCTCGATCGCGACGATCAGGACGGAGATTTTGAGTTTTTTCCTCACTTCCGCGAGCGAAAGTCCCTCCAGCTTATTTCCTGCAGGGAGCTTGAACTCGACGATATCCACCTTCCCGCGCGAAAAGGAACTGACCTTGACAGCCTCAGGAAAGCGCAGGATGCGCATGATCTCATGCGACGCCGATTCTTCGGGATTGACGAGCATATTGATTCCCAGGCTTCCGCGCATGAACTCAAACTGATCGAAATATTCGGGATCGCGGACGCGGGCGACAAGATGTTTTGCCCCGAGCACGCGCGCGACCATACAGCAGAGAATGTTGTTCTCGTCCTGCGGCGTCACGGCAATGAGCATATCGCAATGCTCCACGCCCGCTTCTTTCAGGTTTTCCGCAATACAGCCGTTTCCGCAAATGCCCTGAATATCCAGCTTATTCACGCAATCCTGCAAAATCGCCGCATCGTTTTCCACTGCGACGATATCGTGCCCCTCTTTTACCAGGGCCCTGGCGAGCGACGAACCCACTCTTCCCATTCCGACGATGATGACTTTCATTCCGTCTCCTTTTGTTTTTCGGGGCGGACGCCCGCAAAGTGCAAAATAAGGATTCCCGCGCTCACGAGAACGAGCGCTATGATCCCGAACAGCCAGTTGATCTCCTCGCGCAATATAAGCGCGGAAAGCACGAATCCCGAAACGGGATCGAGAAAATTAAAGACCGTCACGCGCGTGACGGGATTGTATTTGAGAAGAATCCCCCACAGCGTATACGCGACGGCGGACACAAGCGAAAGATAAACGAGGAGAAGCGCGCCCTGCCAGGGAAAGACGGTAAGCCGCCCGCCCAACGCAAGACCGACGGCGATCATCGTCAGCCCGCCGAGGAAAAATTGATATCCGCTGAGCATCACGGGATCGCTCTTTTGCGAAAATATCTTGATTAGCACGGAGGAAAGCGCGCCGAACGCCGCGGCAATGAGAATAAACCCGTCGCCGAGGGAAAATGCGCCCGAGGCTCCGTCCAGGTTGATGAGCACAACGCCCGAAAAGCCGACCAGACAGCCGAGCAGTTTCAGAAGGGAAAATTTCTCCGTGCGGAAGAGAAAACAGGCAAAAATCATCGCGATAAACACCGTGGAAGCGGTCAGAACGGAAGATTTTGTACCCGTTGCAATCGATAAACCGAGATAAAAAAAGATATAATGCAGACTGGTCTGCGCAAGGCTTAAAATTCCGACCGCAAAAAGATCCTTCCGCGCGGGAAAGATGAATTTACGCCTGCGGGCACATTCGAACGCAATGACGAGCATTCCTGCAAGCGTAAAGCGCAGCCCCGCAAACAGGATCTGCGCGCCGTGATCTGCCGAATCGATGGAAAAAAAGGCATATCCCGTCTTGATCGCGGGAAACGCGCTTCCCCAAAGGACACAGCACAAGACCGCCGTCAGGGTCAGAACCCACGGCCGCGAAAACACCTTCTGCGCGTCCATCCGCTTAATAGAACGTCGCGAGCTCGGGTTCGGGAGTATCGCAATATTCGATCGCGGAAGCTTTCAGAACGGGACCTTTCTGTCCGTAAACCTTATGATATTCCAGATCGATGCGCCCCGTCACGAGTACCCAGTCGCGCGTTTTCAGGGGAAGATTGGATGCGTGCAGGCAGACGATTCCGCTGTAAGTGATATCCGCTTCGCAGCAGGTCATGATATGCCGCCCGACGACGATCGTTCCCTCTTTGAGACGGCGGTCGGTGGCGACCAGCCCCTTGAAGCGAACGATCTTTCCGCGGTATTTTTCCATATCTTCCATGAGATCGCGATAGAAAAAGGCGTAATCGCGGTCTTCGATCTCGATGATCTTTGCGTCGATATCGTACGGAAGCGGATCCTCGATATCGTCGTATTCCGCCTTGCCGCCGACATATTCATAGACGATATCGGGGCGGCGGGACGCGCCGCGGATGATCTTGTGATACTCTTCCTTGGACATTTCGCCCTTGAAACGATTGAAAACGACCATATCCGCATACTGAATTTTGTCGTATACGAGCTGGCGCATATTCTTGTTATAGGCGAGAAAGGTATTCGCGTCAAAGAAGGTCATGACCTGTGCGATCATCCAGCCCTCGGGCATCGCCTCGAAAAATTTCTGCATTTCCAGCATGCCGTTATATTCGACGACGACGCGGTCGCAGTTGTATTTGTTCTGCAAACGGGTCAGATATCCGAATTCAAGCTGTCCCTCGTCCACATACTCGACGGCAAAATCGTGTACGGCAAAACGGGAAGGATCGTATTCTTCCTCCCCCTCTTCGCAGACAAGCAGGAGCGTCTTTCCGTCCGAATCGAACCGCTCGTCCTCCATGGTTTCCTGAATAAATTTTGTCTTACCCGATTCGAGAAATCCCAAAAACAGGTAGACGGGAATTTCACGTTCTTCCATATCAGCCTAAAAACAGTTGCGCGATCGCCTTTTCGTCCAGCTTGCAGCCGATGACGCACAGTCTGCCCGTCACCATTGCGTTGCCCGTGCGGATATCGGGCTCTCCGGGGACATAATCGAAATACAGCCACTTGTCCCCGCCGTCCACGATTCCCTTTGCGCGGAGAACCGTGCCGTATTTTCCGCTCCCCAGCTCTCCGAGAAGTGCGGTAAGTTCTTCCGCGGTAAATTTCTTCGCCGTTTCCGTACCCCAGCTCGTAAAGACTTCATCCGCATGATGATGCCCGTGGTGGTGATGGCCTTCCCCTTCTTCGCCGTGATGGTGACAGCATTCGTCGTCGTCATCATCATGGTGATGATGACAGCATTCGCCTTCCTCGTCCTCGTCATGGTGATGATGGCAGCACTCATCGTCATCGTCGTCGTGGTGGTGGTGATGGCAGCACTCGTCGTCGTCATCCTCGTCATGGTGGTGATGGCAGCACTCGTCGTCGTCATCCTCGTCATGGTGGTGATGATGTTCCGCCTGCGCTTCCGCCGCGAGCTTGTTGAGCTCCGCTTCCAGCGTATCGGTGCGCTGCATGGCATTCAGAATATCCGTGCCCGAAAGCTGCTCCCAAGGAGTCGTGACGATCGTCGCCGCCGTATGTTCACGGAGCAGAGAAACCGCCTCGGCAACTTTCGCTTCCGCGCCCGTCGTATGCGACAGCACGATACAGCTTGCATTTTCCACCTGATCGAGGAAAAATTCGCCGAAGTTTTTCAGATAAATTTTGCACTTTTTCGCATCGACGACCGTGCAGAACGCATTCAGGCGCGAATCGGGAACGTCTGCGCGCTGTACCGCTTTGATGACGTCGGAAAGCTTTCCGACCCCGGACGGCTCGATAAGGATGCGGTCGGGAGAAAACTTCTCCGCGACTTCTTTGAGTGCGCGCGAAAAATCGCCCACGAGCGAACAGCAGATACAGCCGGAATTCATTTCCGTAACCTGAATGCCCGCATCCTGCATGAAACCTCCGTCCACGCCGATCTCACCGAACTCATTCTCGATCAGGACTACTTTTTCGCCCTTATACGCTTCATTGATCAGTTTTTTGATGAGCGTTGTCTTTCCCGCGCCCAGAAAACCGGAAAAAATATCAATCCGAACCATAATAAACACCTCTTTTTTATGTAACGTCTTTTCTTTACGGTCAAGGCATTTTATCCGTTTGTTTTTCCGAATTGCCGGAAAAGCAAGCCCGCGCCGACCAAAATGCCTGAAGCAGCCGATCGGCGCGCGCCTTACAGTCGATCAGAACGCCCAGTTTCCGTCCTTGAAGATCTGTACGCGTTCGCCGCGCGCGGTCACGCCGACGACGGAAAGATCGTTTGCGCCGATCATGAAATCGACGTGGATAATGCTGTCGTTGATTCCGATCTCCTTGAACTGTTCCTGCGTCATATCCTCATATCCGCGGACGCAGTTGGAAAATCCTCTGCCGAGCGCAAGATGGCAACTTGCGTTTTCGTCAAACAGCGTATTGTAGAAGAGAATCCCCGAATTGTTGATGGGAGAATCGTAAGCGATCAGCGCGCATTCGCCGAGCATTTTTGCGCCTTCGTCCATCGAGATCATCTGTTCGAGCAGAGCCTGATTTTTCTCAGCGTGCACTTCGACGACCTTTCCCTTTTCAAAGCGGACGGACAAGTTCTCGATGAGTTCGCCGCGGTAAGAAAGCGGCTTGGTGGAATAGACGACGCCGTCTGCGTCTCCCGCCTTGGGAGAGATGAAGATCTCTTCGGAAGGGATGTTCGGGTTAAAGTAGCGCCCGTTGAGGTCCTCTTCGCCGCCTCCCATAAAGATCGCTTGGGGGATGAGCCCGACGCGCAGATCGGTACCGTTTGAAGATTTATATTCAAGCGCAACCAGCCCGAGGCGGTTGAGATAATCGCACTTTTTCGCGATCTCGTCGTTATGGCGCGCCCACTCGCGGACGGGGTCGGGTCCGTCCGCTCTGGAAGCGGTCAGAATGGAATCCCACAGTTTTTCGACCGCCTGATTGACGGAAAGATCGGGGAACACCTTCTTCGCCCACTTCTTGCCGGGCACCGCAGCGATACACCACTGATAACGGTTGTCCATCGCATCGCGGTAAGGCTTGATGATCTTCATGCGCGCAATGCTCACCTGCGTCATCTTCTCCTGATCGATCCCTGCAAGTCCGTCGGGATCGTCAGAAATGATGTGAAGCATGGCGGGCAATTCCTTTTTATAGCATTCCCACTTTTCGATCTCCCACTTCGCCATTTCGGAAAGCCGTTCAGTCTTCTGATATTTGTAATGCAACTTGGCAAGAGGCTGATAGCTCCACTCGACGGTGACTTTTCCCGCACCTGCGCGGTAAAGCTCTTCAACGGTCATCTCCACAAACTCAGGCTGATCGAGTCCTGCGTTGACGATGACCCACTGTCCTCTCTTTACGTTGATCCCCGTCTTTGCGAGGAGCTTTGCGTATCTGCGCATCTGCAATTTATTCATACGTAACCTCCGTATTTCTTTTCGTATTTCGCCGTGTCCCGCACGGATTTTTTCTTACGCTTCGGAACACTTCCCTATTATATCCCATTGCAGGAAAATAGTCAAATCTTTTCTCGGCTTGCGTATTCCGATTATATCCGTGCGGAAAAACGTCAAAAAACGCGGCAAATATGCCGCGTTCTGTCATATTATGTCAGATATAGTACTACGTTCCCGCTTGAAAGCGTGCGTTTTACGTCGATCACCCTCTGATTGGAAGACCCGCGGAAGACCAGGCGGATATCTTTGAGCTCCTCCACGAAGCGACCGTCCACCAGAACGTCAAACAGAGAGATGAGCTCCCTTGTCACTTCGCAGGACGCTTCTTTCTCCTCTATCCCGCCGTCTTTGAAGGTATATCCCGTATAGCACCAGATCGTCTTGCCGGGAAGGCGTTCGCGCACTTTTTTGACAAACGGCAAAAGCGCGCGCTGATTTTCGGGCTCGAACGGATCTCCGCCCAAAAGAGTCAATCCCGCAATATAATCGGGGGAAAGCGCTTCGAGGATGCGCTCCTCCACCTCTTCCGTGAACGGCTTGCCGTAATTGAAGTCCCAGGCGATCTTGTTGAAGCAGTTCTTGCAATGACGCCTGCAACCGGAAACAAAGAGGGAGACTCTGACTCCCTCTCCGTTTGCGATATCCGTTGTTTTAATCTCTGCGTAATTCATATTCTTACAGGTGAAGCACGCGGTCGCGGATTTCCTGCGTTCTGCCCTGATTCCAGAACTGCGTTCCGATATATCCGCACGTTCTGCGTGCGACGTTCATCTTGGACTGATCGCGGTTATGGCAGTGCGGGCACTCCCAGACGAGCTTTCCGTCCTCGTCCTCGACAATCTGAATCTCCCCGTCATATCCGCATACCTGGCAATAATCGCTCTTGGTATTCAGTTCGGCATACATGATGTTGTCGTAAATAAACTTCATGACCGCGAGAACTGCGGGGATATTGTTCTGCATGTTGGGAACTTCCACATAGGAGATCGCGCCGCCGGGCGACAGCTGCTGGAACTCACTCTCGAAACGCAGCTTGGTGAATGCGTCGATCTTTTCCGAAACATGAACGTGATAGCTGTTCGTGATATAGTTTTTGTCCGTCACGCCGGGAATAATCCCGAAACGCTTCTGCAGGCATTTCGCAAATTTATAAGTCGTGCTCTCGAGCGGCGTTCCGTACAGAGAGAAGTCGATGTTGTGCTTTGCTTTCCACTCCTTGCACTTGTCGTTCATATGCTGCATGACAGAGAGCGCGAACGGCTTTGCGCCGTCGTCCGTGTGCGACTTGCCCGTCATATATTTGGTGCATTCGTAAAGTCCCGCATAGCCGAGGGAAATGGTCGAATAGCCGCCGTAGAGCAGGGAATCGATCGTCTCACCCTTCTTCAGACGCGCCAGCGCGCCGTGCTGCCAGAGAATGGGCGCCGCATCGGAAAGAGTTCCCTTCAAACGGTTATGACGGCACATCAATGCGCGGTGGCACAGTTCGAGACGCTCGTCGAAGATCTTCCAGAATTTATCGAAATCCCCGCCGGAAGACAGCGCAACGTCCACGAGATTGATGGTCACGACGCCCTGATTGAATCTGCCGTAATACTTGGGTTTTCCGTCCTTATCGACATAAGGCGTCAGGAAGCTGCGGCAGCCCATGCACGTATAGCAATGCCCTTCGCCGTTCTTGTCCACCTTGTATTCGAGCATTTTCTTTTCGGAAATATAGTCGGGCACCATGCGCTTAGCCGTGCACTTCGCCGCAAGCTCGGTCAGATACCAGAAACGGCTTCCTTCCGTGACATTATCCTCTTCCAGCACATAAATGAGCTTGGGGAACGCGGGCGTAATCCACACGCCGGATTCGTTCTTTACGCCCTGAATGCGCTGCAAAAGCGTCTCTTCGATGATCATGGCAAGATCGGACTTTTCCTGCTCCGAACGCGCCTCGTTGAGATACATGAAGACCGTGACGAACGGCGCCTGACCGTTGGTGGTCAGAAGCGTGACGACCTGATACTGGATCATCTGGATGCCCTTGCGGACTTCGTCGCGGAGTCTGCCTTCCGTGATATTGGAAATCAGCTCTTCCGTAACGCCGGAAACGCCCTTCAGTTCTTCGCGGACCTGCTTTGCGATCTTTTCGCGGGAAACCTGAACGAACGGAGCAAGGTGCGTGAGCGTGATGCTCTGCCCGCCGTACTGGGAAGACGCGACCTGCGCGATGATCTGCGTCGCGATATTGCACGCCGTGGAGAAGGAATGCGGCTTTTCGATGAGCGTGCCCGAAATGACCGTGCCGTTCTGCAGCATATCCTCGAGATTGACGAGGTCGCAATTATGCATATGCTGAGCGAAATAGTCCGCATCGTGGAAATGAATCAGTCCCTCGTCGTGCGCCTTCACGATATCGGGCGGCAGCAGGATTCTGCGGGTGATGTCCTTGGAGACTTCGCCTGCCATATAGTCGCGCTGCACGGAATTGACCGTGGGATTCTTATTGGAATTTTCCTGCTTGACCTCTTCGTTGTTGCACTCGATCAGGCTGAGGATCTGCGCGTCGGTCGTATTGGACGTTCTCGCAAGCGCACGGGTATAGCGGTACGTAATATATTTGCGCGCAACGGCAAACGCCTTCTGATCCATGATCTGGTTTTCGACGAAATCCTGGATCTCTTCGACGTTTACGGCGCGGTTCATGCTCTTTGCCGTCTCCGTAACCTTGTCCGCGATGAGTTTGATCTGTTCGTCCGACAGACGGTTTTCCTCATCTACCTCGTTGTTTGCCTTGCGGATGGCGTTGATGATTTTCGTGATGTCAAATGCGACCTCTGTTCCGCTTCTTTTGATAATTTTCATGATTCTTTCCACCTTCCGGCGCATCCCTTGCACGCCGTATAAACACCTTCGCTTATTTAAAACAATTAAAAAAACAAAAGCGCCCCTTAAAGGAACGCTTTCACTATACACCATATTTTCCGTTTTGTCAACCCTTTTCCACAATATTTAGAAATGAAAATTCTTTTCAGGCACAATATATTGTGGTTTCTGTATTTAAAAGAAGATTAAATCCGTCACAGAAGGGTTGTGCCGTTAATGATGAGCGAAAATTTGCAGTTTAAAAACTCAGCCGCTCTGCGGCAAAGCTGCATGCGGTTGAAATATATTTCAAAATAATCCATCACCGAACAGATTGCGGTATCGATCTCGATATGCAATGCGATCACGCGCAGCTGATCGTCCACTGTAAGGAAGGATTTTTCCACGGCGAGATTAACCCGATCGTGAATGTTTGCAAGGCTGACGTTTGTGATGTTGTTCTTGACGCGGCTCTTGTGCACGTCCCCCTTGTCCGCAATGATGAGCGCGGCGGAAACGTCGGAAACGGGAAGCCCGTATTGTTCGTCATGATTCCCGATCGCCATCATGATCTCCGCGGCGTCTGTGCTGTCCATCCCGAGGCGGGTCAGGATTTTATATGCGAGAATCGCGCCGCTCTGCGCATGGTCTTTGCGATTGATGCAGTTTCCGATATCGTGAAGATACCCCGCAATTTCCGCCAGCCGGATACGATCGGGCTCTGCGTGCAGAGCCCGCAGAATATCCCCCGACCACTTGCTGACAATTCCCGAGTGCCGCTTGGAATGCTCGGTAAAACCGAGCGCCTCGATTTGTTTTTCCGACATTGTCATGATTGCGTCCACTTCTTTGTCCGCTTTCAATGCCGCAAGATCCAACATATTTTAAATCTCCGTCACGACGAGGTTTTTATAAATCTCGTCGAATTTATCGCGGGTGAAGGAAATAGTCCCGAATGTCGTAACCGTTGCCGTCCCCGCCGCGACGCCCGCGCGCAGGATTTCGGGCAGATCGGCGCCCTGCTGCATCATGACAGCTGCCGCGGCGACCATTCCGTCCCCCGCTCCGACCGTCGAATTCACCGCGACGTTAATGCTCTTGCAATAGTAGTTTTTCGTTCCGTTCGTAAGAATCGCCCCGTCTTTGCCCAAAGACAGCAGTACCGCTTTTGCGCCGCGATCCAAAATCTCGTGGCATCCGTCGAGCATATCTTCCTTGCTCTTGAATTCCCTGCCGAGCGTTTGCTGCATCTCTTCGAGATTAGGCTTTGCAAGATCGACTCCCGCTTCCAGCGCGGAAAAGAGCTTGGCCCCTTCGGTATCCACGATTTTTAAAGATTTCGGATCGACCGCCCGGAACAGCTCGCGGTAATACGCCGCATCCACGCCTCTCGGCAAACTTCCCGAAATGACCGTCACATCGGAGCGGGAAGAGAGATTCTGAATCATGTGAAGAAGCTCTACGAGTTTTTCGTCCGCCACATGTTCGCCGACGTCATTGATCTCCGTGAGCATCGATTTATTGTCAATACACTTATAGTTCTCGCGGACGCGCCCGCCGTTCCAGACAAACGCAAACGGAACCCCTTCTTTGTCCAGCGCGCGCTCGAACATCGCGCCGTTCTCGTTGTACATAAACCCCGTCGCATAGGCCTGCGCGCCCATACGCGCCACGCCGATGGCGACATTCAACGCCTTGCCGGTAAATGAAAGCGTCTTGCTCTTGACGAGATTTACTTTCCCGACATTCAGCGAATCGAGTTCGATAGTGACGTCCACGCAAGGACTGAGACAAACAGTCAGAATCATAGCCAGCCTCTTTCTAACCTTATACTACTCGCGGAATCCCCTCTCTTGGAAACAAAATTCCGCTTTTAATTATTATATTATACTTCCCCGGAAAATTCAATAGTCAATGCAAAAAAATTTACAGAATTTTCACAAAAATACGTATCCTTATCCTTCTGACGCTTCAAAACATGGCAAAACCCGCTTTAAAAGCGGGTTTTGTCAACAGAAGTTTACAATCCTCACATGGAAATCATCTGCAGGGTCTCATACAGTTCATAATTGAACTTTTTCTTCATGGATACCGCTTCGATAATATCCATATCGATGATCTCATTCTTATGAATACCGACGACTCGGTTGCCGATTCCGTCTTTCAGAAGGCGAACCGCCTTGTTGCCGAACTGAGCCGCAAGCATTCTGTCCGCCATGGACGGCGAGCCGCCGCGCTGGATGTGTCCGATCGTCGTGGCGCGTACGGAATAGGTAGTTACTTCCTGCAATTTCTTCGCAAACTCATCAGCCGACATGACGCCTTCCGCCACAACGATAATGTTGGAGTGCTTTCCGTTCGCGCGCGAGCGGTTGATGCGCATGACGATATCGTCCATGTCGAATGCGATCTCGGGGACAACGATGATCTCCGCACCCGAGGTGATACCGGCATAAAGCGCAATGTCTCCGCAGTGACGTCCCATGACTTCCACGACGGAAATGCGTTCATGCGAGTTCATCGTATCGCGCAGCTTATTGATGACTTCGAGGCAGGTATTGACCGCAGTATCAAACCCGAGCGTATAATCGGTGTATTCGAGGTCGTTGTCGATCGTTCCGGGAATGCCGATCGTCGGAATGCCGAAATCCTCCGTAAGGCACTTTGCACCGCGGAAAGAGCCGTCGCCGCCGATGACTACAAGTCCTTCGATGCCGCGGCGTTCCAGCGTCGCGACTGCCTGCTTCTGCCCTTCTTTGGTAAGCATTTCCAGACATCTTGCAGTGCGCAGTTTAGTACCCCCGCGCTGAACGATATCGGAAACGCTGCGCATTTCCATTGGCATCATCTCGTCGCTGATCAGCCCCGCATAGCCTCTTTCGATCCCGTATACTTCCATACCGAAGTAAATTGCCGTTCTGACGACAGCGCGGATCGCCGCATTCATGCCGGGCGCGTCGCCGCCGCTTGTCAATAATCCGATACGTTTCATGATAAAATTCCTCCGCTGTTTTACGCTACGCTTTTCTTCACTCCGAATGATAGTATAGCAGATATTTCCCGAAAAGGAAAGAGATTTTCGCTATATTTTCCGTCAACTAACAAGTTTTATGCATTTTTCCGGTAAGAAGGTCCTCAATTCGGCTGCAAAGGCGCGGTTGAGATTGACCGCATATTCGTACCGTTTTCCGCCGTGAAGGATACATACCTTCGTCGCGCCTTCATATCCCGTCATCATATCGATAAGTTCCGAAAAATCGTCTTCCCCCATTTTACGCGCGTCCAGCCACAAAACGGGCTCTTTTTTCTCTTCGGGCACGGCTTCTTTTTTCGCCTCCGACGTCGTTTCGGGTATGAACTCCTGCATGGAATCGAGTATGATGACGGGAGCCTTTTCGGGATCGATATCGATCTTCCCGCTGAGTCTGACGACGGTATCCACGGTCAGAAACTGCTTGATTTTATCGTAAACCTTGGGGAACGCAATGCACTCCACGCTTCCGTACAGGTCTTCCACCGTGACAAACGCCATCACCGCACCCGCCTTGGTGTTCAGCTTCTTGATCGCGGCGACAATACCGCCCATCTGCGCAGACTGTCCCGAACGCAGCTGGTGATAAGTCTTGTCCCCCGTCTCTTCGTCCGTCTCAAAATCGGCAAGAAGCGAGCAGTTGAAGGAACAGTCTTTGAAGTATTTCACATACCGCTCGAACGGATGTCCGCTGACATAAACCCCGAGAATGGACTTCTCCTTGGCGAGACGTTCGGTGATATCCCATTCGGGGATATCGGGATACTCCGCCTGCGGCGGTTCTTCCTTGATAAACTCGCCGAACAGCGACATCTGCGCGCTCTGCTTTTGTTTGTCGATGCCCGAAATGCGGCGCATGAGATCGTCGTAGACGGCGTCATACTGCGAACGGTGCTTCCCGAAGCTGTCAAACGCGCCCGCATAGATCATGCTCTCCACCATCTTCTTGTTGACGAATCGCGTACAGCGCATGAGGAAGTCGGAAAAATCCTTGAATTTTCCGTTCTTTTCGCGCTCTTCGATGACGCTCTCCATCGCGGTAAGCCCCGCGCCGCGCAGAGCGCACAGCCCGAATCGGAGTCCGTTGCCCTGCACCGAGAAATACGCCTTGGACAGGTTGACGTCGGGCGGAAGCACGTCGATGTTCTTTTCCTTCATATAGACGACGTACTTGGAAATTTCCTCGATCTTGTCGATACGGTTATTGAGAACGCCCGCGAGGAATTCCTTGGGATAGTACTTTTTCAGATACGCCGTCTGATAGGTGACGACGGCATACGCCGCCGCGTGCGATTTGTTGAAGGCGTAGGACGCGAAACTCTCCATCTGCGCGAACAGTTCCGCGGCGACGTCGGGCGCAATGCCGTGAGATTCACAGCCCGTGATATTGCCGCCCTGCGCAATATCCCCGTAAATGAATTTATCTTTTTGCGCCATCAGTTCGGAGCGGTGCTTTTTCGCCATTGCGCGGCGCACGAGATCTGCCTGGCCGAGCGAATAGCCCGCGAGGTTCTGGAAGATCTGCATGACCTGCTCCTGATAGATGATGACGCCGTATGTCTTTTCGAGTATGGGCTTTAACAGCGGCGTGAGGTACTGAATATGTTCGGGGTCGCTCCTGTTCTTGATATAAGTGGGAATGAAGTCCATCGGCCCCGGGCGATAAAGCGAAATTCCCGCGATGAGATCTTCCAGGCAGGTAGGCTGAAGCTGTTTCATGAACTTTTTCATGCCGCCTTGTTCGAGCTGGAACACCGCGTCGGTATCCCCGTCCGAAATCAGCTGATATGCAAGCGGATCGTTGCAGTCCATCTGGTCGAAATCCACCTTTCTGCCCGTGTCTTCCAGAATGTAATCGCACGCCTTTTTGATATCGGTGAGCGTGGTAAGCGCGAGGAAGTCCATCTTCAGCATGCCGATGGACTCCACTTCCTTCATATCGAACTGCGTGGTGATGTCCTCGCCGTTGCGCGAGAGCGGCACGTTATCCGCAATCTTTTTACGGCAGATGACGACGCCTGCGGCGTGCATGGACGTATTGCGCGGCATCCCTTCCAGCCTTAAAGACATATCGATGACGCGCTTCAGGGTATCGTCCGTATTATAGATCTCGATAAATTCGGGATTGCGCTTCTTTTCCTGATCGGCAAGGCTTTTGAGCGCCTCGTCGTGTTTGTCGGGGTCGTCGACGGTATCTTCCACTTTCTTTCGGCACTTTTCGATATTCAGCCCCAGAAGTTCGCGGATGGTCGATTTCCCGTCCATGAGCTTTGCTACGCGGTCGGTATCCGAATACGGCACGCGCATGACCCGTCCGACGTCCTTGATACACGCGCGCGAAGCGAGCGTACCGAAGGTGATGATCTGCGCGACGTTTTCGGGATGATAGCGGCGGCGGACATATTCGATGGTTTCATATCGGCGCGCCGTACAGAAGTCGACGTCGAAGTCGGGCATGGAAACGCGGTCGGGATTGAGGAAGCGCTCGAAAAGCAGGTCATATTTGAGCGGGTCGACGTTGGTAATCCCGATGGAATAGGCGACGATGCTCCCGACGCCCGAACCGCGCCCCGGACCTACGGGAATGTCGTGCAGGCGCGACCAGTTGATATAGTCCCAGACGATGAGGAAGTAATCGGCAAACCCCATCTTGATGATGATGCCGAGCTCGTATTCGACGCGAGCGCGGATCTCGTCCGTAATTACCTTATAGCGCCTCGGCAGGCGTTCCCAGGTAAGGCGGGTCAGATATTCTGGCGAAGGCGTGCCGTCGTCCGCCGTATAAAGCGGGATGAGCGTCTTATCGTATACGGGCGAACCGTTGTCTTTCAAATTGAAGGGCGTATCCGTTTCGGATACCTTATCGGCGATCACGCGCGTGTTGGAGATCGCGCGGGGAAGATTGGGAAAGAGCGCCGCCATCTCGTCGCCCGTCTTCATATAGAATTCATGCGTCTCCATCTTCATGCGGGAAGGATCGTCCAGCGTCTTCTTCATCTGAATGCACATGAGGACGTCCTGCATTTCCCAATCCTCTTTGTTGAGGTAATGCACGTCGTTCGTCGCAACGAGTTCGATTCCCGTTTCCTCGGAAAGACGGATCATCAAGGGCAGAATCTGCTTCTGTTCGGGAATGCCGTGGTCCTGAATCTCGAGATAGAAATCCTCCCCGAACGCCTCTTTCATTTCAAGGGCGAATTTTTTCGCGCCCTCGTAATCCCCCGCCATCAGAAGGCGCGGAATGCGCCCCGCAAGGCAGGCAGAAAGACAGATCACGCCGTCGGTGTGCTCTTTCAAAGTTTTATAGTCGATGCGCGGGCGGTAATAATATCCGTCCACAAACGCGAGCGAGTCCAGCTGAACGAGATTGATATATCCCGCCTTGTTTTTGGCGAGCAGAATGAGGTGATCGGCAGACTGCGTTTCCTTCACCTTATAGTCGTTTACGACGTAAAATTCGCACCCGATAATATATTTGATCTTGTTTTTCTTGCATTCCTCCGCGAAATACAGCGAAGCGTACATGTTTCCGTGATCGGTCACCGCAACGGTATCGATCCCGTTCTTTTTGCAGTGCTCGATCAGTTCGTCCACCTTGACGGCGCCGTCGAGCAGGCTGTATTCGGTATGCAGATGTAAGTGTACGAAATCGGTCATATCATCCTTCCGTTCTCTTGTATAATTCCATGAGCTTGCGCATGCGATGATTGAGGCAGCTCTTGGAAACACCCAGCCGCTCAGCGAGCGCGCGGAGCGAATCCATGGGATATTGAAGCCGTGCAAGAGCGAGTTCGCGCAAAGGCTCTTCCAAGGAATCGAGCCCCACCGTGTCGCGCAGTTTTCCGATCGCGATCGCCTGTTCCGCGCTCGCGGAGGCGGTCCTGTCGGTATTGCCCACGAAACAGTTGTTCACGCGGTTTTCATTGTTCTTTTCCTCCCGCGCCGATGAAACGCTGTCCAGGCGGCGGAGCGCGGCGGACGCGCCCGTCACGGAGAAAAAATCGGAAAGCGCGTCGCGGCTTTTGAGGTATACCACCCAAGTTTCGCCGCGGCGGACGACTTTGGCGAGCAGCTCGAAGGAAGCGAGGAGTCCGCAGAAATCCTCCGCAATCGCGGGGGAAGAAAATACGAATTCGAGATGATATCCCGTCTTTCCCGAGCCGCCGGGAAGCGTACAGCTTCCCCCGCCCAGAAACGCCGCCTTGATAAACGAAAGCGCGCAGCAGTCGTTTTCCACGAGATACGGCGAGAGCCGATAGACGACGGAATACCCGTTTTCGTCGCGCGCAATGACGCCCGTATCCGTTAAGATCTGCGCGGCGCGGTCACCGCAATAGGAAAAGGTAAGCCTGTCCCGATCGCGCTTGGGGTCGGGTTTCGCCTCTTTCAGTACCATCCTTACGCCGTAAACGCCTTCCAGAAGCTGAATGAAATATTCCGCAATCCGCTCGTTTTCGCTCACGATCTCCAGCCCGAACCCCTCCGCGCCGTACGTGATACTCCCGCTTGTACGCAGAAACGCCGCGATCGCCGCAACTTTACAGCAAGCGTTTTCGGGAAAGGAAGAGAGCAGTTCGCGCTTGATCTCCCAGGTAAAATTAGCCACCTTCAAAGTTTCCTCTTTTTATACTCCGCAAGGCGGAAAACGGGAAGTTTTCCGTCGATGTTGTCGATCTGCGAATGCGGGACGGAAACCCGCGAGAGCTGCTCGTCCACCAGAGCGGTATCGCCGATGCGGTCCACCGAATGCGCGTCCGAATCGACGATGAACTTCACGCCCGTCGCGGCGACGGCGGCGAGTTGTTCGTCCGTTAAATGGTGCTTTTTCGCATTGAGCTCGATATACGTTCCGTAATCGCGGCAGCACTTGGCGACCTCGACGGGATCGGCAAAGCACAAATAATTCAGGTGCGTGATCGCGTCGATCGGGTTGCGGATGACCGCATTGATATATGCCTGCGTCGTCTCGCGCACAAGTCGGTCGGTGGGCTTTAAGTTGAGTTTGCTGCGCCAGAAATTCCCCATTCCGAGATGAAAATAGTCGTGCATCGTCTCGTACCAGATGACGACGTGAATCCCGCAAAGGTACAGATCGAAATTGACGAGATCCTCTTCCTGCAAATCGGCAAGTCCCGATCTTCCGCGAAGATTGCTCTCCATGCCGACGAGCACGCGGACGCCCGTTTTTTCTTCGGCTTCCCTGCACTCGCGGATGAGCGAAGGCGTTTCTTTCCTCTTGATTCCGAATGCGACGTGCGAATAGCCGTGATCGGTGATACCGATCTGCAACAGTCCCAGTTCTTTTGCGCGCATCGCGTTTTCCAGCACCGTGCCTTTCCCGTGCGAATAAGGCGTATGCGTATGATAATCTGCCGTAAGTTTCATGTAACTCTCCGTCCGGCGCGTTTTCGTGCGCCGCTCCCTTGCTTGTATCCCTACGGGAGCCGCCTGATCTCCTCGCGGAGCGCGATCCCCGTTTTTTCTTTCACAGTCCGCGCGGCAAGATCGATCAGCCGCGCCACATCTTCCGCACTTTTCCCGTCCGAAAGAATAAAATTCGCGTGAAGTTCAGATATGTATGCCCCGCCGATACGCGCGCCTTTCAGCCCGCACTGCTCGATGAGCCTGCCCGCGCTTTCCCCCTGCGGATTGACAAACACGCAGCCCATGCTCCGTCCCTTGGGAAGCGCGGCGCGGCGGGTGCGGAAATAACAGCTTTCTCTCGCGATCTGCTCCGCAACGCTCTCCTTTACGCCGAGATATACGCCCGTCACGGCAATCCCGCCGAGAAAGACGCTGTCCTTTTCCCGAAACGCGCAATCGCTTGCGGAAAACGTCCGTATCTTCCCCTCTTCCACGCCGACGACGCGCAGGATGACATCGCTCATATGCCCTTCGCGCACGCCCGCATTCATCGCGGTCGCGCCGCCCACCGTCATAGGGATCCCTGTCAGGAATTCAACGCCGCCGAGAAGCCTCGCCGCCGCAAAACGGCACAGCGCGCCGCCCGTCACGCCCGCGCCCGCGTAAAGCAGGTTTCCGTCCGCATAAAGCCCGTCTATGCGCGTAAAGCGCACGACGGCTCCTTCAAATTGTCCGTCGCGGGGCAATACGTTTGCGCCTGCGCCCAGAAAACAATACGGGATCTTCTCTCTGCGCAGGACGGCGAGCAGTTCCGCCGCTTCTTCCGTCGAGGCGGGATATACCGCAACCGCCGCAACGCCGCCCACGCCGATCGTAGTGTGCTTTGCAAAGGAAAAATTGCGTTCCGTTTTCAGCCGTGGAAATCTGTTTTTCAGAAAGGCGAAAATATCCAATTTAATTCTCCCTCTATTCTACCATATCTCTCGCGCTAATTCAAATCTTTTTCAGAAATTTTACGATATTTTTTTCCTCGCCCGACCGCGCCGCGCCCCGCAACTGTTCCAGAGATTCGGGCGTAGAAAACACGCTCGCCGTGTATTCCGCTTCCCCCTCAGTCACGGGATACATCCCGATCGAGGAAAGCTGCTCCTGCGTTTCCTGCGACAAAAGCGCGTCTATGAACGCTTCGCAGTCCTCCCTCTTTTCCGCGGACAGGACAGAAATATACTGATACAGGTCGTTATACGCAAGGAGCGGCTGAACGCAGACGTTTACGCCGCGCGCAGAAAATCGGCACACATCCCGCTGAGTTCCCAGAAGATATCGATATTTTCCGCTTAAAAAGCCCGAATACGCTTCGAGCGACGGCACTTCCGTGCCCGATACGGCGGCAAGCGCCGCCGCGACCTGGACGAGATTGCTGCCGCCGCAGGAGATCGCCGTTTCCCCCTGCGCCGTAAAATCCTCGTCAAGGGAAAAGAGGAAATATCCGCCTTGGCACCACGGATAGGCAAGACAGCCCCCGTCCGTCTTTCCGCCGGGGAACGATAAGCCGAGCGGCAGGCTGTATTCGGCGGCGCTGTCCAGTCCGATTCCGAACGAAAGCAGATCGGGAAATATCCCTTCCGACATGGCGGCGCGCGCCCCTTCCGCGGTATAGGACGAAACGAGATAGTAAACGCCTTCCCGCGCCTTTTCCGCCGTACGCGCCACCTTCTTGAGAAACGCCGTTCTCGACCCTTTGCCCCCTTCGAAGGTATCCACATTCCACACGCGCACCACGCGGACGGCGTTTTCTTCCGCCTCGGCTTTTCCGCGCGGCAAAAACGCCGCAATGCAGACGAGCGCGGCGCACAGCGCGAAACACAGGACTTTTTTCCATGCTTTCATGCCTGTATTTTATTCCGCGCCGTACGATAATATCACAAAGGGACGCCCAAAGGCGTCCCCACGTTCCGCAAAGTTATGCGGAACTCTATCAGAAAGCGAAAAGGAAAACCTCCCGCGTCAACACAAGTTTGTGCAGGCGGAAGGTTTTTATACGGAAATTTATCTTTTCACGAGGCGTTTATTTTCTCACCTGACCGTTGCCGCGGATGAGAAATTTATAGCTCGTCAGTTCCCGAAGTCCCATCGGACCGCGGGCGTGCAGTTTCTGCGTGGAAATGCCCATCTCCGCGCCGAATCCGAACTCGAACCCGTCGGTAAAGCGGGTGGATGCGTTGACGTAAACGCAGGCGGAATCGATCCCGCGCAGGAATTTTTCCGCATTTTCTTTGTTTTCCGTAATGATCGCCTCACTGTGACCCGTGGAGTGCTCGTTAATGAATGCGATCGCCTCGTCAATGCCGTCCACGATCTTCACGGATATTTTCAGCGCGAGATATTCGGTATAGAAATCCTCTTCCGTGGCAGGCTGAATTTCCTTGCACAGGGCGCGGGAATCCTCGTCGCCGACCACTTCGACCTTCTTTTCGCGAAGCGCCGCGATCACCTCGGGAAGATGCTTTTCCGCAAACGGACGGTCGACGACCAGACTTTCGCAGGCGTTGCATACGCTCGTGCGCTGCGTCTTCGCATTGATGAGAATGGGAATCGCCTTGTTAAGGTCGGCGGATGCATCCAGATAGATATGGCAATTCCCCGTGCCCGTTTCGATGACGGGTACGGTCGCGTTTTCCATTGCGGAACGGATGAGCGACGCGCTCCCGCGCGGAATGAGGACATCCACAACGCCATGCATTTTCATGAACTCCTGCGCGCCTTCGCGCGTACCGTTCGAAATGAGCTGAATAAATTCGGGATTGAATCCCGCACTTTTCAGCGCGTCTTTGATCACGCGGACGATCGCCTCGTTGGAAGAATAGGCGTCTTTGCTGCCGCGCAGAACGACGGCGTTTCCGCTTTTCAGGCACAGCCCGATCGCGTCTGCGGTGACGTTCGGCCGCGCTTCGTAGATGATGCCGACCACGCCGAACGGAACGCGCACGCGCTCGATATCAAGCCCGCTCTCCGTCGTATGGCGTTCGATGATCTCCCCGACGGGACAGGGAATATCGCGCAGTTTGCGCAGTCCCTCCGCAATGCCGCCGATTCGCGGAACATTGAGCATAAGTCTGTCCTTGAACTGCTCGCCGCGCGTGCAGGCTTCCACGTCGCGCGCATTTGCGGAAAGGATTTCTTCCGCATGCGATTCCAGCGCGTCTGCCGCAAGAGTCAGCATCCTGTTGCGCTCCTCTTCCGTGAGAAAGGCAACGGCGTCCGTATTTTTCTTTGCCATAAGGCAGGTTTCGCTGACGGTCATAATTTCCTCCTTTAAGGCAAAAAAAGCCCCGTAGGGACTTTTTTTACTCCTCTTCCTCGTCGTCGGGAAGTTCTACGTTATGATAGATATCCTGCACGTCGTCGTTCTCATCCAGCTTGTCGATCATCTTGCGGAAGGTCTCGAGCTTGTCGGGATCGAGCGTGATCTTGCTCTGCGGGATCATGGAGATCTCCGCCTGCAGGAAGTTGAGCCCCTTCTCTTCCAGCATCTTGCGCGCTTCGGAGAAGGACGGCACGTCGGTATAGATCTCGAAAACGTCGTCCTGCGTGACGACGTCCTCCGCACCCGCTTCGATCGCGTATTCGGTCACGGTATCCTCATCGAGATCGGGCGTGCGCTCGATGACGATAAGTCCCTTGGTATCGAACATATACGACACGCAGCCCGTATTTCCGAGCGAGCCGCCGTGTTTGGACATGATGGCACGGATATCGCCCGCCGTGCGGTTGATATTGTCCGTCAGCGTGGTGATGATGACCGCCGAACCGCCGACGCCGTATCCTTCATAGGTAAGTTCCTTGAATTCGCGGTCGCCGAGTTCGCCCGCCGCGCGCTTGATGGAACGCTCGATGTTGTCGTTCGGCATGTTCGCCGCTTTCGCCTTTGCGATGACGTCCGCGAGCTTGGAGTTGGTAGAAGGATTGGGATTCCCCTTCGCCGCAACGGCAATCTCTCTGCCGATTTTAGTGAAAATTCTGCCCCTTGCGGCGTCTGCCTTGCCCTTTTTCGCCGCTATGTTATGCCATTTGCTGTGTCCTGACATAAAGTATATCTCCTTATTGATTCCGCTTGAACAGCGGAAGATTATTCGAAATGTCTGCGCCTGAGAAGGTACATCGCAACGGACGCGGAAACCGCCGCATTCAGACTCTCCGTCCGCTCTTCCATGGGAATCCGCACGGTGTATTTTGCCCGCGCGCGGACTTCTTCCGAAAGCCCGTTCCCCTCGTTCCCGATGCAGAGCGCGAACTTTTCGGGCGGCGTGAAACGGAAGATATTTTCCCCGTTCATATCCGCCGCGATCAGCGGCACGCCGTCGAGCGCGGATAAAATCTCCTCGCGCGTGCCCGACATGAGGCGGACGAAGAATACGCCGCTCATGCTCGAACGAACGCTCTTTGGCGAAAACGCGTCCGCGCAGGACGCGCAATAGATCTCGCGGTAACCCGCCGCATTCGCCGTGCGGATGATCGCGCCGACGTTGGCGGGATCGGAGACGCCGTCCAGAAACAGACAGGGACGCTCGGGCGCGCGCAGTTCATGGCGGGGAATTTCCGCCTCCGCGACGATTCCCTGCGGCGTCTTTTCGTCTGCAACGGCGCGGAACGCGTCTGCGCCGAGGATAACGCGCGGAAAGGGAAACTCCTCTCCCGCATAATCCTCGCGCACGGCAATGCGGCGGATGGTAAGCCCGCTCGCGGCGCATTCGCGCACCATCTTTTCCCCTTCCACGAGAAAGGTGCCGCTCTTTTGACGGAATTTCTTCTCTTTCAGCGCGGACAATTCCTTTACGACGGGGTTGTTTCTGGATACGATGACCATAGTTTCCGAAGCGATAGGAAAAAAGCCTTTTTACAAAGGCTTTCCGTAATTACAGAGCGGCTTTTGCCTTGCTGCAAATTTCCGCGAACGCCGCAGCGTCGGAAACCGCAAGGTCTGCAAGAACCTTTCTGTTGAGTTCGATCCCGGCAACTTTCAGTCCGTGCATCAGCTTGGAATAAGAAAGTCCGTTCACTCTCGCGCCTGCGTTGATTCTCGCGATCCAGAGCTGACGCATATCGCGCTTTCTTCTCTTTCTCCCGATGTACGCATAGTTGAGCGACTTCATCACCGCTTCGCGCGCGATGCGGTAGGATTTGCTCTTGTTTCCGAAATATCCCTTGGATAATTTGAGTATCTTTCTACGCTTCTTGACAGCGTTCACGCCTCTTTTAATACGCATAATTCGTCTCCTCCTCTATTAGTCCTTGTAAGGAATCATCTTCTTTACGGTGATTTCCTGCGCGGCGGACACAAGCGTCGTCTGGCGCAAATTTCTCTTTCTCTTTCTGTTCTTGGTTTCAGCCTTATGGTTCTTGCCGCCGTGAGGTCTGTTGACCTTACCGCTGCCCGTCAGCCAGAAGCGCTTCTTGGAACCGCTGTGCGATTTCTGTTTCGGCATATCTTTATCCTCCAAATTTATCTTTCCGATTTTTATGTTCCGCCGCGCGGCAAGCGCGGTGAAAGTCCGATTATTTTTTGACGGGGCCGAGCACCATGATGATGTTGCGCCCTTCCTGCGCCGCCGGCTTTTCGATCACGCCGACTTCCTTCACCATCTCGAAGAATCTCATCATGACATCTTTGCCCATGGACGCGTGCGCCATCTGCCTGCCGCGCAGACGGATGGAAACTTTGACCTTGTTTCCCGCTTCGAGGAATTTGGTCGTCTGTTTCGCCTTGACGTTGAGATCGCCCACGTCGATCGTCATGGAAAGCTGAACTTCCTTAATCTCCATGACTTTCTGATTTTTGCGGTTTTCCTTTTCCTTTTTTGCCTGTTCGAACTTGAACTTGCCGTAATCCATGATCTTGCACACGGGCGGCACGGCATTCGGAGAAATCTTCACGAGGTCGAGCCCCGCTTCTTCCGCAAGGCGAAGCGCCTGCGACGGCGACATGACGCCGAGCATTTCTCCCGT
>CASGEQ010000044.1 GCA_949300535.1 uncultured Bacillota bacterium
GTCAGCTGCGCTTCCGTCAGCACGAAGCTCGCTTCGTTGACCGTAAGCTGATATGCGTCATACGTCGTATCCTGAATGAAATCGTAATAGGAGCCGTATTTGAGCGTAATGGTGATGGTCGAGCCGTCGATCGGCGTGGAAATGGATGCCGATGCAAGCGCGGTATCGTTGTTGTTGTAGATCTGCACGTTGCTTTCCGTCGCATACAGCCAGATCACGATGGAGATACCGTCGTCGATGCTCTTATAAGAATCAGGGGCAAGCAGGAAATTGAAGCAAAGGTTGTTCGCGTGCGAACCGTCGTTATAGAACGCCGTTTCCGTAAGTTCGATCACGATCTCCGCTCCCTTGGTGATGTCGAGCAACTGATTGTAGTTGAGTCTCGAAGGGAATGCAGGGGTCTGCTCGAAATAAAGTCCGCTCGTGTTCTGCGTGACTTCCGCGATGTCCGTAGTCGTCACATAGTAGAACGTGTTCGCCTCGATCGTCGCGGTCACCGCTTCGTATGCGCTTTCGATTTCCGCGTTCTCCTCCATGAGGTATGTAAGATCGATGGCGTCGTATCTGTTGCGGATGGGGCTGAATACGCTGTAAGTCGTGATTTCCGCTTCGAGAGAAGCCGCAACGCCGTTGATCTCGGCGAGTTCATAATCCTCGCACGCCTTTTTGAGCGTTGCATACGCCGCGGTCAGGCGGGTATAAAGCTCTCCGTCGTCTTCGGTGATCTCCACCTTGGCGATCAGATCCGCATACGCCGCTTTCGCGTCGTCGATGTTGAATTTGATCGTCATATCCTCCGCAAGCGCCGTTTCAAGCACGGTCAGATAGTTGTCCTTGACTTCATCCGAATTGGCCGCCTCGATTTCCGCAACAAGCGCGTCCGTCGCCGCGATGCGATCTTTCAGCGCGTTCGCGTCCACCTCCGTCAGGAAATTCTCGATGTTGTCTTCATGCGTGCTGCCCGTATATTCCGCGCGGAATTCCTTGAGATTGACGAGATCTTCGGTCACGTTTTCCGAAGTCTTCAGATTCTCCGCTTCCTGCTCATAGGTAATGACCCACAGTTTCGTCGCCGCAAGCGTGATGTCGTAATCATATTCGGTGTAAAGGCCCTGGAAATATGCCTTGTTCTCTTCGGTCAGCATATTCTCCATGTCGTCGTAAGCCGCATCCGCCGCGCGGAGCGTATCCCACGCCTCGTTGATCGCAGCCGCGGTGATGTTGGATTCGGTTGCGAATGCGTCGACCTTCGTCTGAGCCGCCGTGAAGGATTCCTGCAAAGCCGCTTTCACGTTTTCCTGAATCCCCGCGTCTTCGGTATACAGCGCGTCGATCTCCGCAAGGCGAAGCCCGTAAACCGTCTGATCGTTGCCGACCGACGCATTGACCGCCTCGACCGCCGCCGCGCGAGCCGCCGCAGACGCCGCGTACGTTTCCGCATCCGTGACCGCTCTGACTGCCGTTTCATACTGTCCGAGCGCCGTTTCCGCAGCCGTGCGCGCTTCGCGCTTGTTGTCATCCTCGATCGAGAAACTGAGCGCGTTGCAGCCCGTCATCAGGACGCTGGTAAGATAGCATTCCCCGTTTTCGTCGAGCACGCTGTCCGCATACTGGCTGTTGAAATAAATCGTCTGGGGATCGGTCTGCTGAACGAACTTCTCTCCCGCGGCAAGCGCGATGACAACCTTCCAGCATCCGGGATCCGCCATGTACGAAAACTCCAGCGTGACGCCGATGGATTCGTGAAGGTAGTATTTTCCCGCTTCCTCCTCGGTGCGTTCGCTCGTGGTATCGTCAAAGACATAAGAAGAGTAGAACGTGGACGTCGTGGTGTTCGTCAAAGCAGCTTCCGGAGTAGCGCACCCGAGCTGATAAGCGTTCGCGTGATCATGGCAGTAACTGCTGCTGTAACGCATCTGCGTATTCGTGGGGCCGTCGTTCAGATGACGGAAGGTGCCCACATAAGTGTTATAAGGCGCGCCGCCGACAGAATCGGTGCCGACCGCATAATCGCCCTTATTCTTTGCCAACGTAAATCCGAACGTAAGGCTCCCTTTGTTATCGAAATCGCTGCTGATCATGGTGAGTTTGAGCCCGTCCAGCTTTACCTTTTCGGTCGTTGTCGCTCTCACGCCGTACGAGCTCGTCGCCTTCTGCGTGGAAAGCCCCGTCTCCGTATCAAATTCGATAGAGGTAAACGTGCCGCTGTATGCTTCCCATTCCTTATCCGCATAAATCGTGGTCGCCGTTCCCTCTTCCGCATTCGCCAGATAGCCGGATGTTCCGTCTGCGAGCAGCGCCAATCCCGCCGCGCCGAATGAGAACGCCATTGCCGCGCTCAGCGCCGTCGCCGTAACCCTTCTGGTCTTTTTCATAATTTTCCTCCTGTTTTTTTAACTTTATTTCATTCCTCTCCCCGCCGTGCGCGCCCCTTATCTCTTCGCAGCGGCGGCTCGGGAATTAAAATACCTCGTAAATATTCATGCCCGAGATCACGACTTCCGCGTCAAAATTGCCCGGAAGTTCCCAGCCGATATTCGTGGACCCGATGCGCAGATGTTCCACGCTCGCGCCCGTGAGAGCGCCGTATTGCCGCGCCGTTTTGAGCGCCTGTTTGAGCCAGGGAAGAATATCGATCTTCACCGAGCGTTCCTGACCGATGACCGCCGAAGGAAGCGTTACCGAACTGTTTGTCGCTTCCGCGTTTGCAGCCACCTGCGAAAGGGACGGCATATAGATGAACAGCCCCGTCGAATCCTCCTTTCCGCCGTCGTACGACGCAAGCCCGGACGGCGTTCCGCCCTCCGCGCGCGTATCGAACATGGAGAACCCAAACCACATGGACTGTCCGAAGCTCTCGCTCGTCTCGTCCGTGTCCGTCAGCGTGATGAACCACTGGAACTGCGCCGCGTTCAGATCGGGGTTGAGGGGGTATAAATCTCGGTTCACCAGACTTTCGCAGCGGGTGATCTCATAATTCACCTCCATATAGAGGTGCTCCGCCTCCGAAGAAATATCGTAATTGATCGTCTGTTCGATGAGGATATGCGGCCAGTTTTCCGTGCTGTCCGTCCGCTCGCGGATGTTTCCGTCCTCATCTCGGGTATATTCCTCGCTTCCCTTGATGCCCAGCGTGATATATCCCGCTTTTGTCGCGTCGAAGGAAAGCAATTTTCCGTCGTCCTCGTACGTCAGCACGCTTCCTTCCCGCGTGAACGTCGCGTCCGAAGCCATATCGTGCGTGCAGCCCCATTGTGCCATCGTCCATACGGGCGCCTCGCCCGCCGCGTTCCCCTCGTAATCGAGCGTCCCCGCGATCTGACCGTTAGACGAATTGGAGTGGAACAGCGTCACTTTGAATCCCTGTGAGAAATTCAGGTCGCACAACAGCTCCCGTTTTGTCTCATCCGATACCTGCGGACGGGTCAGAAGCTGCCCCTCCTTCTGCGTATCCCATGTTGCAGGGGTCGTGTCTTCCGTTCCGTCCGTCTGACCCTGCTCGTTATCGTCGCCCATATCGTTACCTCCCGGTGTGCATGCGGCGCATACGCCGATCAGACAGACGCTGAGCGCCATGCATGCAAATTTTTTCCATTTTGATTTCTGTCTGCTCATAATTCCTCCCGCATCATGCCCCGGACGTCACTGTCCTGAGAGACATATTCTCGATCGTCACGCCGACGTTGGATACGTTGGAGACCTCCCAGCCGATGTTGAAGCCGCTGACCGTGAGATCTTCCCATTCGGATTCGGCCATTGCGCCCATGGACTGCGCGATCTCGAACGCCTTGAGCATATACTGTTTGAGATCGAGTTCCACGTGATAGGTCTCTCCGACCGTCACTTTTCCGCCGCTTTCGCCGAACAGCTCTTCGCCCGTCGGGGCAAAAATGAATTTGCCCGTCGAATCCGCCTTTCCGCCGTCGTACATCTGCGTGCCGGGGAATACCTCATAGCGGTTGTCGAACAGCGTCACGTTGAACCAGAAATAATCCCCGATGGGACTTGTCTTGTCGTGCACCGAAAAAATCCACTGAAACTGCGCCGCGCCGATGGAATTGTCGTATGTATCGCACGCGTCAAGCGTAAAGTCGAGGCTCATGATGAAGGAATCCACCTGCGCGAGAGTCACGGTCGGGTGGTTCTGCTGCAAGATCATATGCACCCAGTCTTCCCCGTCCCTTCTCGCGACGATTTCGCCCGTCTGCTGATCGATATACTCCTTGCTCGTGTCCGCATTGAGAACGGCCGTGCCCGTCGCGGGGTCCACCTTGATCATCTTGCTGCCCGAACGGTTGGTGAGCGTATAAAACGCCCCTTCCTGCCCTTCGATTCCCTTCGGGTCTTCAAAGATCGTACCCAGCGAAAGATCGTTCAGGGAGGAATCGTAATTTTCCCGCGTTTTGGAAAGGTTGCCGTACTGCCCCAGCGTCCAGTACGGCTCGGTGGAAGCGGACGCGTCGCCGTATTTCCACCAGGTATAGGAGACCTCCTGCGATTCGAGCGCCGAAACGGCAATCCCCTCCGCAAATTTGCTGTCGAACAACAGCTGCGTTTCCTGCGTCTGCGGGGTTTCGACGGTATCGTCGGGGGGCTCTTTCTCCGATTGGTCGGGCGCGCAGCCCGCCAATCCCGCAAACACAAACAAAAGACTACATAATACTGCGGCTCTCTTCATTCTTCCTCCTTATCACATTTTGATCGCGCCCGTCGTCAGACCCTTGATAAACTGCTTTGACGTGAAGCAGAAGGCGATGACGAGCGGTAAACTTGCAATGCAGTATCCCGCATAGATGACCGTGTCGGTGATCGACTTGTTGGTATCCGAATTGAACACCACGAACACGCCCACGCTGATGGTATACAGGTTTTCCTTTCCGTACAGGATGAGCCGCGCCCAGATGATATCGTTCCACGCGCCCAGCAAAGTGGACAGCCCGATCGTGAACAGAATGGGAAGGCTGAGCGGCACCGCCATCATCAGAAATCTCCTGAAATGGCTCGCTCCGTCCAGTTCCGCCGCCTCGAAAATACTGTCGGGTACGCCCGCAAAGAAGGTCCGTATGAGGAATATCCCCACGGGAAGCCCGCCCGCGATCGCGGGAAGCACGACGCCCGAATACTTCTGTCCCATCCCGAACGTGCTGTAAACGAGCGCATATTGCGGCGCGAGCGTCAGAATGCCCGGGATCATCATGAACGAAAGGAAAATGGTGAAGAAGATGTTCTTCCCGATAAAGCGGAAGCGCGCGAATCCGTATGCCGCAACGCTGGCGACAATCAGCACGCCCGCAATTTCGAGAAACGCCACCACGACGCTGTTCCAGAGGTAGTTTTTGATGTATCCCCACGCCGTTCCGTATGCGCCCAGCACCATCGGGACTTCCGCCGTCCCCGGGAAGGAGAACGGATTGACCAGAATGTCCTTGGGGAGCTTGAAACTGTTTACGATGAGAATATAGAACGGGAACAGCACGAGAAACAGGAGTATGATGATGACGACGTGTACCGCGATCTGCCCCGGTCTTATATGCAGTTTCCGCTTTTCTTCCGCCATGGTCCCCTCCTTTTCCTGATTTTTTGTTTTTGCTCAGTCTGCGTCATTCGAACGCACCAGCTTGTTGTTGACGATCGTGATCGCCAGAATGATGACGAACATCACCATGCCCATCGCGCAGGCGTATCCGTACGCGCCTTCGCGCGACGACCCGCTGATGAGCTGATAGATATAGAATCCGGGCACCATCGTCCCCGACTGCATGCTCCCGATCACCTCTCCGGGCGCACCCGACGTGATCGCATACTGCATCGTGTAATTCTGCAAGCCGCCGATAAACCCCATGACGAGGAAGTATTTGAGCTGACCCGTGATCATGGGCAGATCGATGCGGAATACCCTGCCGAACGTGGTGAGTCCGTCCAGCTTCGTCGCTTCGATGATGGACGGGTCAATCCCGTTGAGCCCCGCAAGATAGATGAGGAAGGACGTCCCCCCCATCCACGGAAATCCGTAGAAAAAGATGGAGATAAACACGACCACCACGCTCTTGCTCGCGAACCACTCGGAAGGCGGCAGCCCGAACAGGCGCAGGATGGTGTTCATGACGCCCGACGAGGAACCGGACAGGATGAGCTTCTGCCAGAGCAGAAGAACGACGATGCTCGGCACCATGGCGGGCAGCACGAACAGGAAACGGTAAACGCCCGAAAGCCTCGATTTGAGGTTGTACATGAGCTCGGCGAGAAAGATGGACGCCGCATTTCCGATGATCATTCCCACGACCGTGAGGATGATGACGTTGAGAAGGGAAATCCAGAACAGCCTGTCGCCGAAGATCTCCACATAATTCTGCACGCCGATGAAGGAAGCGTGGATTCCCCCGTCCCAATCGGTGAACGAGTGGTAAAACGCGCTGATGACGGGATACAGGCAGAACACGCAAAGCAGGGCGAGCGCGGGAAGAATCCAAAGAAGCCCGATGTTTTCTTTGGAAAGCAGGAGCTTCTTCCAGTCCTTCTTCTCTTTCTTCATGTTTGCTTCCATGTGCTTTCTCCTTACCGCGTTGTCGTTTTTAATCAGTCTTTGTTGGATACCCCGTAAGCGGGCCAGGAATCTTTATCCCATTGATTATGCTGATAAAGAAGGTTCGCCGCCGAACTGAACGAATTGACCAGAGTGGACAAAGAACTCTTGATCTGGCTTTGATCGAGCGAAAGCGCCGTCTTGCGGAACAGATATACCGCGTCGTAATAGTCCTTGTTCATCGCGTTGCCCGCGGTTGCAGCCGACCATGCCAGCGCCTTTTCGTTCTCGCGGTCCTGCTTGAACACCTCCGCGAGCGGTTTGAAATATTCATACGTGGTATTTCCCGACAGCGGAATGGCAAATCCGAGGTCGTTGACCATTTTATCGTTATTTTCAAAACAGCTCAGATACATCAGCATGTCAATGCACGCATTGACGCAGTTATCGTTCCCGTTCGCCGCGTCTTTGTTCATCGCGGAATTGGTGATCGCCCAACCCGTGGAATATCCGCTCAATCCTCTCTGCACAAAGCACCCGGACACGTTATATGTGGTATAATAGGGATTGGCGGGCTCGTCCTCGGGCTGCGTTTCGAGAACGGGATACGGGAATACCCCGACTTCAAACGCGCCGTCAACCGTATCGATAAGCTCGCGGATATCTCCGCCCGTGACTTCCAGCATCGCGAGATTGCCTACCGTAAACTGCTGCGTGCAATAATAACTGTCGGCGTTGGTCGGATAGTATTTGCACATCTGCTTGATCAGGCGGTACAGCTCGACCATTCTGTCGTCGTCGGGACTGTAAAGTCTGTTTCCTTCCTCGTCCTTGGTCATGAAGGCGCGGACATATTCTTCCGCATTGACATATCCGTCCTCTTCGATGACGTCCATATACTCGATGATATCCCCCATAAGCGAGGTTTCGAGATAGGAATCATACCAGGGATAAACGGAATTGAACGGGCAGATATACGTCGTATCGTCCGAAGGATCGGCGCGGCCGACCGACTGCGCATATGCGTTCAGCGCGTCCTGTGCTTCCATGAATTCCTTGTAAGTCGTGGGCACTTCCGTAATCCCCGCCGCCTCAAAGAGCGTCTTGTTGTACAGGATTCCGATCGGGTTCTGTTCCAGCGTGACCGCAAAAATCTGCCCGTTCGGCGAGAAGAAGGACTGATACAGATCGTCGGGATAGATGTCTCTCCAACGAACGCTTCCCGCCTCCCCTTCTTTGCTGTACTTGTTCGGCGTTTCCATGACTTCCGTCAGATCGTAGAACCAACCCTTGTTCTGATCTTCCGCGATCGTCGTCTGCAGATAATAGATGATCTCGGGCGCCGTACCGTTGTTCAGCATGGGCACCATGGTCTCGCGGTCGTTGTTGATGGAAGAAGTCGCCACCGTGAAATAATAGCCGTATTTCGAGGCGTTCTCCTTGTTCCACTCCTCCACGAGCGCTTCCAGCGTGTTGTACGGATAGGGATTGGTATATTTGTCATATACGAGGGAAGGCGTCGTATTGTATGCGGCATTCTGTCCGCCGCCGTCGATCACCAGCTGCGTGTATTGCGAATAATCCCCCTTGTCCACTTCGTCTTTGTTCTTATCGGGATCTTCGCCGGAACCGATCACGTTGCACGCACATAAACTGAGGCTGAGAATCCCCGCAAGGACTACGCTGAGTTTTTTTGTCAGATTCTTCATAAATTTTCTCCTTCGTCAGATTTTACGCCCGCGGCGTTTGGTTTGCCTTCCTGTTTCTTCTCGGATTATAGCACATTGTCGTTTTTTTGTCTATATTTGTTCGTAATATTGAAAAATAATCTTTTGACGTGTCACAAATGAGCAAACTTAAACATTATATACCAAATTTTCCTGATTTTTGAGCAAAGTTTTCGATTGGCAGGAACGGCGTTTTGCGCGCAAAAAAACAGATCTGCCGCAAAAACGGAAGATCTGTTTCGTGAATATCGTGTATAATCATTCATTGCCGCGCATCGGTCGGAGCGCCGTCTTTCCGTCGGGCATCCCTTACAAGGAGCGTGACGAGGACCGCTGTGCCGACGGCAAACAGGATGACGGACCAGACCTGAGAAGGGCTCAGCCACGGAATGACGGAGCCGCCGCGGTCGTCCGCGCGAAAGAACTCGATGACAAATCGGAAAATCCCGTAAGCAATGAGATAGACGGAAAATCCGTTGATGCGCGTGCGGAAGAGCAACGCGGTGAGCGCGAAAAACAATAAGAGCAGGAATATGCTCTCGATCAGCTGCGTGGGAATGACCTTCGCCCCCACGGCCGGAAGATAGATCCCGATCCATGAGTCCGTCTCCCTGCCGTAACAACAGCCCGCCATGAGGCAGCCGATCCTGCCGAGGGAGTGCCCGAGCGAGATCGCACAGGCGGCGACGCCGGAAACCGAGTTGAGATGGCGGAAAATCTCCCCTCCGCATACTTTTTTGGCAACGGTAAAATACAGAATGAGGAATACCGCGCTTCCGCCGATGAGCCCGCCGTAAAAGGTCATGCCCGTCTGCGTATCGATCACGAACTTTCCGCTCTTCGTGAAGTCGTATACCGCCTGAAAGAGAATGGCGAACCCGTATCCGATCGCAATGGACGCAAGAATCAGCACAAGACAGACGTTCTGCAACTTTGCGGGAACCTGTTTTTTGTCCGAATATACGCGGAAAATGACGAGAGCCGCAATGATCCCGGCTACGGACAGCCAGGTATATAGATCGAGCTGTAAAAATCTGACCTCGGGAAACATAACTCCTCCTCTCGCTTTTCGGGACATCGGTGCCTTTCGCTGCCTGATTATAGCACATTCTTCCCGAGTTGTCCATAAATGTCCGCCATCACGACGAAAAAACAGATTTTTCCAATCAAATGAGCAAAATCGAAAATAAATAAAAGCAGTCTGAAATTTTCAAACTGCTTATTTGAATGTGTTTTCCGAACTTTGACAAAAAAACCGCCGCACGGGTTCCGTGCGGCGGCCGTATGATTCTGCGTTACTCTTCGCAGTTCTTTTTGAGGGTTGCGAGATTTTCGGCAAGTTCCTTGGGAAGTCTGTCGCCGAACTGCTTGTAGTATTCCGCGATCTCGTCCGCTTCCGCGCTCCAGCGCTTCTTATCCACCGTGAGGATGGATTCGAGGGTATCGACGGAATAGTCAAGCCCTTCGATATCGATATCCTTCGCATAAGGAAGGTAACCGATCGCCGTTTCGCGCGCGTCTGCCGTGCCCGCGCAGCGCTTTAAGATCCAGTCGAGAACGCGCATGTTGTCGCCGAAGCCCGGCCACAGGAATTCGCCCTTCTCGTTCTGACGGAACCAGTTGACGTTGAAGATCTTGGGAGGGTTCTTGACCTTCTTGCCCATATCGATCCAGTGCTGGAAATAATCGCCCATGTGATATCCGCAGAAAGGCTTCATCGCCATGGGGTCGTGACGGAGCACGCCGACCGCGCCCGTCGCGGCAGCCGTCGTCTCGGAGGACATGATAGAGCCGACGAACACGCCGTGATTCCAGTCACGCGACTGATAAACGAGCGGCGTCGTGGTAGCGCGTCTGCCGCCGAAGATGATCGCGTCGAGCGGAACGCCCGTCTTGGAGTTGAATTCGGGCGAAAGGCAAGGGCAGTTGACCGCGGGAGCGGTGAATCTGGAGTTGGGATGAGCAGCCTTTACGCCGCTGTCGGGAGTCCAGGGATTACCCAGCCAGTCGATGAGGTGATCGGGAGCGGGTTTGGTGAGCCCTTCCCACCACACGGTGTTGTCCTCGGGGTTGATCGCGACGTTGGTGAAGATGGTGTTCTTCTGCGTTGCGAGCAGCGCGTTGGGGTTGGACTTCATGTTGGTGCCGGGAGCGACGCCGAAGAAGCCGTTTTCGGGGTTGACCGCCCACAGTCTTCCGTCTTCGCCCACGCGGATCCACGCGATATCGTCGCCGACGCACTCAACCTTATAGCCCATTTCGAGATAGTGCTTGGGCGGAATGAGCATTGCGAGGTTGGTCTTGCCGCAAGCGGAAGGGAACGCCGCCGCGACGTACTTCTTGGTCCCGTCGGGATAGGTCACGCCGAGGATGAGCATGTGCTCTGCCATCCAGCCTTCCTTCTTACCGAGATAGGACGCGATTCTGAGCGCGAAGCACTTCTTGCCGAGCAGGACGTTTCCGCCGTATGCCGAGTTGACGGAGATGATGGTATCGTCTTCGGGGAAGTGCATGATGTATCTCTTTTCGGGATCGACGTCGCACTTGCAGTGAAAGCCCTTGACGAAATCGCCGTCTTTGCCCAGCGCTTCATAGCAGTTGAGTCCCACTCTGGTCATGATCGCCATGTTGAGGACGACGTAAATGGAGTCGGTCACTTCGATGCCGATCTTGGAGAACGGAGAACCGACGACGCCCATGGAATAGGGAATGACGTACATCGTTCTGCCCTTCATCTTGCCGCGCGCGATCTCCTTGCAGAGCGCATACGCTTCCTGAGGGTCCATCCAGTAGTTGATGGGACCCGCGTCCTCTTTATTCTTGCAGCAGATGAACGTTCTCGCCTCGACGCGCGCCACGTCGTTTTCCGCGGTTCTGTGATAATAGCAGCCGGGAAGCTTTTCCTGATTGAGCTTGATCATCTCGCCCGTGGAGCAAGCCTGCTTGCGCAGTTCTTCCAGCTGCGCCTCGCTGCCGTCGATCCAGACGATCTCATCCGGCTGTGCGAGAGCTGCGCTCTCGTTCACGAAATCAATGACTTTCTGATTTTCGGTGGGCAATTTCTTTGCCATGTTCTGTGTCCTCCGTGTTCAAAATTTTGGGGCAGACGCTCGGGTTTGCCCTTTTTTCCGTTTTTATTATACCACACCGCGAAAAAAAATAGCAACTTTTTGACGGCATTTTTCTTTTTTCCTCTGATTTTCACCTGATCAACGCCGAAAAAACGGCGCCTGACGCCGTTTTCTTCAATTCATATCAAATTTATGCGTCATACGTCCTGACGATTTCGCCCGTCTCCGCGTCCTGAAAGACGACGTAAAATCCTTCCTCGTCCGAAAAATGAGAAGACGGGACGAACACGCAGTCCTTTTTCATCTGCTCGGGCGGGTCCCCCTTCGCCTCGGCGGCAAGGCACAGATAGCGTGGCAGTCCCTCCTCGTAAATGATCCCGACGAGCGCCGCGCCCGCGTTCACCCATTCCGACTGCGGGAATATGCTTTTCAGCCGTTCGTCTTTGGGATGCGCGCGGAATGCCTCTTCTAATTTTTCCCGCATGGTTTCGTAATATGTAGTGCCGCGCGCGAGGCGGAAGGGCGGAACGACATCGCCTGCGCCATTTTCGCGCGGTATGCGCCCGCCCTCTTTTTCCGCTTCTTTTCCCGCACCTGCGCGAGCAGGATCTGCATCTTCATCGCCCTTGCAAACATCTTCTTTCCCCCTGTAATAGTCGTCCGCCGCGATCGCTTCGTCGTCGTACGGCGAAGACTCGGGAAGCGGAATCCCCGGCGCGAGCGGCACCTGCGGCGAGGGCGCGCCCGGAATCTGATTGGGCGGCATGGGAACGGGAATGGGCTTTTTCCGCTTTTTCTTTTCCTGCATGCGGAATTCGTTTAATAGCGCCGAGTAGCTGTTCGGCGCGCTCCCGCAGAATCCGTATGCGATCGGTTCCGCCTCTCCGCGCACAAAACAGACAAGCGCGGAAAAACCGTCTTTGAGGGAAGGTGCGTTTTCCATGCGGTAGGGTTCTTCTCCGCCCAGATCGAACGCCTGCATTCTCTCCCCGACGCGCACGGCGAGGGCGTATCTGCCCTCCCGCACGGGCGCAAGCCCCAAAAGGCGCACGGTGAACGCCGCGTCCTTCCCCCAGCGTTCCGCCTGCACCGCGCCCGACAGCGCGTTCCCGTCTGCGGAAAATCCCCGCCTCATCTGTTTCATCACGCATATCCTCTTCTCGTACGCCATAACCGCTCCTTTCCGCCGCCGCGCGGCCTTTCTCACAGTATATGCCCGCCGCGCGCGAAAAACACCGCGTATTTTGCCGAAATATCCGAAAAATAGCGGAATTTCTCTTTCTCGCCCGCAAGCGCACGCCGTCGCGCAACCGCCGTACGCCTCTGCGTTTTGACGGACGGGGCGGATGGCGGCAAAAGAGCCGCCCCGAAGGGCGGCTCCCGCGCTTTATCTTTATGCGTTTTCTTTGTTCCAGATCACGGGCGTTACGCCGTCCGCGTCATAATGCCAGTAATTTCCGTCCGCCGACGGCTGCGTTTCGGAATAATAATATACCCGATCGTTGGGCAGTCTGCTGTTCGAAGACGCCGCCGCCAAAACATCCCACTGCGCTTCCGTCCCGACATAAAAGACTCGCTCCAACCCGCTGCAGTAATAAAACGCGTCCTGTGCGATCTCGGTCATTGCGCTGCCGATCACGAGATCGGCGAGCTTCCCGCAGAAAGCGAATGCGTATTTATCTATTTTCGTCACGCCGTTTCCGAGCCTTGCAACGGTGAGCGTGCTGCAGTTTTCAAAAGCGGAATATCCGATTTCCGTGACCTGATCCCCGACCGTCACGCTCGTAAATTGTTTGCAGCCTATAAACGCATATCGGTTGATTTTCGTCACTTCCTCGGGGATCACCAGCTCGGTGATCGCTTCGTCGTTCACATACAGCGTCGCGTTATCCCCTTCTCCCATGGGATTGGATTGGGGATTACCGAACGCGATTTTCATCCATGCCGCCAGATTTCCGACAAAAACGGACTCCACCGCGCTGCAACCGCTGAACGCCATTGTGCCGATCTCGGTGATCGTATCGGAAAAAGTTATCTCCGAAAGCGCGGTGCAATTTTTGAAAGCAATGCCGCCTATCTTCGTCATCCCGTCCGGCAGGACGATTTTCGTCAGGGACTTGCAGTTGTTGAACGCCCCGACGTAGATATCGGCGCCGTAAATTTCCGATACGGCGTATTCCTTGCCGCCGAACGAAACGGAAGAAGGAATGACGACCTCTCCGCTGATCGTTTCGGCCTGCCTGTATACCGTCGCCGTCCCGTCCGCATTCAGGCGATAGCGGAGCCCGCCGATCTCCGTATAATAGCACCCGTCTTTGGCAAGGCTGCTGTTGTTGCAGTCCCAAATCACCGCCGCCGGGTCCCCGACCGAGTTGGACTCCCACGAAACGTCCCATCCGGAAGGCCGTTTGGCGGCCTCGCAGCAGATGACGAGCGGAGCATCGCAGCGGAAAGCATATCTCGCGACGGAGGTCACCGTCTCGGGGATCGTGACGGACACCACGGAATACATCGCATCCCTCGTGAATGCGTTCGCGGCAATCCCCGTGACGCAGTCGGGGATCGTGAGATACGCGACATCCAGATTATCCTCGATCACGCCCGTGATCGTGCAATATGTGCTGCCCGATTCGAATTCGAAGAGCTTCATCTCGTCGGCGATTTCCCATTCCGCGATATATCTGACGCTTTCGTCTGTCAGCGGGAAGGTATAGCGTATTTCATCGGATACTTTTATATAATTGACATACCAGCCCAGGAATACATAGCCGAGTTTATTCGCCTCGGCGACGATCGTGATCTCCCCGCCCATGACCGAACCCGGCTCGATGCGGGCCGAACCGATCGCCGTATTTGCGGAGCCGACGGTAACGGGACATTTGACCCATCTCGCCGTATACGAAAGATTTTCCGCGGGCATCTCAAACGTAAAGGAGAATTCCTGCGTCGCGAGCGTATCCCCCTTATACCAGCCGAGGAAGGAATATCCGTCATTGCTTTCCGCGCTCAGCGTCACCTGTTCGCCCACGGTCACTTTCCGATCGGTATAACCTGTAACCGTGCCCGCCTGAGAGTTTCCCGCTTTGACGTTGAGCGTATAATACGTCCATTTCGCCGTATACGTCACGTCCGATTCTATGGTAAACGTGAACGCCGTATCCTGGGTGAAAAATTCGCCGTTTTCGTCATACCAGCCCAGCCATGTATACCCCGGCTGCGTGTATGCCCTGACGGTCACGGCGCTTCCGTAATCGTATTCTCCGCCGCCCGTGACCGTTCCCGCCGCTTCATCCGTCCGATTGAGCGTTACGGTATGCACGATCGCTTCCCACTTTGCCAAAAGGGTCATATTCAGAGCGTAAGACCACGCATAGACGCTCTGCCCCTCTTCGTCGGTGAGTTTCGTGCCGCCGTCATACCAGCCGATAAATCGGTATCCTTCGCGCACGGGTACGGGGAAGGAATAGTGCGAGCCGAACGTCACCGTGTATTCCGTCTGAGAGATCGGTTCGCCGCCGTTCACGTCCAGTTCCGCACGGTACTCGTTCGCCGTTTTGTCCGCAAACAGCGAGAACGCGCCCATGACGGTCGCAGAGCGGAACGCCGTTCCGTCCGCCGTCTTCCAGCCGTTGAACGTATAGCCCTTGATCTGCGGAACGTAATCCGCGGTATACTCATTCCCCGTATACACGCTGTCCGTCTTGATCAGGTCGCCGCCGTCGTAATAGCTCACGCTGACCGAATAGCTCCTGTGAATGATAAGCCGATAGGTATTCACCTGCGTTCCGTCGTCCGACGTGACCACGATATAGAAGGTATTGTTGCCGTCTTCCAGCACGCCGGACTGTCCCGCCGCGATTTTGGTCGGGATCTCCACCTGACCGAGCTTATCGTAATACAGCTTCCAGGTACTGCCCTCGCTGCAAACGACTTTGGACGAGAGCGATACGCTGTCTAAGGAAGGCTCTGTCAGCATGAATATGTCCGTTCCGTCTATGCTTGCCCCGTCCACGCTGACGATGATGCCCGATTCCTGCGTCCAGACCGCATACAGCGTGACGTTTTTATTGACTCTGTCCGAATCGAACATCCACAGGTCGGAACCGTTCCTGTTCTTCGCCCAACCGGAAAAGGTATAGCCGTCTCTGCTCGGCGACGCGGGCGCCGTGAGAAGCGCCCCGGAAGGGATCTCCGTCTGCGAGAAGGTCGTTTCATCGTTTTCAAACGCGCCGCCGTTCGCGTCATAGGTGACGGTATATTTCTCTTGAGGCAGTTCGCCCGCGGGAGGCGTTACCCCGTCCTTGCAGTAGACAAGGGGGATACCGAGAATGTTCAGGACAAGGACGCCGTCCCTGACGGTCCCCGTCGCAAATTCCTCCTTTTCTCCGAGCAGTTCCGCATAGAGGACAACGCTGTCGCCCGATACTTCGCATTCGCCGCCGTCCCCGCTTTCGTCCGTCCAGCTCCCGCCGTCGAGCGTTATGTACTGAGTCTTGTCGGGCGAACCGTCCATATAAAGATAATAGGTCCCGTCCGCGCCCGATCTGCCGCCTTCGTTGCAGGCAGAAAGCCCCATCGCGCACAAAAGAACGGCCAATACGCTCACCATCGCCAATAAAAGTTTGCGTTTCATCTTATAACCTCTGAGTGGACAACCGGCGCAGAGGGCAAAAAAGCGTGCCCCCGGTAAAGTCAGAGACACGCCCTGCACCAGTATCTCCGATTGCTGCTACACAAACTTTCCTTACAACGGAAAAAGAGATACGAAATGCCCGCTCGTACCCATTGTAAGGAATATTATGTTTGTGTAGCATGAACATTATAACATGAACGCCTGAAAATAGCAAGGCAAAAACAAAATCAATTGCGCCGTCATGCGAAAAATCGCGGGCCGTCTTTCCGACAGCCCGCGATTTTTCGCCCGACTCCGACAGAAATCGGGATACAGGTCTGAAATAACAATGCTGCGCCCCCGCAGGCAAGCCGGGCACCGATCCACGGCTCCCGCGGCCCGAGCACGAAGCCGCTCCGCTGCGCTCAGAACGCCTTGGCAAGCGCCGCAGCCCGCTCTTTTCCGTCCGTCTTGTCAATATCCCCCGGATTTAGCACGCCGGGAACCAGCACTTCGCCGACCGATTCCCACTTCAAAAGCGCAATCGTGCGCTCGTAAGGAATCCGCACGCCGTCGAGAACGGTCATATCTTCCTCTTCGCAGCAGGCGATCAGCGCGCATTTTTTCCCCGCAATGTCCTTCCCCGCCACACAGAAAGAATACAGCTTATCGATCACGCTTTTGATCTGAGAGGGATAGGAATACCAATAGACGGGCGTCGTAAATACGACCGCGTCGGCCTCTGCGACATAAGGTGCGATTTTATTGAAATCGTCGTCGAAAGAGCACGCCTTGCCCGTGCGGAAACACGTCTCGCAGGCATGACAGCCTCCCAGCTTCAGAAACGCCGCATCAAAGCGGGTCACCTCGTATCCCTGCTTCTGCGCCGCCTCGATCAGCGCGTCTGTCATGGCAAAGCTGTTGCCTTCTTTTCTCGGACTTCCCGTGATTACCAACATTTTTTTACTCATAGCACATCTCCTGAACGTTTCCTGTCAGAACGGTCGCCCTTCGGTGAATTTTCCGCAAAATTTCTGACATGATTTATTATATTTATACACCGTTATTTTGTCAAGTACGCACATTTTTGTTTGATACTAACAAAAAGTAGAGTGTAACATTGCGCGCGTTTTTGCGCTGCGCGGCGTTTCGACGATCGGGCTTCCGACATCAGAAAAGCGGCGCTTCCTGTTTTCGGAAGCGCCGCTTTTCCTGCGCGGAACGCGCGTCATTTCAGATAGGTGCCGAAAAATTCGGCGATCGCGTTAAACGGGATCACGTCGGGATTGTCATACAGATCGGTATGCACCGCGCCAGGGATGATGAGAAGCTTTTTGTTGTCCCCTCTGAGCTTTGCAAACGCGTCGCGGCTGAAATAGCAGGAATGCGCCTTTTCCCCGTGAATCACGAGCACCGCGCTCCTGATTTCTCCCGCATAGGTAAGGAGCGGCATATTCAGAAACGAGAGCGCGGAAGTCACATTCCAGCCCCCGTTGGAATTGAGCGAACGGGGATGATAGCCGCGTTTCGTTTTATAATACGCAAAATAATCCTTGACAAAAAAGGGTGCGTCTTCGGGAACACTGTCGGGTACTCCGCCCGCCAAGGCGTAATTTCCCGATCTGTAATCTTCCGTGCGCTGCGCGTTCAGCTGCTCCCGCAGACGATAACGGGCGTTTTCATCCATGCTGTCGAAATATCCGCGGGCGGTCACGCGGCTCATATCATACATCGTGGACGACACGGTTGCCTTGATCCGCGTATCGATCGCAGCCGCGTTCAGCGCCATCCCGCCCCAGCCGCAGATGCCGAGAATGCCGATCCTGTCCGGATCGACGTCTTCCCGCACGGACAGAAAGTCCACCGCCGCGCAAAAATCCTCCGTATTGATATCGGGCGAGGCGACGTTTCTCGGCTCTCCTCCGCTCTCCCCGATGAAGGACGGGTCGAAGGCAATGGTCAGAAACCCGCGCTCGGCGAGCGTCTGGGCATACAGCCCCGCGGCCTGCTCCTTGACCGCGCCGAACGGTCCCGCAACCGCAACCGCCGCCAGCTTCCCTTCCGCGCCCTTCGGACGATACATGTCCGCCGCCAACGTTATGCCGTAGCGGTTATGAAAAGTCACTTTTGTATGAACGACCTTTTCGCTTTCGGGAAAGGTCTTGTCCCATTCCGCCGTAAGATTCAACTTCTGCTCTTCCATGATTTTATCCAAATCTCCCTTGCGGTAAGCAAATACTTCCGCACGTTTATTTCTTTCTGACCCGCTCCGCAAATTGCGCCCGCGCGGAACCGCTCCTCCGCCCGCACCCCGCGAATCCCGGCACGGACGGGGATGAACGCTCAATCGGACTGCGTTCCCGCCCTTTCACCCGCACCGCAACCCGCGGGACGGCACGATTCCCGCCCCCTTTCGCGGCAGCCGAAGCCCGACAGCGCAAAGCGCCTTCCGCGCCTGTACACGTTCTTGCGCATTTATTATAAATTACGCCGCAAAATATGTCAAATACCAATAAAGAATGCAAAAGCATAGTTGACGGTTATGGATGAAACGGTTATAATAAAGCGGGAGGTACGGCATGGAACTGAGGGAACTGCGATATTTTCTCGCCGTCGCGCAGGCGCAAAGCATCACCAAAGCCGCGGAATATCTCTATATTTCGCAACCGAGCTTATCCAAGCAGATGCAGAATCTCGAAAAAGAAGTCGGACGCCCGCTCTTTACGCGCGGAAGCCGAAAAATCACCCTTACCGAAACGGGCACGCTGCTGAAAAAACGGGCGGAGGAGCTCCTCGCGCTGTACGAAAAAACGCAGGCGGAAATTTCCGCGCCCTCGGATGAGGTGGCGGGAGAAGTCGTCATCGGCGGCGGGGAAAGCTGCTCCGTCATCACCGTTGCCCGCGCCGCGCGGGAAGTGCAGGACAGGTATCCCTCCGTCCGCTTCCAGTTTTTCAGCGGCGACGCCTCGGATATCCTCGAAAGACTGGACAAAGGGCTGATCGACTTCGGAATTGTCGTGGATCTGCCCGACCTTTCTGAATACCATTCCCTGCGCCTTCCCCTTGCGGACGAATGGGGCGTTCTCATGCGCAAAGACAGCCCGCTGGCGCGGCTGGATTGCGTCACGGCAGACGACCTGACGGATCAGCCGCTGCTGTGTTCCATGCAATCGCTGACAAAAGGGAGCCGACTCGGCGCGTGGTTCGGAGAAAGAGCGGACAAACTTTCTCTCAGAGGCAGATATAACCTCCTCTATAACGCCTCTCTTCTTGTTCAGGCGGGGATGGGCTACGCGATCGGGCTGGACAAGATCGTCAACACCACGGGGGACAGCGAACTGTGTTTCCGCCCCCTGCGCCCGCCCGTGCGCACACATCTCGATGTGATATGGAAGAAATACGCCGTCTTTTCCGCCCCCGCGCAAATTTTTCTCGATTGCCTGAAAAAAATCATTGCCGAAAACTGAAAAGGACCCTGTTGGGTCCTTTTTTCTGTTCGCCTGTCCGCATAGCGTTACGCCTGCGCTTGCTGCGCGGCGTCGCAATACGGCAAATCATTTTTGTATCGTATCCGAATTCTGATTATATGCCTTCGCCACGCATTTCCATTCCCCGTTGATCTTGAGCAACAGAAGATAATCGGTAAAATCAATACGGTTCCCCCAATTTTCTTCCAGCACCCGAACGACGGCGAGCGTTTCTTCCAGCGCGATGACGTCTATGCGCGCTCTGAAATTTTTATCCCCGCCCACGGTATCCACGTTGCGGTAAAACTGCTCTATGGAACCGTGCTCCAATGTTCCGTCAAGATACCCGAACAACACCGCTTCGTCCGTGAACAGGCGTTTCGCATAACTGCTGTCGCCTTCGGCAACGCTTTTTACAAAATTTTCCGCCGCAGCCGCCACTGCTTCATATTCCCTGATTTCCGATCTTATGATTCACTCCTTTCATTGATAAAGTGCGTGCGCACCCTCGGTTCGTATTCGGGAAACTTCACTCCCGCCTTCCGACCTGCTTCTATGCTTTTGAGAAGCCATGCCATATTCTCGCCCAGCGTGCGCATGGTCTGCAAACCCTCTTTGTCCTTGCGCACATCGTCGGGCGTAAATCCGTGAACCTGATTCCAGTATTGCGAACCCACGACGTGCATATTGGATATGAGAAAATACTTGTTCAGCCTGTCGAACGCCGCGCTTGCGCCGCCTCTTCGGCAGGAAACCACGGCAGCCGCGAGCTTGCCCGCCATTTTTGCCTCGTTCACATAAAACAGGCGGTCGAGAAACGCCGTCAGCTGTCCGGAAGGCCCCGCATAATATACGGGCGAGCCGACGACCATGCCCGCGAACTCGTCCAGCCGCGCCGTCACTTCGTTCACGGCGTCGTTAAAAACGCATTTCCCCGCCGCCGCGCATTTCCCGCAGGCGATGCAGCCCGCAATCGGCTTTTTGCCCAGATACAGGAGTTCCGTTTCAACCCCGTGCTTTCCGAGCGTTGCGCCGACTTCCGTCAGCGCCGTATACGTGCAGCCCTTTTCATTGGGACTGCCGTTTATGAGCAATACTTTCATTTTCAGCCTCCGCATCTTTGATTGACAAAAACAATTATATCCTGTATGATTGTTTTGTCAAGTACGCACATTTTTGTACGGTACTTACGAAAAGTAAAGTATATAAGAGGTGTAGGAATGGAAAAAACAGGCGCGGGCAGATGCATCGCAAACGAGCGGCTGTGCGATACTGGGTTCAGCTATACGCTTTCTCTGATCAGCGGAAAATACAAGATGACGATACTGTATACTCTTATGGAGTTTTCCGTCGTGCGATACAACGAATTGCAGAGATATATCAGGGGGATCTCGTATAAAACGCTGAGTTTATCGTTGAAAGAATTGGAAAAGGACGGTCTGATCGTACGCAAAGAATACCCTCAGATTCCGCCCAAAGTCGAATACAGCCTTTCCGAACGCGGGAAATCGCTGATGCCCATCCTTGACGGGATGTGCGAATGGGGAGATAAAAACAGACAATAACGGCGGAACGCCGTATCCGCAACAAATTTGTCTTATCCGAATAAAAAGCCGCGCCATGCCGTCCGCCGCAAAAGACAACCGCTTTTGAGGGGAAGACCGAAACGCCGGCTTTTTATTTTGCCTTATCGATCGGAAACGGAATGATTGCCGTCCCCGATCGGAAATTTGACTGAATCGGGCGCAGACAGCGCCGCCGAAACGGGAAGCGCAAAAAAACAACGGTCCTGCGCTTACTTTTTGGCGGATTGCCTGATCTTTGAATGGTAAAAATAGTTGATGATGATCGGCTTGCCCGTGGGATTGCGAAGGAACGGCTCCTCGTCGATAACATACATAAAGCCGTTTTTTTCTGCAAATTCCGCAACTTTTGCATCGAGAATTTCCCAATACGTCATGTCGTTTCTGTTGTAGATCTGCTGATAGAGCGGCAAAAGATGAGGATATTTTTCCGCAATATAGCGCATGATATCCGCCTTGAAATTGCCGCGGAGATTGAGATTTTCCAGCCAGATATAATCGCAGAAGTCCTGAATTTTTCCGATGATCTCAAATACTTCCGTAATTTCGGGAAAGATCGGCGAGATAAAGCACGTCGTCCGTATTCCCGCCTCGTGGAATTTCTTCATCGCCGCAATTCTGCGCTCGATGGATACGGCTTTGTCCATATCGTCTTTGAATTTTTCGTCGAGCGTATTGACCGACCAGCTTACAAGCGGCGAAGGAAATGTCCCGATCAGATCGAGATCGCGTACAACGAGGTCGGACTTTGTGGTTATGATGAGATTGATCCCGCTCCCCTGCATCTCTTCGAGAAACGCGCGGGTACGGCGGAACTGCTCCTCCTGAGGATTATACGCGTCCGTGACCGAACCGACGATCATCGTCTGCCCGACGTATTTTTTCGGATTTTTGATTTTATCCCAGTATTTGACGTCCAGAAACGTCCCCCACGGCTCTTCATGACCGGTGAACCGCTTCATAAAACACGCATAGCAATACTTACAGGCATGCGTGCAGCCGATATACGGATTCACGGAATACCCCGCGATGGGAAGGTTGGATTTTGTAAGCACCGTCTTTACGCTGACTTCACCGAGTTTGATCGATTCACTCATCTTTATCCTCCAGATTGCGCAGGATTCTTCTCAGATAACCCTCGAACTGTTCCGTTTCGGCATCCGAAAACCCTCTGTAATATATGCTTTCGATTTCCTTCGACACGGCCTGATACTCTTCTTTGAGATCGGCGGCTTTTTGCGTCAGACTGACAACGGCGCTGCGTTTGTCGTGCGGATTTTCTTCCATGACGATCAGCCCCTGACCGCGCATTCTCGCAAGCATGGCGGTGAGCGTCGTCTTCGCCAAACCGCTCTTTTCGGAAATTTCCGTAACGGTCATTCTACCTCCCTGCCATAAGACATACAGAATTTTCCCCTGCGCGCCGTTGAAGGCGTCGATCTTCTTCTCCTGCAATATTCTGTCGAATCTGCGCCCGCCGATCGCTTTTATCTTGGATATGAGAAATCCGCCCTGTTTTTCTTTCATGATTCAAACTCCTTCGGAAATTGTTGTATCATCTCGTCTTCGGACAAAATGCCGCAGAGATCTTCCTTCATAAACACGGGGACGCCCTGCGATATGGCCTGCGCCGCAAGCCCTTGCGCCCAGATTTTCTCGGTCGGGATCTTGCCCTTGCAATTCCCCGTCTCCGTCCCGACGACGACCCAGCCTACCCCGCTTAAATCGACGTCCCCCACCGAGTCCGAAAGCGGCTCAAACGTCACATGATAGTGCTTTGCCCTGACATTTTTCTTTAACGCCGCAATGCGCCCGCGTTCGGCGGAACAGGTAACCGTGACGCCGAACCAGAGATTGTCGAGATCGGTCTGAATTTTCAGCCGCTCCGGCCGCTTCGTCAGGAACAGGTATGTGTTCCGCGGGGTCACCGCCGCCATATCCGACACCTTTTGCAGCCATTCTTTCTCCCAGTACGCGAGATCGCTCATCCCCGTAAGCAAAAATATCTTCGGCTTTTTTGTGTCAAACAGCCGTAGTTTATTTTCGAAAAACACGGGTTTGGAAAAATCGTCCGTCATGTGAAATCTGCGCGAGTTGTTGCGGACATAGCAATATCTGCACCCGATCGGACAACCGATGACGATATTCAGGTTTTTTATCTTATCTTTAATCGCTATGACCACTCCGTTCCCTTCTTTGCCGCCGATTGCCCGTTCCTCCGCCTTTCCCGGCAGCCTGAAACAATTTGTACTATATAGTACAGATATATAATACTATATAGTACATTCTTTGTCAAGCAAAGCGCAGCAGAAAGCGGCGGAAAAATTTCCGCCGCTTTCTGTTGCGCTTATCCGAAAAACCCCGCCGAAGCGGGCTTTTAAATTTTACCGTAATTTTACTTACGGCAGACTTGACGTCTGTCCGTGCCGCCCTGCAAGATGGAGAAATAAACCTCAAAATCCGACTTCATCGAGTCTTGCGGCGCACTGAATTTATATATAAAGCAGGTATTCCTTTCTTTCCGCGCACACTTTTTTCAGCATGACGTTGACTGCCGCAAGCATGACGGGATTCGCCTTCCTTGCCTTTTGGGGACAGACAGAGATACAGCGCATGCATGAAATGCACTTGTTTTTATCCGTCTTGGAAGGATCCTCTTTTTCTATGGCGCCGACGGGACAGTTTTCGGCGCAGATACCGCACTTTGTACAGCTTTTATCGGGCTTAGGCACAATTCCGCCTCCCCCGCGCTTCTTATATGGACGGTTACCCGGTATCATGGGTACCGAATCGTTCCCGCTTTGCAGTTTATCCGAAATTTTAGCCGCAAAGGAGCGCAACGTCGTTCTATCCGCCGCATCGGGACGGCCTGCGGCATAGGTACGGTCGATCGAATGTTCCGCCACAGCAGCAATCGCTGCGATAATTTCAAATCCGGCTTTCGTCGCCGCGTCTTCCAACTCAACGAGCGTATCTTCGAAGGCCCTGTTTCCGTATGCACACACAAGTACCGCCTTTGCTCCGTTTCCGCTTATCTGAGAGATGCGTTCGACAGCAACGGCGGGAACGCGGCCGCCGAAAGAAGGTACGCCGATGACGCACAAATCTTCATCTGTAATTTTTATTTCGCCGCCGAATGCGTTTACGGTTATGTCAACCCGCTCAATGTCGTCGGATAACGCTTGCGAAAGTTCATCCGTTACTTTTTTTGTCCCGCCGGTCGGACTGAAATATATTTCTAAAACTTTCATATTTTTCTCCCCGATTTCAAAACCTGATGACTACTTTACCGCTTGTACGCCCGTTTTTAACCAATTGCAACGCCTCATTTATGTCATCTATCCGAAACGTATGCCCGTCGACAGGCGGCACAATTTTTCTTTCTTCGACAATCTGAGTAATTTTTTAAGCTGTTCTCCGTCCGCTCGGACAAATAGAAAAGAATATTTTTTGCCCTGAGCTTTCGCCTTGCGGTCAAATTTACTGCCTGCAAGGGTAAATAACATCTTTTTAATCCCTTTTATCCCGCGTTCGGCCGCAAATTTTTTATTGGGGATGCCGCGCAGGCTCGTAAGTCTGCCCCCTCTTTTCAGAACGGAAAGTTCCTTTTCAAATTCTCCGCTGCCCAGCGTATCTATTATGCAATCGACGTCCTTCAGAACGGAGATGTAATCTGTTTTTTTATAATCGATATACTCATCCGCACCCGCCGCGCGTATGGAACGCTCAGCCCTGTCATTGCCGGAAACTATAACCTTAAGCCCGAAAGACTTTGCAATGGGGACTGCCATCTGTCCGAAACTGCCCGAGCCTCCCGGAATAAAGAGCGTTTCTCCGGGTTTGGCGCGCAACTCTTCTTCGATTGCCTGATATGCAGTAAGCCCCGTAAGCGGAATCGCCGCCGCATCGGCAAAGTCATATCCTTCGGGCATCTTTGCCAGGGCGTCCGCACTGATCGCCGCATATTCCGCAAGAGCGCCGATCTTCCCGATCGGAAGGCGGCCATATACCCTGTCCCCTACGCAGAAATCCTTTACCTTTCTCCCGACCTTTTCCACAATTCCCGAGCATTCATTCCCCAGCGTCAGAGGGAATTTGTATTTCGCTATCAGTTTCACCGCGCCCGTCATGATAAGTATCTCCAACGGATTGACGGCAGACGCCATGACCTTGACGAGAACTTCCCCGTCTCCCGCCTCAGGCTTGGGGATTTCACGCACCTCCGCTTTCACTTCCTTTGAATATCTGTCTATCTGTACCGCTTTCATTTTAATCATCTCCTTTTGCACAAACGCTTGATTTTTTGTAACTTCTCTTTTATAATGTATATGTAAATTTTGCATTTACATCTTAAGCATATCACAATTTCGATGTAATGTCAACATTTACACCATACTTTTTTAAGGAAATAAGAAAAATGCAACTCAGTATGAAATGTTCGGTAGCGGTGCATTGTCTGATATTTATTCATGAAGCCAAGGGCAGAGCAAAAGTGACCAGCGCCCTGCTTGCGCAGAGCACCGGTTGCAACCCCGTCATAATACGCAATACTTTAAGCTCGCTCAAAAAAGCAGGGCTCATCAGCGTAGCGTTGGGTACAGGCGGCGCAGAGCTTGCGAAAGATGCAAAAGATATTTCGCTGTATGATATATATACTGCCTTAGAGCCGAACGGGCTTTCCTCCATTATCGGCATACATGATTGCGG
>CASGEQ010000045.1 GCA_949300535.1 uncultured Bacillota bacterium
CCCTCCCAACTTTTAATTTTATATTTTAACGTTAAGGAGACAAATGCTATGTCGGAAAACGCAAGCAACTGCATCATCGAGCTCAAAGACGTGGTCAAGAGCTTTGACGACACGCTCGTCATCGATCACGTCAGCCTTTCCATCAGGAAAGGCGAATTCGTCACCCTGCTCGGCCCGTCGGGCTGCGGCAAGACGACCACCTTGCGCATGATCGCGGGGTTCGATCTGCCTACAAGCGGCAAGATCCTCTTAAACGGCAAGGATATTTCCCTGCTCCCGCCCAACAAACGCCCCGTGAACACGGTGTTCCAGCGTTATGCGCTCTTCCCTCATCTCAACATTTTCGACAACATTGCCTTCGGTTTGCGCATGAAGCGCGTGGTCAACACCTATCGCAACGACAAAGGCGAAGAATATACCCGCACCGAAAAGCTCACCAAAGCGGAGATCGCCGCAAAGGTGAAAAAGGCGCTGGAAATGGTCGATCTCGAAGGTTTTGAAAAGCGTACCGTTTCCACCCTTTCGGGCGGACAGCAGCAGCGCGTCGCGATCGCCCGCGCGATCGTCAACGAGCCTGAAATCCTCCTCCTCGACGAGCCGCTCGGCGCGCTCGACCTTAAAATGCGCAAGGAAATGCAGATCGAGCTCAAAGCGATGCACCGCCGTCTCGGCATTACGTTTATCTATGTCACGCACGACCAGGAAGAAGCGCTGACCATGTCGGATACCGTCGTCGTCATGGCGGACGGCGTCGTTCAGCAGATCGGCACCCCCACCGACGTATACAACGAGCCCGCGAACACGTTCGTCGCCGACTTCATCGGCGAGAGCAACATCTTCAGCGGGACCGTGACGGGCAAGCGCAAAGTCCGCTTCTGCGGTAAAACGTTTGACTGCGTGGATGACTTCGAGAAAAACGAAATGGTCGACGTCGTCGTCCGTCCCGAGGACATCCTCATGTGCGAACCCGATCAGGGCACGCTCAAAGGCAAGATCATCTCCGTCGTATTCAAGGGCATTCACTATGAGATCACCGTCCAGGTGGGAAGATACGAAGTGGTCATCCAGAGCACGGAGCGCCGCGAAGTGGGCGACATGATCGGAATGAACATTCCCGCGCAGGAAATCCATATCATGAAGCGCAAATACACGTCGAATATCTATGACGGCGTCATCACGAAGCGCAATACCGTGGAATTTGCGGACGGCGAATTCGAATGCGACGTCACGCAGCTCTATCCCGGAAGCCACCTCGACGAGGAGGAATATCTCGTCACCGCGGACGGGGAAAAGATCGACCTTACGGGCACGGAAGTCACCGTCGAAGTGGGACTGGAAGACATCACGATCAGTGACGACGCGGAAGCGGGCGGCGCGCAGGGACATATCATCTCCATCATCTACAAGGGCGACCACTACCGCGTCATCGTCCGCACGGACGAAAGCGAAGAAGACTTCGTCTTTGCGACGGACGATCTGTGGAACGAAAACGACTTCGTCTCCGTCATCATCCCCAAGGATAAGATCAAGCTCACGCTCAAACACACGGAGGATAAGATCGCATGATGAAGCCGCTTCGTTTTACGAGAAAGTCGCTCGGAATCCCCTATGCGGTGTTCCTCGTCTTTTTCGTCATCATTCCCATGCTGGTCATCGTGTTCTATGCGTTCACGGACAAGAACAATCACATCTCCTTTGTGAACTTCATCAACTTCTTCTCCGATCCGACCAAACTGAGCACGATCGTCTATTCCCTCGTGATCGCCCTGATCACGACCGTCGTATGCCTTGTCATCGCGTATCCCGTCGCGTATATCCTCGCGCGGAGCAAGATGAAAAAGAAATACGTCATTTTGATGCTCTTCATCACGCCGATGTGGATCAATTTCGTCCTGCGCGTCAACGCCATCCGTGAACTGCTCAACTGGATCGGACTGCTCGGCGAGGCGAACTATCTCAACACCATCATCGGTATGGTGTACGACTTCCTGCCCTTCATGATTCTCCCGCTCTATACCACGCTCCTCAAAATCGACGAGAGCCTGTATGAAGCGAGCGCGGACCTCGGCGGAAACGCATTCACCACCTTTACCCGCGTGACCGTTCCCCTTTCCATGCCCGGAATCATGAGCGGAATCACCATGGTATTTCTCCCTTCCATGACCAACTACGTCGTATCGGACATGCTGGGAAATTCCAAAGTCACCATCATCGGTAAATTCATCGAAACGTACTTCGGCACCGACTGGCATATGGGCTCGATGATCGCGCTCATCCTGCTCATCGTGGTCTTTGTTTCCACCCTTCTTTCGGGCGGATTCAGTTCGGACAACGAAAACGTAAGGGGGACGAACTTATGATCAAAAAATGTCTCAAAGCCTTCTATATCGGGCTCATCCTTCTTCTTCTCTACGCTCCCATCCTGCTGCTCGCCGTATACAGCTTCAATTCGGTCAACACGATCGGAACGTGGGGTTCCTTCTCGTTCACCCACTACATCAAACTCTTTACCGACGAGGCGATTCTGGAAATGATCGGGAACACCGTCGTGCTCGCGATCTCCGCGGCAGTACTCTCCACCATTCTGGGAACGGCGGGCGCGATCGGTATCTTTTACAGCCGCAAAAAGGCAAAAACGCTCATGAACGGCGCCAATCAGATCCCCATCATCAATGCGGAAATCGTCACAGCGCTCGCGCTTGCGATCACGTTTGTGACGATCGGTCTGGAAAAATCCTATTTCACTCTGCTCATGGGACACCTCGTCATCTGCACGCCCTTTGTCGTGCTCTCCGTCATGCCCAAGCTCAAACAGATGGACAACAGCCTGTATGAAGCGGCGCTCGATCTCGGCGCGTCGCCCGCAAAGGCGCTCTTCAAGGTCGTCCTGCCGCAGATCGTGCCCGGCATCATTTCGGGATTCATGCTGGCGATCACCCTTTCGCTGGACGATTATATCGTCACGAGCTACACCAAACCGAGCACTTTCAACACCATCTCGACTTACGTCTACAACGCGACGACCAAGGGCAATGCGCACACCGCGGTCACCCTTTCGTCCTTCTGGGCTCTGACGACCATCATCTTCGTCATCATTCTCGCCGTCGTGCTTTTCGCCAACATCACGGGAATCAGGACGAAAAAGAAGGAGGCGCACGAATGAAAGGAAAACGCATCGTCTGTACCGCGCTCGCGGCGGCATTCGCCTTTTCTTCCCTGCTCACCCTGACAGGCTGCGGTCAGAATAAGCCCATCCGCCTGCGCATTTATAACTGGGAAGAATATATCGACGAGGGCGGCGAAGGCTCTTATCAGTACGATATCGAGGAAAACGAGGACGCGCAGTCCCTCATCTATGACTTCGAAATCTGGTATGAAGAGACATACGGAACTCCCGTCACCGTGGAATATTCCACCTTCGGCACCAACGAGGATATGTACAACCAGCTCAAGCTCGGCGATCAGTACGACCTCATCTGCCCTTCCGATTACATGATCATGAAACTGGCGGCGGAAGATATGCTCGAACCGTTCACCGACGATTTCTTCGATACGGAGAACGAACTTAACTACTACGTCGCCAATCTCTCCCCCTATATCAAGGACGTTTTCGACTCCAATACCGTGACCCTCAGTTCGACGGGCGCAGAACATTCGTGGAGCGAATACGCCGCGGGATATATGTGGGGAACGACGGGATTCATCTATAATCCCGAATACGTCTCTACCGACGAGCTGGATTACTGGGACGCGATGATCGACCCCGCTTACGCGAATAAAGTCACCACGAAAGACAACGTCCGCGACAGCTATTTCGTCGGAACCGCAATCCTCTATCAGGACGAACTGCTCGCGCTTCGCGACCGCTATCAAAAAGGGGAAATGGACAGCGCGGCGTATAATCTCGCCCTGACCGAGATCATGAACCGCACCGACGAAGAGACCGTTGCCAAGGTCCAGGATATCCTGCTCGAAATGAAGGACAACATTTACGGATTCGAAACGGATACGGGAAAATCGGATATGGTCAAAGGGATCATCTGGCTTAACTTTGCATGGAGCGGCGACGCCGTCTATGCGATCGATCTCGCGGAATACGGCGAGGGCGATGAGGAACTTTCCGAAGAAGAGGCGACCTATCTCAATTACTACGTGCCCGAAGAATGCGCAAATCTCTGGTTCGACGGCTGGGTCATGCCCAAAGGCGCGCAGGTAGAGGCGGCTCAGGCATTCATCAACTTCCTCTCCCGTCCCGACAATGTCGTGCGCAACATGTATTATATCGGTTACACCTCCGTCATCGCCGCAGATGAGGTTTACGACTATGTCGAATATACCTACGGCGTGGAAGAAGGCGACGAGGCAGACGCGGTGGAATACGATCTGAGTTATTTCTTCGGCAAAGACGCCGTCCTCCTTACCTATGAAGACCAGCTCGAGCGCCAGCTCTATGCACAGTACCCCACCGAAGAGGTCATGCGCCGCTGCGCCGTCATGGATTATTTTGACGACGACGCAAACGAACGAATCAACGAGCTGTGGACGAAGGTCAAAGGCTCCACGCTGGACGCATGGGCGATCGCCGTCATCTGCGTCGGCGTCGTGGCAGTCGCGGCGTTCCTCCTTTCGGTCAAGTTCGGCGGAAAGATCAACTGGTTCCGCAGAAAGCCGAAAAAAGGCTACAAGCTCGTCGATCAGAAGCCTTACCGCCACGAGTGACCGCTCCTGTCGGACAAGACGGAAGAATGCAGTGTGAAAATGCCGTTATGGTATCTTTCCCCTGCGCTTGTCCGCCTTGCGCCTGCGCGCTTCATTGCGAATAATGCCCTTTTGAGACCCTTTCCCCTGCGCCTGTTCGCCTTGCGCCTGCGCGATTCATTGCGAATGATGCCGTTTTGGAACCCTTTCCCTCGGCGAACGCGCCGCATATCGGCGGCGGCTACGGAAAGGTAACACGAAAACAGAACTTTCTGACGGCATCAAGAGCATGAATCGCATACTTCAAATTCAAAATCCCCGCGTTCCGAAATTCGGAACGCGGGGATTTTATCATCTATTCGGGCCCGCCGTCTTATTGAATTGATATGCAGCATTTATATACCGCATTTTCCGTCTGAAAATCATCGGAAATCAGATTTTGATCAACGGTATTCTGCCCTGTCCGCCTTGTCCACGCGCTTGCCGACGAGAATGCGGTCGGGGTTATTCGCGTTGACGAAGGAATATTTGCGCGCACGAACGAGCGCCTTGCGCCCTTCCGCATTTCGCGTATAAACGGCGTCGCAGTTCCATCCGCGGCTTTTCAGCCGCTGTAAAAACAGTTTCCGCGCCTCCTGCGTATCCAGGGCGGCGGGACAGGCAAAAGAAAGTCGGAAAACTTCCCGTTTCCCGATCTTCCGCACGATGATGAACGCGGGAGATTGCACGGGCGAAAGCATTTCGTTCACCGCACCCGCAAACACTTCGCGATCGCGGTCGGTCGCGAACTTCAGCTCCACGCCGATCCCGGGAAACCCTTTGGGCGCTTCCACGGACAATATTGCCGTCGGGGACGAGAGCTTTCCCGTTCCGCGCAGCGTTTCGAACAGGCTTTCGCTCAATCCTCGGACGATTTTCGTCGGGGTCAGCACGGAAATGAGAAAACGGATGAGCAGATATTCCAGAAAAAAACAGAGAGCGGCCGCCAGAATACAGATTAGGAAAAAGGAAAGCGGCTCTTCTTCCGCGCGAACAGAAAATCCGTTCACGATACCGACGGAAGCGCCGCCGCACAAAGCGGGACAAAGAAACAAAAGCGCGTAATTGATGAACAGCGCCTGTTTCGGCGCATACTTTTTGCGTTCGGAAAGGACGGTTTCCGACGTCACCGAAAGAGCTTCGTTTCCGAGCGATTGCTTCCAGCTCTCCGCAACGGCAGAGCGGTTTTCCGCCCTTTCAAACATCTCCTTATTGATACGCCCGAACCCTTCCCGATCGAACGGCGGCTTGATAATATCCGCGCGCCCGATTCCGTTGGTGACCACAGGACGGGAATAATCAGGACCCCAGAACGCCTTGAACCGACGTTCCAGCGTCTCGTAATCCGCAGAAACAAAGTTATTTTTGTCCGAATACCGCTTCTCCCGAAGCCGCTCCATGAATTTTTCGCCGAACACGCCGTAAGGTTCAACCGTCGCCAGATGCCAGATATTCGCCACTTTTTCGGGACGGTTTCTGTCCACGCGGATAGCGCGGCCGCGCATCTGATTGGACAGAATATAGCTTCCCACACAGCTTGCAAGCACGAGCGTATCGATACAGGGCGAATCCCACCCCTCGCCGAGCAGAGATTTCGTTCCGACGAGTATGCGTATCCCGCCCTCTTCGAGAAGACGGGTCACAATGCGCACTTTATGTACGTTTCCGCCCGAAAATTCCACTTGTTCGTATTCAGGATCGGAAAGCGGCTTACGGGAATGGGATACCCCTTCTCTTTTGCACAGCTCTTCCAGCCGCGCGGAACACGAACGGGGCAGGATGACGAGCGAACCCGACAGCGCGCCGATTGCGCGGTCGGCTTCCTTTTCCCGCCGTACGCTCTCGAATACGCTGACGATACTCATCTCTTTGAGTTCTTCCGCCGTACCGATAAGCGGAAGCGTCTGCTTTCTCACGTAATCCGTGAGAATGAGCATGCGCAAATTTTTCCCTTCCGAGCGGCTTTCCGCCTTTGCGATCTCCGCGACGGAATTGAGTTTGCCGAGCGAAGACGCGAGCATGCGCGAAACGCGCTCGGAGCGCACTATCTTCACGCGGCCGCGTTCCCATAACCCCGCTTTGCGGAAGATCTCGGCAATCTCTTCCGTGCAATCCTCTCCGAACAATTCGGGATGCGCGACGACGTAACAAAGCGCCTCTTCCACCGCGTCGCGCTTGGGCGCGGGAAGCCTGCCGTGAAGGGTAAGACTGCGGCAAAAGCGTCGGGGAACGGGGGCGCCGAACAGGGAAAGCGCAGAACAGAGTCGGATATTTTCCCGCGCATAACGATACAGATCATCCTCGCTCATGAGAAGAAGCTTATCGCGCATTTTTTCGGGAAGACCACTTTTCGTCAGTTCGGAAAGCGCGTCTTCGACCGATCTGTCGAACGCCCGCAATATTTCCAGTTCTTCCGCCGTCGGATAGTTGAAACAGATATAATCCTGATGCGGGCACAAAACGCCGTCCTGCACCAGTTCGGGGGCAATGATCTCAAAATCGATCTCCCCGCAGAGATCGGTGTATTTCTGCCAGCCGTTTTCGTCTTCGTCGTACGGCGGAGTCGCAGTCAGCGCGATCACCGTCACGTCGATGTCCTTCAGAAGCTCGCTCAGCGCTTTATACCACTCGCTGTGCAAATGATGCGCTTCATCCAGGCAAACGGTGCCGATCGCGTTTTCCCGCATCCAGGCGCGCAGATCGAACGCCTTATAATCGACCTCCTCCGCCTTACCCGTCAGCTCGTCGTTCTCCTTGTCGGTAAGCCCGCGGAACGCGCAATAGATCGTCTGATAGGTCACGGAAACGATCGGGCGCGGACGGGAAACGCTTTCGGACACGTACTCGTCCGCATTTTCGCCTGCGGGGATAAACTGCCCCGCAAACCGTTCGCTCCATTGGTGACGGATGGTGACTGTCGGGGAAAGAATGAGCGCGTTCTTCCCGATCCTGCGGATAAGTTCCAGACCGAGCACGGTCTTTCCCGCGCCCGGCGCGGCGACGATATGTATTTTTTTATCCGCCAATAACTCGTCCGCCCGATCGAGCACTTCCTGCTGATAGGAGCGGAGGTTTCCGCGGAATGCAATTTTTTCGAATTTTCCCACACTATCCCCCTTTTTCATCGGAATCGTCATCTTTGCGCCCGAATCGGCGCTTGCGGCGGCGCGTTTAACAGCGAACGGTACATAGGACGCCCGTCTGAAAGAGATCGTTCTTTACTCGCCCGTCAGGCGGGAAAGCACTTTTTTGATTGCGATCTTGCAATGCTCATAGGTAAGTCCGCCCTGAAAATATGCCGTATACGGCTCGCGGATGGGCGCGTCTGCGGAAAGCTCGATACTCGCGCCCTGCACGAAACAGCCTGCCGCCATGATGACTTTGCAATCGTACCCGGGCATATCCCATGCTTCCAAATGCACAAAACTGTCTACGGGCGAACAATCCTGCACCGACTGAATAAAATCGGTGAGCTGCTTTTCGGTATCGAACCGCACCGCACGCGTGATATCCGAAGGCAATTTGTCCGCAGATGGGAAATTCCGATACCCCAGTTCTTCGAGACATGCGCCGATGAGCAATCCTCCTTTGACCGCCTGCGCGACGACGTGCGGCGCGAGGAAAAAACCCTGATAAAACGCCTGATAGCCGTAAGCATACGAACCGATCTCTCCGCCCACCGAAGGCGCGGTCAGGCGATACTCCACCTGCCCGATATATTCTTCTTTGCCCGCGATATACCCGCCCGTCGGCGCGATTCCGCCCCCGGGGTTCTTGATAAGCGAACCCACGATGAGATCGGCGCCCGCTTCCGTCGGCTCGCGCGTCTCCACGAATTCGCCGTAACAGTTGTCCACGAAAATACAGCCCTGAAAGCCGTTTTCGCGCACAAACGCGCACATTTCCCCGATTTCGTCCACCGTGAACGCGTCGCGGAGCTCGTAGCCGCGCGAACGCTGGATATAGATCATCCGATACTTTTTTTCGGACAGCGCGCGGCGTACCGCGGAAAAATCCGTCTTGCCGTTCCCGTTCAGATCGAGGACGTCGAAGAATACGCCGAACTCGGCGAGCGAACCGTTTCCCTTGCCCCAGATGACGCCGCGGATGGTATCGTACGGCATGCCCGTAATACAGAGCACGCGATCGGAAGGACGGAGCACGCCGAACAGGGCGACGGTGAGCGCGTGCGTGCCGCTCAAAAGCGCAGGCGATACGATTGCCCTCTCCGCGCCGAACGTGCGGGCGTAAACTCTCCCGAGCGTATCCCTTCCCTCGTCGCCGTAGCCGTAGCCCGTAGACGGCAGAAAATGTCGGAGCGCAATGCGCTCCTCCTGAAACGCCTTCAATACCTTCTCCTGATTAAAAAGCGCGATCTCGTCGACCTTGTCAAACAGCCCGCGAAGGCGCTCTTCCGCCGCGCGGATTCTCTCATTGACGTTCATAATCCTCACAAACCTCCCGCGCCGCTTCTTCCGTACTCTTGGGCGCAATCCATTTCAAATTTTCCGTTCTTCTGAAAAAAGTAAGCTGTCTTTTGGCATAATTGCGCGTATTTTTCTTGATTATGTCAGACATAGTACTTAAATTATCGCCGTTTTTAAGACATTCGACCACTTCTTTATACCCGATCGCCTGCATGGACTGCGCCGCGGGAGGGATTCCGTCCGCCAGAAGTTTTCTGACTTCCCCGACCAATCCCGCTTCCAGCATGAGGTCCACCCTCCTTTCGATGCGGCGATAGAGTTCTTCGCGCGGATAATCGAACGCGTACGCGCAAAAGGGAAAACGCGGCAAAGGCGAATCGTTCTGTTCGGATTTGCGCTTTCCCGTCAGTTCATAAATTTCAAGAGCGCGGATGACGCGCTTTACGTCGTTGGGATGCAGCTTTTCCGCACTCGCGGGATCGGCTTCGCGCAAAAGCGCGTGGAGCGCTTCCCTGCCCTGCTCGCGTTCGATCGCCTCATATTTTTTTCGGATTGCCTCGTCGGCGGGCGCCGAGCCGAAAGAACTGCGATACAAAATCGCGTTCATGTAAAATCCCGTCCCTCCGCAGATGACGGGAACTTTTCCCCGCGAGAGCAGGTCTTCGACAATAGGAAGTGCCATGCGCTCGTAATCGCTCACCGAGAACGGCAGCGCGGGGTCAGCGACGGAGATCATATGGTGCGGAACGCCCCTTTGCTCCTCCTTCGTCGGTTTCGCCGTGCCGATGTTAAGTCCGCGGTAGACGGCGAACGCGTCGGCGGAAATCACTTCTCCGCCCAGACGCCGCGCACACTCCACCGCAAGCGCCGTCTTGCCCGAAGCCGTCGCGCCGCAGATAACGAGTAGTTTCACTTATACGATCCTCTTGAACATTTTTTCGATTTCCGTGCGCGTGAGTTTGACCGCGACGGGTCTGCCGTGCGGACAACGAAGCCCCATATTGCCCTGCATCTGCTCCATGAGCGAGCGCACTTCGTCGTCCGTAAGCGATTCGCCGCCCTTGACCGCCGCTTTGCATGCCGCTGTCGCAAGCTTGTCTTTGAGCAGTTCGTCCAGTTTGATCGCCCTGAGGCTCTCCGCCTGCGACAAAATCTCCGCAAAAAACTCTTCCAGACGGATTCCCTGCAAATCGAGCGGAACGGCGGAAACTTTATAGCTCATGCCGCCGAATTCCTCGATCTCGAAGCCGAGAGAGCGGATATTTTCGAGATTTCTCTCCAAAAAGCTGTTTTCGAGCGCATTGACGGTAAACACATACGGCACGAGCATGGGCTGGGACACTACTTCCCGCGCCTTGCATTTCTTTTTCAGTCGATCGTAAATAAGCCGCTCGTGCGCCGCGTGCTGATCGATGAGATATGCGTCGTCGCCCGCCTCATAGATAAGATAAGTATGGAACAATTCACCCTTGAACACGGCGGAAGCGATATCCACGCGCTCCTGTTTCGCTTTTCGGGTCATCTCTTCGAGATAGCGCTTGTTTTCCTCGAACGCGTCCTCATGTTTCTCCGCGGGCGAAGAACGGCGCACTTCCATGACGTTGGGAGATTCGTCCCCGCTCGGATACGCCGACGGACGCGGCGCGGGCGATCTGCCGCCCGTGACGGGAATTTCGAATTCAAGTTGTTTTTTCGCCTCCTCCACCGTCATTTCGCGGTCGGATACGGCGGGTCTGCCCATCTCTTCGCTTCGTTTTCCTGCGGGACAGGGCGAAAAAGTGCCTTGCGCGGGAGAATATGCCGACGGAGCGCGGTACTGTCCCTCCGTGCGAGGCGCGGAGTACTGCTCCGACATCCCCGCAACAGTCCCGAACACCCTTTCCGACGAAGGCGCAGCCCTTCCGGGCGCCGACGTTTCCGCAAGGGAAGGCGCGGGCGCCGTTTGCGAGCGCTCTTCCTGCGTTTTTTCTTTCGTTGCGGCGGGAAGCGTATCGGGAACGATATATTCGAGCGCGCGCGAATTGCCGTCCAATACCGAGGACACGATGGAATATACGCACCCGTAGATCACCTGATTGTCCGCAAAGCGCACGTCTGCCTTGTTGGGATGAACGTTGACGTCCACGATCTCGGTCGGCACGTCAAGGAAGAGCACATAGAACGGATACTGCCGCTTCATGAGATAGGCGGCGTAGGCGTTGGTGATCGCCGCGCCCACCGTCTGATTGACGACATATCTTCCGTTGACAAATAAGCTCTGATAACTGCGGTTGGGTTTGGAATAATTCTGATTCCCGATAAACCCGTGCAGGGAAACTCCGTGCTTCTCCGCGCGGATCCCGTAGCAGTTTTTAGGCGCGTCCGCGCCGTAAACGACGGCAAGCGCCGCCGTCAGTCCGTCTCCGAACGAGCGGTATTTCACCCTGCCGTTGGTATAATAGGTAAAGCAGATCTCGGGCCGCGAGAGAATGAAGCGGGAGACCATATTGGCGATATCGCCCTCTTCCGCGCTGTCCGATTTGAGGAATTTCAGTCTTGCGGGCGTGTTGAAAAACAGATCTTCCACCGTCACGCAAGTCCCGTTCGCGCCCCCTTCGGGGACGATCTCGCCGAGCACGCCGCCCGTGCAGGAAAGCGCGAACGCGTCCGCATCCGCCGTCTTGGAGACGATCTTCATGCGGGACACGGAAGCAATGGAAGCGACCGCCTCGCCGCGGAACCCGAGCGTTAAAACGCGCTCCAGATCTTCCGCCGTCTTTAATTTACTCGTCGCGTGCGGCAGATACGCGCTTTTGAGGTCGTCTTTAGAGATGCCGCTCCCGTCGTCCGTCACGCGAATGAGCTTCTTGCCGCCCTGCTCCACTTCGATGACGATCTCCTTCGCGCCCGCGTCAATCGCGTTTTCCACCAACTCTTTCACGACCGAATACGGGCGGTCTACCACTTCGCCCGCCGCGATCCGATTATAGACGTCCGCCGTCAAGAGATTGATCTTTGCCATTTATTCCTCCGCTTTTTTCTTCCATTCATTGAGGAGCATGAGCGCCTGCATGGGCGTGAGCGAATCGGGATCCAGCTCTTTGAGTTCTTTCATCAGGAATTGTCCCTTCTCCTCTTTCTGCGGCTCCTCTTCTTCCGCCGCCGACGCCTGAGCGCGCGTCAGGTCGTTCTTTTCGAGCGATTTTAAGATGCGCTTGGCGCGGGATGTGACCTCTTCGGGCACGCCCGCGAGCGCG
>CASGEQ010000046.1 GCA_949300535.1 uncultured Bacillota bacterium
ATACGGAAAATTTTTCCCCGATTGCGAAAAAACGGTCGCGGAAGAGCTTTCCGCGCCCGTTTGTTGTTGATTTACATCTTTTATATCATTCACTCATGCCCGTTTAACCCATAGCCGTTTCCGCCGAATGCGATTTCCGCAGAGAACTCTTACTCTCTTTTTTACAGCATGAGAAGGATACTGAAAAACTGCAGGAGCGTGCCGAGCAGATCGAAAAGATGCCATACCGAATGAAAATAGCGCACCTTTTTGCCCAGCGCGTAAAAGGCGATCCCCACCGTATAGGATACGCCGCCCGCGAGCAGCAGGACAAACGCCGCGGGAGAAAGCGCCGCAAGGAGCGGACGCAACGCGATGGCCGCCATCCAGCCCATGACGACGTAAAAGATCATCGAAACCGCCTTTACGGCGCGATTGTGCATTGCGACGGCATTGAGCGCGATCCCGATCGCCGCAAGCGACCATTGCGCGATCAAAATCCCCGTCCCGAGCGGCGTTCCGCCCAGCGCGATCATGCAATAGGGCGTATATGTCCCCGCGATCAACAGGAATATGGTACAGTGATCGAAAATGCGGAACACTCTCTTCGCCCGCCCTTCGGGCAAAAAATGATAGAGCGCGCTCATCGTATAGAGCGTGACCACGCACGCGCCGAAAATACAGACCGCCGTGAGCGCGATCGGGTCGGGATAGGCAAATACCGCGCAGACAATCCACGCGATCAGCCCCAGCGCGCCGCCCGCAATGTGCGATACCGCATTGAAGATCTCCTCTCCTTTGGTATACAGGGCGCGGATGAATCCGCTGTCCCGCTTCATTGTCATTGTTTCCTGCATGATAGTACCCCCTTGTTCTGCGCCCGCTTCGCCTGCGGTCATTTAAGCGGGACCCGGCCCGCCCATCGGCGCATTTTTGTTTGCGTTCTCATTATATGCCCCTTTCGGACCTGATGTAAACCTACTCCTTCTTAATCCCGTCCTACTCATAAAACCCCCTTCTCTACCGCCCGACATCCGCTCTCTACCCGCAGTAGAGTGGGATATTTTCGCGCCGCAAACGCGTATGGATGAGTATTTTACGCTTTGCATAAACGTCCGCATTATGCAGGAAATTTTCATAGTTATACAGTTTTTAACCATTTTGCCCCTTGGAAAATGAATAAAAATAAAAAAATCGCAAATTTTTTCCGTCTTTTGCAAAACAGGCAAGTCAAATCATTGCTTTTTTGTTTCATTTATTATAGAATAGATAGAAACAACGTTCCGACAAAGAGCGATAGAGTCGGAGCCAATCGATTCGGAGGAAAAGAAGATGAAAAAATTTTTGAGTCTTTGTATGGGAAGCGTTATCCTTGCAGGCGCGGCAGTCTCTTTCGCCGCTTGCGGGGGAAATGCGGACTACAATATCGGTATCGTTCAGTATGCGGTACACGACGCGCTGACCGACGCGAGTGAAGGATTCCAGGATAAGCTCACCGAGCTCATGGAAGCGGAGGGAAAGACGGTCTCCTACAATGTGCAGAACGCACAGGGACAGGCGACCAACAGCAAGCCCATCGTGGATACGTTTATCGCGAGAAACGTCGATCTCATCTATGCGATCGCGACCCCTTCCGCGCAGACGGCGGCGGGAACCACTTCCACCATTCCCGTCCTCTTCAACGCGGTCACCGATCCCGGGCCCGCGTCCGCAAAACTCGTCGGTGAGGACGGCACCTCGGGCAAAAACGTCTCGGGCGTATCCGACATGAACCCCATGGAAAAACAGTTCGACCTCATGGAAGAGCTGCTCGGCGACACGCAGATGAGGCTGGGAATTCTCTATACCTCGAGCGAGCCCAATTCCAAGACGCAGGCGGACGAGATGACCGCCATCGCGCTGGAAAACGGCATGAGCGAGGACGACGTCGTCATTGCCACGGTCACGACTGCAAGCGATATCGAAAACGCGCTCAACAACACGCTGAAAAATCAGGGCGTGAACATGGTATATATTCCCACCGACAATATGCTCGCTTCCGCAGCCTCGACGGTGCATTCCATGAACGTCAAAACCAATCCCGTGCCCATCGTCTGCGGCGAAGCCAACATGAACGATCTTTGCGGCGTGGCGACCTTGGCGATCGACTATTACGTCCTCGGCGAACTTGCGGCGCAGATGGCGTTCGACGTGCTCGTGAAGGGAACGGATATCGGCACGATGAAGTATCAGACCTGTCCTGAAGACAAGCTCGTCTATTCGGTCAACGATACGGTTGCGGATGAGATCGGCTTCACCGTACCGCAGAGCGTTTACGACAAAGTGGGAAAATAACCTCACGGGAATTACATTATGGGAATTACCATTTTAGGCGGCATCAATCAGGGCCTTATTTGGGCGCTGCTCGCGATCGGCGTATTCGTCACCTTCCGCATTCTCGACTTTGCGGACCTTACCGTGGAAGGAAGTTTCGCCCTCGGCGGGCTCATTGCCGCGCTGTTTATCAACAATCTTTCGCTCAATCCCTTCCTCGCGACTTTCGTCGCGATGCTCGCGGGCGGAGCGGCGGGGCTCGTGACGGGGCTTTTAAACGTCAAACTCAGGATCCCTCCCATCCTTTCGGGAATCCTCACGATGACCGCGCTCGTCTCCATAAATCTGCTCGTCACAGGCGGGACTCCATCCATCCCCGTGCTGTATGCGCCGACCGTGTATAACTGGATCTTCCCCGAAGGGATGAAGATTTTCGGCATTTCCGCGAATTACTTCTCCGAACTCATCATGGGCGTCGTGTTCGTCGCCGCCGTCGTCGCGCTCCTCTACTGGTTCTTCGGCACGGAACTCGGAATGTCTATCCGCGCGACGGGCGCGAACGAGAAGATGAGCCGCGCGCAGGGTATCAATACCGATCTCACCAAGATCTACGCGCTCGTCATCAGCAACGCGCTCGTGGGACTTTCGGGTGCGCTGTTTGCACAGCAGCAGGCGGGCGCAACCAACACGATGGGACAGGGCGCGATCGTCATCGGGCTTGCCGCCGTGGTCATCGGGGAAACGCTTATCCCCGCAAGAGATCATTTCTGGCTCAAACTCACCGGCGTTGCGATCGGCAGCATCATCTACCGCATCATTACTTCCATCATCTTCTATCTGGGGCTTTCCACCAATTATATCCAGCTTATCTCCGCGCTCGTCGTGGCGATCGCGCTTTCGGTACCGACGGTAAAATCTTCCGTCACCCGCTATATCAAGCGCAAAAAGAACAACGCGGCGCCGCCCGACGGCGGAACTGCGGAATCCGCCGCGGAGCAATCCCCTTCCGACACCTCGGACGCAGAGGAGAAAGAAAATGCTTAAACTGGAAAATGTAACAAAGATCTTCAATCCCGGGACGCCCAATGAAAAGCTTGCGCTCGACAAACTCAATTTTGAAGTGGAAAAGGGCGAATTCGTCACCATCATCGGCGGTAACGGCGCGGGAAAATCCACACTCATGAACATCGTGAGCGGCGTTTACGACATCGACGGCGGAAAGATCTTCATCGACGGACAGAACGTATCCGCAATTAAGGAGCATCGCCGCGCGAAATACCTCGGCAGAGTGTTCCAGGATCCCATGATGGGCACGGCGGGAGATATGAACATCGAGGAAAACCTCTCGCTCGCCATGCGGCGCGGAAAGAGCCGCACGCTCCGTTGGGGAATGCCCAAAAAGGAGCGCGCCTTTCTCGTGGAAAAGCTCGCTTCCCTCGAGCTCGGACTGGAATCGCGCATCACGAGCAAAGTGCGGCTGTTAAGCGGCGGTCAACGGCAGGCGATCACCCTTCTGATGGCGACTCTGCAACAGCCCAAGCTCCTCCTTTTGGACGAGCACACGGCGGCGCTCGATCCCAAAACGGCGCAGAAAGTTCTGCATATCACCGAAGAGATCACGTCCGAATCCTCCCTTACCACGCTGATGATCACCCACAACATGAGCGACGCAATCCGTTACGGCAACCGCCTCGTCATGATGCACGCTGGCAAAATCATCTTCGACATCAAGGGCGAGGAAAAACAGAAACTCACCGTCAAGGACCTTTTGGAAAAATTCGAGCAGGCAGTCGGAAACGAATTTGCCAACGACCGCATGCTCCTCAACTGAATGCGTTTGCAATGCGCCGCGCCGCCTGAACAGGCGGCGCGGTTTTTTCATTTTCGTCGGCGGCACCCATGCCGCAGAAAGGCCACGCCGTTTTCCGTCAGCGGCACCCATGACGAGAGAAAAACGCACAGTTCCCATCGGCGGTACCCATACGCCGAATTTTGCGGCACCCATGCCGCAAAAATATAGCAGAATACGCGGACACGGTACGCGCGCGCAGATTCGGACATGCTCTCCTCCCGCGGACACGCCTGTCCCCTTTCCCGTCACCGATAAATGACTGCGCCCCCGCAAGTTTGCGGGGGCGCAGGTTCCTGTTTACGGCAAAATCAGGGAATGCGCGGTCTGTGCCCGATGCAGGCAGGGAAAGCGCGATCTCCACGATATCACGAAAAATCCGACGTTTCTTTCAGAGCGCGATCTTCATGATACGCCCGAGAACCTCGATTCTTTTCAGAGCGTGATCTTCACGATATCGCCGTCGGACGACTGTATGTCGACCAGCGGAAGTTTGCCGAATGTCTTTTTCGCCTTTTTGAGTTCCCGGCGCAGAATTTTCCACACTTCGTCGGGAACTTCGGCGCCCGAAGTCTTTTTCTTAAAAAGCCAGAGCGCAAACCGCAGCCCGACGACGAGGCGCAGGCGGAACTTGCCCGATTGGATGAAGATCTTCATTCTACCCAGATCTCCACCGTTCCGCCGTCCGCCGATTGAATTTCGACGAGTTTTCCGATCGCGCCCATGTGGACGAGGGAAACGATACGCTTAAAATCGATATCTTTGAGCTTATCGGACGTGCTTCCGAACGCAATATCGCTGAGCGCAGGCGATTCGAGCACTGCTTCGACGAGCGCGAACGGAAGATTGATGTTGACCTTGTCTTCTTCATCCTGAATTCGGATGCGCAGCAGCAGTTTGCTTACGTCCAGAGTCTTTACGTCAACCGCCTTGGTCTCCTCGCGGCTCACGCCGAGCAGTTCGTCCGTCGTGACGGAGAATAATTCCGCCAGGCGAGGCAAAAGGGAGATATCGGGCGCGGTAAGATCGTTCTCCCACTTTGAGACCGCCTGCGCGGTCACGCCGCACGCCTCTGCAAGCGCTTCCTGCGTCATTTCTTTGGATTTCCGATAATATGCAATTCTCTTTCCCAATGTGTTGTTCATATGATTCTCCTTTCCTCAGCCGTCCTTTCAGTTTCCCGCGACCGTCGTGACGGAAAACAATTCCGCAAGACGAGGCAGCTGTGTGAGATCGGGCGCAAGGGCATTGCCCCCTTCCGCCGTTCTTTCCGCTTCCCGCGCTCCTCTTTCCCGTTCGGGGCGCGCCGTTTTGAAAATCTGTGCAAATAATCTTCTGATTGTGTTCATAACGTCTCCTTTCGTTGTTTGTGCCTTTATTTTACCGCCTTGGCGGCTTCCATTCCAGCGACGAAAGGTTGAATCGCCCGTATCATAGGTTGAGTTTTGCACAACTGTCGGTTGAAAATGCCTTTTTCGGCAAAAAGCTCCCCGAAAAGGAGAGCTTTTTCATTATTTTGCGATCAGCGCAGTTCCGCGCCCAGCTTCGCCTGCAATGCGCCGACGATCTTGTGGAAGAAGTTGTCCACCGCTTCGGGGGAAAGCCCTTTTTCCGCCTTTTCCTCGGGCGAGAAGGTGAGGCGGAACGCCATGCTCTTCTTGCCCGCGCCGATCTGCGCGCTGCGGTATACGTCAAACAGCTCCGCGCTTTTCAACGCCTTGCAAGCGCGGAGGATGACCTCTTCCGCCTGCGTGCACGTCACTTCTTCGTCCGCGACAAACGCGAGATCGCGCTGTACGTCGGGGAACTTGGGAAGATTGTGATAGCGGATCTCCTTCGCGAATTTTCTGGAAAGCGCCGCATAGTCCAGCTCCGCGAGGCACACGCGCTTTTCAAGCGCGAGCTCTTCCGCAACGGCGGGATGGAGTTCGCCGAGAACGCCGACCGTCTTTTCGCCCATCTTTACTTCCGCCGTGATGCCGGGGTGAAGCCAGCTGCGCTCGCCGCGCACAAAGCTGAGTTTAAGGTCGAACGCGTCCGCGATCGCTTCCACCGCGCCCTTGAGATCGAAGAAATCCCCGTCGCCCCACAGCGCGATGACGATATGCTTGCGCTCTTCGGGAAGCTGTGTTAAGGGAAGCTCGTCCGCGAGATACACGTTGGCGAGCTCGAACAGTTTCCCCGATTCGTTGCCGCGGCGCACGTTGCGCACCACGTTGCCGAGCATGGTCGGCACGAGCGTCGTGCGCATGACGGACAGATCTTCCCCGATGGGATTGAGGATGCGGATCGCCCTGCGTTCGGGCGCGTCTGCGGGAAGGCGCAGAAGGTCGAAATCCTTAGGCGAGCCGAAGGAATAATTGACCGCTTCCATGTACCCTTCCTCTTTGAGCGTTTCCTTGCATTTGAGTTCCTGCTTCTGTGCCGTCGTCAGTCCGCCGTGCGTGACCGTCGCCTTTTGCAGGAAGGTGGGCTTGATATGCTCGTATCCGTACATGCGGATGACCTCTTCGGCGAGATCGGGATATCCGTCCACGTCTTCGCGATAGAGCGGCACGGTAACCGTCAGCTCGCCGCCTTTTGTCTCCACGCCGAAGTTGAGGCGGCGCAGGATGGCGCAGACCTCTTCTTCGGGCACCGCAATCCCGAGCAGCGTATTGATTTTATCGAATGCCGTCGTTATTTTCTTGGGCGTCAGGTCTGCGGCGTTGCAGTCGGCGCGGTAATCGGTGACCGTTCCGCAGCCGAGCTCCTGCACGAGATGAAGCGCGCGGTCCATGGCGATTTCGGACGTATATGCGTCCACGCCCTTTTCAAAGCGGGAGGAGGAATCGCTGCGCTGTCCGAGCGCGCGGGAGGTCTTTCTCACGCTGTCGCGCGCGAACTTCGCCGCCTCAAAGAATACCGCTTGGGTATCCGGCTTGATCTCGCTGTTGAGCCCGCCCATGATGCCCGCCAAAGCTACGCCCTTTTCGCCGTCGCAGATGAGAAGGTTATCGTGCGTGAGCGTGAATTCTTTTTCATCGAGCGTGACGATCTTCTCTCCGTCGCGCGCGCGGCGGACGACGATCTTCCCGCCCGCGAGATAGTTTTTATCGAACGCGTGCATGGGCTGTCCCATTTCCAGCAGGACGAAATTGGTGATATCCACGATGTCGGAAATGGAGCGGATTCCGCAAAGAGCCAGTCTGCGGCGCATCCATGCGGGAGAAGTCCCGATCTTCACGTCGGAAACGTAATGCCCGATATAACGGGGGCAAAGCGCGGGTTCTTCCACCGTGACGGGGATTTTAACGTCGGTATGTGTTGTCGTATAATCGGTCGCGGGCGCCTTGATCGGCTTTTTGAGGACCGCCGCCACTTCGCGCGCCATGCCGTATACGCTCTGGCAGTCGGGACGGTTCGCAGTCACCGCGATGTCGAACAGATAATCGTCCAGTCCCACCACCTTCCTGATATCCTCGCCTATGGGTTCGGATTCATTCAGGATGAGGATGCCGTTCACTTCTGCGCCCGGATAGAAATCGTCGTTGATGCCCAGTTCTTCGCCCGAGCACATCATGCCTTCCGAATCCTCGCCGCGCAGCTTGCCCTTCTTGATCTTCTGAATGCCGCCCTCGTGCAGGACGGTCGCCCCGTCCAGCGCGCAGGGCACTTTCGCGCCCGCGAACACGTTGGTCGCCGCCGTGCAGATCTGTTTGACGCCGTGTTTGCCGCAATCCACCTTGCAGACGGTGAGTTTGTCCGCGTTGGGGTGTTTCTTCGTCTCCGTGATCTGCCCCACGACCACGCCCGTGACGTCCTTGCCGAGGTAGGTCATCTCTTCCACTTCAAAGCCGCAGGAGAAGAGTTTTTCCTGCAATTCTTCCGCAGAAACGTCTATATCCACATAATCTTTCAGCCAACTCAAAGGTACTAACATATCCCTGCCTCCTCAATCCTTGAACTGTTCCAGAAAACACACGTCGTTTTCCGTGAGCAGTTTGATATTGTTGATGCCGTATTTGAGCATCGCGATGCGCTCGATTCCCATGCCGAACGCGAATCCCGTGTACTTGTCGGGGTCGATTCCGCAGTTTTCCAGCACGCGGCGGTTGACCATGCCCGCGCCTAACACTTCGATCCAGCCCGTGCCCTTGCACAGCGAACAGCCCTTGCCGCCGCACGCCGCGCACGAGACGTCGACCTCGACGGAAGGCTCCGTGAACGGGAAATAGGACGGGCGCAGGCGCGTTTTGCTCGTTTCCGAGAACATCGTCCGCGCAAACTCGTCCAGCATGCCCTGCAAGTCGCACAGCGTGATATGCTCGTCCACGACAAGCCCTTCCATCTGATGAAACATGGGCGAATGGGTCGCGTCGTCGTCCGAACGGAATACCCTGCCGGGGGAAAGCATCTTGATGGGCGGCTGTTTTTTCTCCATCAGGCGGATCTGCCCCGCGCTCGTCTGCGTGCGCAGCAGAAATTCGTCCGTCAGATAGAACGTATCCTGCATATCCCGTGCGGGGTGATCGGCGGGCGTATTGAGCGCGGTAAAGTTATAGTAATCGCTCTCGATCTCCGGGCCTTCGTAGATCTCGAATCCCATGCCCATGAAAATGTCGATCAGGCGGTTTCTCACCCGCGTGACGGGATGAAGGGTACCGTGTTTGCCCTTTCTCCCGGGCATGGTAACGTCCACCCGCTCGCTCGCGAGTTTTTGTTCCAGCTCCTTTGCATGCACCTTTTCTTCCTGCGCCGCGAACGCCGCTTCCAGCTCCACGCGCAGATCGTTCACCTGTTTACCGAATGCGGGACGCTCCTCCGCAGGGACCTGCTTCATGCCCTTCAGAAGCGCGGTGACTTCCCCCGCGCGGCCGAGGTACTTCATCTTCACCTCGTAGAGCGCGCGGCTGTCCGCCGCCGCCTCGCTTTCCGCGAACGCCCTCTTTTTGATCTCTTCCGAATTCAACTGCATAACCTCTCCTTTTCCGCTCGCGCGGATGTCATCAAAACGCCTCTTGCGCCGCAAACGGCACAGGAATAAAAAAACGCCCTGTGCGCCAAATAGCGCATAGGGCGAAAATTCCGCTGTACCACCTATCTTCGTGCGCAAAAACGCGCACCTCATTGCCCCTTAACGCGGGATGTCGGCTCCGCTTACTCTGAGTTCTGCGGAGCGGCTCGCGAGGGAATACCGCGCCTTCCGTATGGAAGACCTTTCAGCCGTGTGCGGATCTTCCTCTCTGGAAACGGACGTTTGGCGCGTCTGTCTCGGTCATTGCCGTTATCCCCATTATAGAAACATTTTTTCCGCTTGTCAACCGTTTTTGCCGCCTTTTCGCGCCCCACCCACCCGAACGGACGGAGAAAGTGCAACGGACGGACAAAAACGCCGCTCGGTACGGAGAGAGCCGAACGCATAAAACAGCTTGATTCTCCCGTCCGCGCATGAAAAAACGCCGCCGCGCCGAAAGCGCGGCGGCGCCCGAACTCCTCTTTCAGTCCATGCGGATACAGCGCAGCAGCGCGGGGTTCCCGATCGCCCTGCCGCCGCCGAGCACCACCGCCATCTGCGGTTCCTCGGCGAGGTGTACTTCCATCTGCAGCTGCTCCGAAATATAATCGGCGATCCCCGTCATCTTGCAGACGCCGCCCGAAAGATAAACGCCGTTCTTG
>CASGEQ010000047.1 GCA_949300535.1 uncultured Bacillota bacterium
CGCCGCGCCGCCTTTGCCCATGCGCTTGCACAGATCGACGGCGGTATCGGTGACCATATATTGGGGTTTCCCCAGGGAAAGCAGCCAATAAAGCGCGATCTTTAACAGAATGCGGATGCTCTGTTTGGGATTCTTGGGCGCGAATGTGCGGATACAGAGGGAAAAATAAGAATCGCGCTCCAACACGCCGTACACCGTCTTTACCGTGCGGGCGCGGTTGAGCTCCTCGATGGGCGTATCCGCGATCGCCTGCTTTAAGTGCGCCCCTTCCGCATATATCTTTGTCAAAATCTGATAGGGATCATAAAACGGGTTTGTCTTCAAAGCGCATCCCCTTTTTCAGCTTTCTTCCGTTGAGGAAATCAGACGCGCGCATCTTCTTTCCGCCCGCAGGCTGAACCTCGGTGATGCGCACCGCCCCCTGTCCGCAGGCGACGACTAGTCCGTCGGACGGGCGATCGGAAAGGATGGCTCCGTAGGGTTCGTCCGTTTCCGTATCTGCGATTTCCGCGTTGATGAAATTCACAAGCAAGCCTTCCGCCCTGCCGAACGCGAGCGGCGCGGGGGAATGGGCGCGGATAAACGCGCTCACTTCTCTTGCAGAGCGCGAAAAATCCGCCGCCTCTTTGACGACCTTTTTACAGACAAATCCCTCGCCCTGCGCAATCGTATGCGCATTGCCCGATTCTACCAGCCGCATTCCCTCGACGATGAGCTCCGCGCCGAGCAGGGAAAGTTTATCCGTCAGCGTGCCGCAGGTATCCGTATCCTCCACCGCGATCGCGCGTTGCAGCAAAATATCGCCCGTATCCAGCCCGAGCTCCGTCTTCATGACGGTGACGCCCGTTTCACGGCAGCCGTCCATGATACAGCGCGAAATGGGCGCCGCGCCGCGATAGGCGGGAAGCAGGCTCGCGTGGACGTTCCATACGCCCAACGGGAAGAGATCGAGCACTTCCTGCGTCAAAATCTGCCCGTATGCGCAGGTGATCATCGCGTCCGCACCGACCGCGGCAAGTTCGGAATAATCCTCTTTGAGCTTTTGGAGCTGTAAGACGGGAATGCCCGCTTCCTGCGCCGCCAGCTTGACGGGCGAAGGGGTTAAAATCCCCTTTCTGCCCTGCGGCTTGTCCGGTTGCGTGAGTACTGCGGCGATCTTATATCCCGCCGCAAGAAGTTGTCTGAGGGGCGCGACCGCAAAGGACGGCGTACCCGCAAATACGATCTTCATGCCGTCTCCTTCGATCAGTCTTTGTCCACCGTGTGGACGTTCGTCGATTTGTCGATGTACAGAATCCCGTCCAGATGATCGAGTTCATGGCAGACCGCGCGGGCGAAAAATCCATGCGCGACGAGCGAATAGCGATCGCCCTTTCTGTCCTGAAAGATGATCTTCACTTTATTGGGACGGCAGACGGTGCCCATCTTTCCGCGCACGGAAAGACAGCCTTCGGGTCCCACCTGCTCCCCTTTCTGCCAGACGAAGACGGGGTTGACGAACTCAAAATATCCCTCGTCCACGTTGACGACGACCGCGCGCAGGGGCACGCCGATCTGCGGCGCGGCAAGCCCCGCACCGTCCTCATGAAAGAGCGTTTCCTTCATATCGTCCAACAGCGCGGAAAGAGAGGCGTCAAATTCCTTGACGGGTTCACACTTCCTGCGCAGTATTTCATCTCCGACCTGTACCACTTCGCGTATCATATCATTCTCCTTGTCAGCTTAAATTGGAGGGATTCTCCTCGATATATACCATCGCGTTTTTGCGCTTGACGTCCGCGCACGCGTCATAGATCTCTCTGAGCGGCGTTCCGTCCGTCAGGCGCATGAGCACCTGATAGCGGAATTTATTCTGAATGCGCCTGATCGGCGCGTGCATCTTGTTGAAAAACAAAAATTTGTCGGGATACTTCCCGTAAATGACCTGCAATCTGCCGTATGCTTCGCGCAGGGCGTCCAGCGTTTCCTTCTCGTCCGTACCCGTCGCCATCACGCGCACGATCTTGGCAAACGGCGGAAAGGCGAGCGCGGCGCGCATGGAGATCTCGTGCTCGTAAAATCCCTTATAATCATAATTCGCCGCAAAACGGAGAATATAGTTGTCGGGATCGTACGTCTGCAAGACCACTTCGCCCCGCTCCTCGGCGCGCCCGCTCCTGCCCGCCACCTGCGTGATGAGCTGAAAGGTGCGTTCGCCGCTCCGATAGTCGGGAAAATGCAGGCTCATGTCCGCGTCCAGAATACCGACCAGCGTGACAGACGGGAAATCGTGGCCTTTGGCAACCATCTGCGTCCCGACGAGGATATCCGCGCGCCGTTCCCCGAATTCTTTCAGAATACGGAAATGCCCCTCTTTGCCGCTCGTCGTATCGTTATCCATGCGCAGAATGCGCGCTTTCGGATACAGCTTTTTCAATTCGCCGACCACCCTCTGCGTGCCCGTGCCGACGTAATTGATGTGCGTACCGCCGCATTCGGGGCAGGCGGACAGCATGTGATAGCGCGTGCCGCAGTAATGGCATTTGAGGCAGTCTTCCTCGCTGTGATAGGTGAGCGCGACGTCGCAGTGCTCGCATTTCGCGACATATCCGCAGGTACGGCAGATGACCGTCTGAGAATATCCCCTGCGGTTGAGGAAGATGATCGCCTGATTGCCGTCGGAAAGGCACTTTTCCAGCTTTTCCCGAAGCTGCGAAGAAAATGCCGACGCATTCCCGCGGCGCACTTCGCGGCGCATGTCCGCAATGATGACGTCGGGCATCGGGCGCCGGTTGATGCGGTCGGGAAGAGTGATGAGTTCGTACTCCCCCTCTTTTGCCAGGCGGTAAGTCTCCACCGAAGGCGTGGCGCTGCCCAAGACCAATTTACAGCCGTTATAGGCGGCGCGCAGTTTTGCGATATCCGCCGTATTGTAACGCGGCGCGCTCTCGCTCGAATAACTCCCGTCGTGTTCCTCGTCGATGATGATCACCCCGACGTTTTCCACGGGCGCGAAGATCGCCGATCGCGCGCCGATCGCGATCTTTGCCGTTCCTTCGCGCAGGCGGCACCATTCGTCAAACCGCTCGCCCGCGGAAAGTCCGCTGTGCAGTATCGCCGCGCTTTCCCCGAACCGCGCGCGCAGCTGGGAGAGCATCTGCGGCGTCAAAGAAATTTCGGGAACGAGAAAGATCGCGCTTTTGCCCTTTTTCAGCTGTTCGGCGATGAGCGTGAGATAGATCTCCGTCTTTCCGCTCCCCGTCACGCCGTGCAGGAGAATGACCGTCTTCTCCGTTTCGCCGATCGTCTTTACGGCGAGCCGCTGGGCGGGCGTAAGCGTGCGGGATACCTTCTC
>CASGEQ010000048.1 GCA_949300535.1 uncultured Bacillota bacterium
TTTTTGAGAGCGTGCGTATCCGAACACTTTTGGCGGATATGTCCGAAAGGAGGACAAATCGATGAACATTGAAAATCGCGACCTGCGCGTCAAACTGACGCATAAGATGATCATCGACGCTTTTATACAGCTGAGAAAAGAAAAACCGCTGCGTAAAATCACCGTACGGGAACTGTGCGACCGCGCGGGCGTGGGCAGAGGGACCTTTTATGCGCACTTCATGGACGTATACGACCTGAACGAACAGCTGGAAAACGATTTTCTCGCTTCCTTTGCGGAAGCGACGCGGGCGGCGTTCGAAAAGACGGACGCACTGCACTCCACGCGGGAAATCTGCCGCACCGTATTCAGGTTATTGGAAGACCATGAAGATCTTTGCCATCTCCTTCTTTCTTCCGACAACGGGAGCGGAATGATGAAATTCATCGAAATGGGAAAACAGCTCTGCATGGAATACTATGCGACCTATTTCCGCAATTCCACACCCGAAAAAGTGGCGCTGTTTTACCGTTTCGTTTCCTCGGGCTGCATCGCCTGCCTGCAGGCGCGGCTCACCTCGCGCGAACGAATCCCCGTGGAGAAGTTCGCCGACGAAATGGCGGAAATCATCATGAAAGGCGCAAGATATCTCGTCTGAGTCCGACGAAAAAAAGCGCGGCGCGCAAGGAAATCCTTGCGCGCCGCGCTTTTTTTCGTTGAATATTCTTATCTTAAATTCATTGCCGTGTTCTGCGCAAACCGGATCCGTCACGCTCTTTCCGCCAAATAATAAGTGCGACAGCCAGGGCGATTTGCGGAAATAATATTGAGTGCGGCAGACAAGCGTTACTTGCGGAAGTAGTTGTTGAGCGCGGCGACCAGCGCGGCGACGGAAGCGCGGATGATGTCCGTATGCTCCCCTGCGCCCCAATAGACGACGCCGTCCCTTTCCACGCCGAGATAGGAGATCGCCTGCGCGAACGAACCGGACGTGAGCGCGTGCTGTTCATACCCCGTGATGGTGTAGCTCAGCCCGAAATGCTTTTTGAGCGCATTGGATACCGCGTCCAGACGCCCGTTGCCCGTCGCTTCGACGGTCGTATGCTTCTCCCCTTCCACGATCTCCACGATCGCCGTGATGCCGTCCACCTGACGGTAATGGCATTCGCCGATGTCGAATTTTTCGCGCGGAAATACAAACTCTTTTTCAAAGATATCGTAAAGCTCGGGCGCTTTCAGTTCCTTATGCTCCACGTCGGACACGTGCTTTGCGGCATACCCCATCGCCTCTTTCATTTTAAGCGGCATCTTGATGCCGTACACCTGTTCGAGGACATATCCTACGCCGCCTTTCCCCGACTGCGAATTGATGCGGATAACGTCCGAATCGTATTCTCTTCCGACGTCTTTGGGATCGATGGGCAGATAGGGAACGTCCCACGTCGGATCCTGCTTTGTCTCGCGGAAGTGCATGCCCTTCGCGATAGCGTCCTGATGCGAACCCGAGAACGCCGCGAATACCAACTCGCCCGCATACGGCTGACGGGGGGAAACCTCCATCCCCGTGAACGTCTTATAGAGCGCGGCAATATAGGGCATATTGGCAAAATTGAGTTTGGGATCGACGCCCTGCGAGAACATGTTCATCGCAATGGTCACCACATCCGCGTTGCCCGTGCGCTCGCCGTTTCCGAAAAGCGTGCCCTCGATTCGGTCCGCGCCCGCCAGAAGTCCCATTTCGGACGCCGCCACGCCGCAGCCGCGGTCGTTGTGCGGATGCAGGGAAATGACGGTATTTTCGCGATGACGGAGGTGTTTGTGCATGTATTCGATCTGCTGCGCATAGACGTGCGGCATTGCGTTTTCCACCGTCGCGGGCAGATTGATGATCGCCTTTCTGTCGGGGGTCGGCTGCCAGATATCGAGCACCGCGTTGCAAACTTCCAGCGCGTACTCGGGCTCCGTACCCGTAAAGCTCTCGGGCGAATATTCGAAGCGGTACTTCTCCCCCGCTTCTTCGGTCAGCTTTTTCAGCAGTTCCGCGCCGTCCGTCGCGATCTTTAAGATTTCCTCTTTGCTCTTGCGGAACACCTGCTCGCGCTGTGCGACGGAAGTGGAATTGTAGACGTGGACGATGACGTTCTTTGCCCCCTTGATCGCCTCGAACGTCTTGCGGATAATGTGCTCGCGCGCCTGCGTCAGCACCTGGATGGTGACGTCCTCGGGAATGAGGTTGCGCTCGATGAGCGCGCGCAGAAAGTCGTATTCCGTCTCGCTTGCCGCGGGGAATCCGACTTCGATCTCCTTGAACCCGATCTCCACGAGAAGATTGAAGAACTCCACTTTTGTTTCGAGGGACATCGGCTCGATGAGCGCCTGATTTCCGTCGCGCAGATCCACGCTGCACCAGACGGGCGCCTTTTCGATCGAATCCTTTTCCGCCCAGTCCATGCACCGTTCGGGAGGGAGAAAATACTGTTTGCGATACTTCCTGCTGTTTTCCATACTGCACCTCATGAAAAAAATAAATAGCCCCGCGTCTCATTTAAGAGACGCGGGGCTACGCGCGGTACCACTCTTATTGCGGGAAAACCCGCCTCTTTGCGGATACATTCATATCCTTTCCCTGTAACGGTGGGAATCCGTTCCGCCCTACTGTTGTTCAGGCGGACTGCTCCGCGGCGAGTTCCCCCGCACCGCCCTTTTGCCTCGCACCGACCGACAAATCTCTGAAAAAGCGCTTACGGGATACTATTCCGCATCCAAGCATTAAATATTATAGTTATTATATCATAT
>CASGEQ010000049.1 GCA_949300535.1 uncultured Bacillota bacterium
GCGGAAGCCTGCTGCCGCCGATTGGTTAGCAATATAATAAAATAAGCAAAAAAAACGGAAGTTCCGCCTTATTTTTGTCGATAAAATCAGATTGTCATATAAAATCGTGATGGCTTCTGTCTTGTAGTTTTCACAAAGGGATGATATAATGATAATGAGTTAACAATCAGACATGGTAGGGGCGAACGTCCTTATCTTTTGGGAGGGTCCGTCATGAACGGGATTCGGATAAGCAATCTGAGGAAGAGCTACGGGAACGGAAGAAACCGCATCGTTGCGCTTGCGGGCGTGAATTTCGAGATCGCGGAAGGAGAATTTACCGTGATTCTCGGACCGAGCGGATCGGGGAAGAGTACCCTTTTGAACATTCTCGGGGGAATGGACCGCGCCGATTCGGGCAGGGCGGTCATTTTCGGTTCGGATATCACCAAATACAATTCGCGGCAGCTCGTGCACTACCGCAGAAAGGACATCGGATTCGTCTTTCAGTTTTACAATCTGATGCCCAATCTGACCGCGCTGGAAAACGTGGCGATCGCGAAGTGCAAGGGGAGCATGGACGAGCGCGTCGCGCTCAGGAGCGTCGGACTTATCAAGCGGCGCAACAATTTCCCGTCTCAGCTTTCGGGCGGGGAGCAGCAGCGCGTCGCCATTGCCCGCGCGATCGTGAAAAAGCCGCACCTTCTGCTTTGCGACGAGCCGACGGGCGCGCTGGACTCCAAGACGGGTCAGCTTATCCTTGCCTTGCTGCAACAGCTGAAAAAGCGTTACGGCACGACGGTCGTGGTCGTCACGCACAACGCAAAACTCGCGCAGGTCGCGGATCGCGTGATCACCCTTTCGGACGGACGGGTGACGGAAAACCGCGTCAACGAAAATCCTCTCGGGGCGGGTGATATCGAGTGGTAAACGCATTGATGTTAAAACTGATGCTGCGTGAACTGCGCAAGAACTGGAAACAATATCTTTCCATGTTCATGATCACCGTCCTTGCAGTCACGCTGTTTCTGGGCTTTATTTCCAATACGCTGACTTTGCGCGAGCGGTCTGACGCGTATCTGAAGGAGTCCAATCTCGCCGCGCTCGTCGTGCAGACGAGCGGGATGGACGATTCGGACCGCGAGTATCTGGAAGGGCTCGACGTGAACGCGCCCGTCGAGTACCGCATTTATTCGGACGGCAGTTTTATGCCGGAAAAGGATGGGGAGAACGGCGAGCCCTTTGCGGCGAAGATCTATGTCGGCGACAATACGATCAATCAGCCCTATCTCGTCGAAGGGGAAAAGGGATTTCTCATCGACAAGACGATCGCGGACATGAATTCGCTCAAAGTCGGGGATACCGTTACCGTAGACATCACCGCCTATAATATGTCCCTCGATTTCCCGATCACGGGACTGATGTATTCGGTGGAAGGGGTGAATATCTATTCCAATTCCCCCGTGGTGATTTCGGAAGATTATCTGGTGGACGCCGTCATGAAGCAGATGGAGCTTCCCGACTCCATGCGCGATTTTGTCGTGCAGATGATCGGGAACATGAACAATCAGGCGCTTATCCTCTGCGACGACCCGCCCGCCATGAAGGAGGAAATTCAGGCGCGGTTTGCGGAAAAGGAAAACAATAACCTGATTTTCATCTTTGACCGCGGGAGCATGGAGTCCGTCGTCATCCTCGACAACGAGGTGGAGCAGTCCAAGACGATGATATATATTTTCCCCGTCATCTTTTTCCTCGTATCCATTCTCGTCATCATGACGTCGATCAGCCGCCTTATCCTGCGCGAACGCATCAACATCGGCACGTTCAAGGCGCTCGGCATGACGGACGGGAGGATCACCTTCCATTACGCGTTCATGAGCGCATTCATTACCTTCTTCGGATGCGTGGTCGGCGCGATCATCGGTCCGCCTATCGTCTGCTCGGTCATGACGGTCAAATACGGTCTGACTTTCTCCATGCCGACTTTGACGGGACTCGTATACAGTTGGCCCTGGATGTGCGGCACGACGGCTGTCGTCTGCCTGTTCGCGCTCCTCATCGGCGTGTGGGCGTCCCGTTCGGTGATGAAGGAAAATCCCGCCGAATGTATGCGCCCCAAACAGATCACCTATCATCCGCGCGGCGGAAAGGTGAAACGCAGCGGCGGAAATCAGGCTCTGCTGTCCTTCCGCATGGCGTTCCGCAATATCCGAATCAACCGCGGGCGTTCTGCCATGACGGTTGTGGGCATTCTCGGCTGTACCGCGCTGCTCGTGACGAGCTTTGGCATCGGCGATACGATGAACAGCTCGGTGGCGAACGACTACGGATACCTGCTTTCCTATGACGTGACGAGCACCTATACGGACGAAACGGCGACGATGCAAAAGCTGGACGAACTCAAAGCGGACGGCACGATCGAGCTATACGAAAAAATGCACAGCTATGCGGCGACCGCTTCGGGACAGACGAACAAGGATATTTCCGTCTATATCATCCCCGAAAATTCTCAAATGTGCATCGTGACCGAGGGCGGCAACACGATGTCCGAGATCACGGCGTCCGTGCTCGGCGTGAAGAAGGGGGATACCGTCACGTTCACGCTCGGTTCGTGTTCGGTGGAGTATGTGATCGAGTCGATCGTCCCGACGGCGACGTGGAACGGCTTTTTCACGACGGAAGATAAATTTACCGACTGCTATTCGACCAATTCCGTGTGGGTGAAAACGCAATCGCCCGACGCGGTGCGCGACGCGCTCAACGAGGTGAACGGCACGGGCGCGGCGCAGACGATGGCGGACAGAATTGCGGAAGTAAACAACACCATTTCCACATCCGACTCCATGAAATACACGCTGATGGTCTTTGCGATTCTGCTCTCCGTGGTCGTGCTTTATAACCTGTCTTTGCTCAACGTCAAGGAACGCACGCGCGATATGGCGACGCTGAAAGTGCTCGGATTTGACAACTTCCGCATCGCACTCGCTTTGATCGTGGAAATTATGACGCTGACCATCATCGGCACGGCGATCGGGTGTATTTTCGGATATCCGCTCATGTATCTCGTCATGAAGCTGAACGAAGTCGCCGCGATGGCGTTCATCTATTCGATCACGGCGGCGTCCTACTTCAAGGCGATCGCGGTTTCGCTCGGAACGAGTATGTTCATCAATATCCTGTTCGGATTCCTCATTTCCAAGATCAGCATGACGGAATCGCTCAAGAGCGTGGAATAATCAAAATAAAGGATTTGCCGGACGCCCCGTCTTCGGACGGGGCGTCATAAGGCGTGAAAGAGAGAAAGATATGAAAGAGATCTTCGACAATCTGGCGCTCGGACGGGATACGCTCGTCAAGGCGACTTTTTCCTCCCCTGCCGCGGGGGCGGAATTTTCGCGCATCGTCCTGCGCCCCGTCCTCTTAAAGGGCGGCGCGCGCTGGCAGGCGGAGCGGTATGCGGGGACAAAGGTCTTTCACCGCAACCTGACAAAGGAGGAACTTTTCCCCTGGCTGGAAGGCGAGGGGAGCGCGTATCGGCAGATTTGCCTCACGTTTGCGGGGAAGACGGTCACCTTTGTACGCCGCGGAACGGGCTGGAAGAAAAGCGAGGCGGGCAATACCGTCCTTTCGGCGGCGCCGCGCGGGAACAACCGCGAAAAGGAATATCTGCTCAAAGAAGGGGAGGAGATCCCCGCATTTGTCGACCTGGGCGTGTTTACCGCCGATTATAAGATCAAAGCGGATAAATACGACAAGTACAAGCAGATCAACCGCTTCCTGGAAATCGTGGACGACGCGCTCCGCGGCGTGGACAAAAAATCGTTTACCCTGCTCGATTTCGGCTGCGGGAAATCTTATCTGACCTTTTTCCTCTATCATTATCTCGTAAAAATGCGCGGCATGGACGCCAAGATCATCGGTTACGATTTGAAGGCGGACGTCGTCGCGCAGTGCAACGCGATCGCGGAAAAATACGGCTATGACGGACTGCGTTTTTACGTCAACGACGTGACCAAAGGCGGGCTGTACGAGGGAGAGATCGACGCGGTCGTCACCCTGCACGCCTGCGACGTCGCGACCGATTATGCGCTCGCGTTTGCCGTAGAGCGCGGCGCGAAGGACATCTTTTCCGTCCCCTGCTGTCAGCACGAGGTGAACGGGAGTATCCGAAGGGGCGGGGATTTCGATCTTCTCATGAAGCACGGGCTCTTCAAGGAGCGGTTTTCCGCGCTCCTCACCGACGCGATCCGCGCCGAACTTTTGCGCGCGGTCGGATATTCGGTGGACGTGCTCGAATTTGTCGATTTTTCCCATTCGCCCAAGAACGTGATGCTCCGCGCGCACAGAGTGCGCGCGGTTGAATCGCCCGATTTTTCCGCCGTTGCCGATCTTATGAAGAAATACCGCTTCCGACAGACGCTCTATCGTCTGCTCGGCGGAAAGGAGGAGGAATGAAGCGATTGCGGCGCGTAGGACGGGTTGCGCTCATCTTTGTATGGATTGTCGCCGCGCTCGTTTTTACGGCGGGGTGCGGCAAGCCCGACTATTCGGGGATCTACCGCCTTTCCCGCCTGCAATATGTGGAAAACGGGGAGATCGTCACCGTCAATACGGGCGATTTGCTCAACGGAAAAGTGCTGGAAGAGAACTTTGCCGTTCTGGAACTCAAAGAGGACGGGACTGCCGTGCTTACCCTGACCGATCTCGTGGAAGACGTCTCGTACGGGAGCTGGAAGGCGCTTTCGGGCGGGAAAGCACAGATCTTTATCGGCGGCATGACGCAGACGGTGGAGATGAAATGGGACGGATTCGTCTTTCAGGTGGGGGAATGGACGGTCACGTTTACCTTGCAGGACAGCTATTGCGGCGTATATAAGCTCGTGCGATTGCAATATGTCTTCGGGGGCGCGGTGATCACCGTCAATGCGGGCGAAAGCTTCCAGGGCAAGACGCTCAAAGAGGATTTCATGATCATCGAACTGAAGGAAGACGGCACGATGAAGATGACGATCACCGATCTCGTGACGGATACGACATACGGCACCTGGGAAGCGGACGGGGAGTCTTCCGATATCGTGCGGCTTTACTTTGCGGGTTCCGTGCAGACGGTCAGGATGGAACGGAATGCGTTCGTGCTGAGCGTGGACGAGTGGACGATCACCTTTCATAAGGAGTGAGAAAGCTGCGTGCGCGGGGGCGGTCCCCAACGGGCACGGTTTGACAACAGTCGGATAAAAACAGGCGCCGCCGATGCAAAAAGCATCGGCGGCGCCGCTGTTTGTCCCGCGGAAGCAGGCGCGGTTGTTTGCGG
>CASGEQ010000050.1 GCA_949300535.1 uncultured Bacillota bacterium
CTCTTTCAGCTCTTTGACGAGCTGCCAGGAGTTGAACGCGTCCAGAAAGTTGATATACCCGGGTCTGCCGTTGAGCACCTCGACGGGCAGTTCCGCGCCGTTCGCCATGTAGATGCGCGCGGGTTTCTGATTGGGGTTGCAGCCGTATTTCAGGGAAAATTCGTTCATCATTTCACCTCGTGTTTATTGTACATCACGTTCTCCGTCTTTCCGCTCGCAAGATCGATACTGCGGCAGTAGAGGGAAATTTTGTTGTTTTCGTCCAGGTTGTTCCAGATCTCTTCCGCAAACGCGGCAAGATCGTCGGGAATGCTCACGCGCTCGGGTTCGCCCATAAAAGTCGGGAGCGGATTGCCGTCCGTGACATAGGTATGAATGAAATGCCCGACGCCGTCGAGAGGCTCATAATCGAAGGTAAAGCGGTTGCACGCCGAACCCTTCTCGTCCGCGCTCTTTAAGATGGACATTTCATAGGTATATTTCCCGTCCAGGTGCAGAATCGCGCTGATACGGGGGGTATAGTTGGGCGCGTCCGGCTCAAATTCGCGCGTGGAGAGCGCGCGGCGGAAGCATTTGCCCGCCTTGATGAACTGTTCGATCGTATCCGTCTGATCGCCGTTGGTGACGATGACGTCCTTCCCCACGACCTTGACGGGGGAATAGATGATGAGGGAAGGGTCTTCCACCTTGCTCTCATCGTAAGGATAGATAACGACCTCGTCGCCCTTTTCCACGAACACGCGGTTGCGGCTGTTCTCGCTCCGTCCCATGATGAAGTAAGCGAACACCGCCTTTTTGCCGTCCGCCGATTTCCCGACGACGATCCCCCTGCCCACATACGGATTTCCCGCAATGCGCTCTTTCATGCTCTTCGTCTTAAAGCTCATTTCTCTTCACCTCTCAGTTTTTTACACACGATCTCGCAGGCGCGGGGCAAAATCTTCCATTCCGCCTGCCGCATGACCCGCTTTTGAAGCCGCTCGGGCGTATCCCCTTCGTGCACATTCACCGCTTTCTGCAGAATGATCTGCCCGCCGTCGGGGATTTCGTTAACATAATGCACCGTCGCGCCCGTCACCTTCACGCCGTAAGAAAGCGCCGCCTCGTGCACTTTGAGTCCGTAAAAGCCCTTTCCGCAGAACGCGGGGATGAGCGACGGGTGAATGTTGATCATCCTGCCCGCAAATTCCGCCGTGAACGCAGGGCTTAAAATGGAAAGATACCCCGCGAGCACAATAAGCCCCACGCCCTTCTCGCGCAGGATGCGCAGCATTTCTTGCTCGCGCGCGGCGGGGTCGGGGAATTGCGCGCGGTCGACGCAGACCGCCTCCACGCCCGCATTTTCCGCGCGTTTAAGCGCATAGGCGTCGGGGCGGTTGGAAAGCACAAGAACGATCTCCCCGTCGGGGATATTGCCCGCGCGTTCCTCGTCTAAAAGCGCCTGTAAATTGGTGCCGCCGCCCGATACAAGGACGGCGATACGCACTTTTTCCGTTAACATAATACGACTCCGTCGTCGCTTTTTACGATCTCGCCCACGACGTAAGCCTCTTCGCCGTTCGCGCGCAGGATTTCAACCGCGCGGTCGGCGTCCTCTTTCGCGACGACCACGCTCATGCCCACGCCCATATTGAAGGTGTTGAACATATCGCGCTCGTCGATTTTGCCCGTCTTCTGAATGAGGCGGAAGATGGGAAGCACCTTGACGTCCTCTTTTCTGATCTTCACGCCCAGTCCCTTAGGGATAGAACGGGGCATATTTTCATAGAACCCGCCGCCCGTGATGTGCGACACGCCCTTGACTTTTACCTGTTCAAACAGCGCGAGCATGGGTTTTACATAGATCTTGGTCGGAGTGAGCAGCGTTTCGCCGAGCGATTTCCCGCCCAGCTCTTCGCGCGGAATGCGCAGATCGCAGTGTTCGATGTCAAACACCTTTCTCACCAGCGAGAACCCGTTGGAATGCACGCCCGAGGAGGGAAGCGCGATCATGACGTCCCCTTCCTTCATACTCTTGTTGTCCACAACCTTGTCGCGGTCGACGATGCCCACCGAAAATCCCGCGAGGTCATACTCGTCCACGGGATAGAACCCGGGCATCTCCGCCGTTTCGCCGCCGATGAGCGCGCTGCCCGACTGCACGCAGCCTTCCGCAACGCCGCTCACGATCGCGGCGATCTTCTCGGGAATGTTCTTCCCGCAGGCGATATAGTCGAGGAAGAAAAGCGGTTTTGCGCCGCAGCAGATGACGTCGTTCACGCACATGGCGACGCAGTCGATGCCCACCGTGTCGTGCTTGTCCATGAGGAAGGCGATTTTGAGCTTGGTGCCCACGCCGTCCGTGCCCGATACGAGGACGGGTTTCGAATATCCCGTCAGATCGAGCGCGAACAGTCCGCCGAATCCGCCGATATCGGAGGCGGTGCCCGCCGTCATCGTGCGCGCGATGTGTTTTTTCATGAGCTCCACCGCTTTATAGCCCGCGGTGATGTCTACGCCCGCCTCTTTGTAGCTTTCCGAAAAACTCTTTTCCATGTCTGCTCCTTCAGTTCTTCTTCTGGAATTTGGGGTTGGTGCTGATCTTCTGTTCGAAACGGTTCTTGCTCGTGGACGTGGGGATTTCCGTGGGATAATCCCCGTCAAAGCAGGCGGCGCAGAATCCCGTGCCGTCCCCGCCCGTCAGACGCTTTGCGTGCTCGACGTCGAGATAGCCGAGCGAATCGGTGCCGATGATCTTGGAGATCTCCTCCACCGTATGATGGCAGGCGATCAGGTTTTCGCGCGAATCGATATCCGTGCCGTAGTAGCAGGGATTGAGGAAGGGAGGCGCGGAAGAGAGCATGTGCACTTCCTTTGCGCCCGCGTCGCGCAGGAGCTTGACGATGCGCGCGCTCGTCGTGCCGCGGACGATGGAGTCGTCCACGAGGATGACCCGCTTGTCCTTGATGACGGACGTCACGACGTTGAGCTTGATGCGGACCTTGTCCTCGCGCACCTTCTGCCCGGGCGCGATGAACGTTCTGCCGATATATTTGTTCTTGATGAATCCGATGCCGTAAGGAATGCCCGATTTCTGCGAATATCCGAGCGCGGCGTCGAGGCCCGAATCGGGCACGCCGATGACGATATCCGCGTCGATGGGATACATCTCCGCGAGATATGCGCCCGCGCGGCGGCGCGCGTCATGTACGCAGCAGCCGTCGATGACGGAATCGGGACGGGCAAAGTAGATATATTCGAATACGCACAGCGTCTTTTTGCAGCCGCAGTGCTCGGTATAGCTTTTGAGTCCGTCTTTGGAGATGACGAGCACTTCGCCCGGCTCGATCTCGCGGATCTTCTTCGCGCCGACCGCGTCCAGCGCGCACGACTCGGACGCGATGACATACGCGCCGTCATCGCGAACCCCGTAGCATAAGGGGCGGAATCCGTTGGGATCACGCGCGGCGATCATCTTGGACGGAGACATGACGACGAGCGAATACGCCCCTTTGAGCTTGTCCATCGCCGCGATGACCGCCTGCTCGATGGAGCGCGATCTCACGCGCTCTTTGGTGATGATATAGGAAATGACCTCGGTATCCGAAGTGGTATGGAAAATGCTGCCCTCTTCTTCGAGCGCGGAACGCAGTTCGGAGGAATTGACGAGGTTACCGTTGTGGGCGAGCGCCATGTTGCCCTTGAGGTGATTGACGACGATGGGCTGCGCATTTTCTCTGCCGCCCGTGCCCGTCGTCCCGTAACGGACGTGGCCGATCGCCATATTGCCTTCGCCCAGCCGTTCGAGGACGTCCGCCGTGAATACGTCGTTGACGAGACCGACGTCCTTATACGACGAGAACACGCCGTCGTCGTTGACGACGATGCCCGCCGATTCCTGACCGCGGTGCTGCAATGCGAACAGCGCGTAATACGCCGTGGATGCGAGCGGAAGCGTTTCTTTCGCAAAAATGCCGAAAACGCCGCACTCTTCGTGAATGGATCTGCTCATTCCGCTTATTCTCCCATCAGGCGTTTGAACACTTCCTTGTATGCGTCCTCGACGCCGCCCATATCCCTTCTGAAACGGTCCTTGTCCAGCTTTTCGTTGGTCTTGATATCCCACAGGCGGCAGGTGTCGGGAGAGATCTCATCCGCAAGCACGATGGTGCCGTCGGGCAGTCTGCCGAACTCCAGTTTGAAATCGACGAGGCGGATGCCGAGCGTCTTGAAGTACGCGATAAGCACTTCGTTGACCTTGAACGCGAGGCGCTTGATCGTCTCGATCTCTTCCTTGGTCGCGAGCTTCAATGCAAGCGCGTGATAGGAGTTGAGCAAAGGATCTCCCAGCGCGTCGTTCTTATAGGAAAATTCAATGGTGGGCTCGTCGAACTGAATGCCCTCTTCCACGCCGTAGTGCTTCGCGAACGAACCAGCGGATACGTTGCGGATGATGACTTCGAGCGGGACGATGGAGACCTTCTTCACGAGCGTGTCGCGGTCGGAAAGCTCCTTGACGAAATGGGTGGGAACGCCCTGCTTTTCCAGGAGCTGCATGAGCATATTGGACATTCTGTTGTTGACGATGCCCTTTCCGACGATCGTACCCTTTTTGAGTCCGTTGAACGCCGTCGCGTCGTCCTTATAGGACACGATGCACAGGTTCTCGTCCTCGGTCGCGAACACTTTCTTTGCCTTGCCTTCGTACAACTGAACGGTCTTTTCCATAAAATTTCTTCTCCTTTGTCAGATTATAAACCGTATTTCGCCGAGATCTCGGCGTTTTTTTCAAGTACTTTTTCCGCCGCGGCCTTTCTCGCCGCAACGAGTTTCGCGCGCAGCTCCTCATCGCTCACCGCGAGGATTTCCGCCGCCAGAATCGCCGCATTCGCCGCGCCGTCGATCGCCACCGTCGCCACGGGAATACCCGAGGGCATCTGCACGGTGGAAAGAAGGGCGTCGAGCCCGTCCAGCGTGGAACTCTTGACGGGGATCCCGATCACGGGAAGAGTCGTATTTGCCGCCAACGCGCCCGCAAGGTGCGCCGCTTTGCCCGCCGCCGCGATGATCGCTCCGAACCCGTTTTCCGCCGCGTTCGCGGAGAACGCGCGAGCCTCCTCGGGCGTCCTGTGCGCCGAATAGACGTGCACTTCGAAGGGGATTCCGTAACTGCGGAATACCTCGAACGCCTTCTCCACGACGGGAAGGTCGCTGTCGCTGCCCATAATAACCGCTACTTTCTTCATAACAATTTACCTCCGTGAAAGCAAAACAGGGCAGTTCTATCCCTGACGAATAGAACTGCCCAGTCGGACGACATAAAGTTTCTGCTCTTTGCTCCCTTGCGGTGATCCGCTTTCCGACAGTCGCAAAAAACAATTGATGCAATTCATGCCCTTATTATACCCCAACCCGCCCCTGCAAGTCAAGCGTTCCCGCCGTCTTTTCGGCGAAATTCTCCCGCTATGTAGAAGCGTCAGCCGAGCGCGACGTCGAGGACCATCATCAGGCAAAAACCGAGCACGACGCCCGCGCTTGCCACCGTTTTATTGCCCGAAAAGCACTCGGGAATGAGTTCGGAACAGACGACGGCGATCATCGCGCCCGCGGAAAAGGCAAGCGCCCACGGCATGAGCCCCGCGATCGTCGCCGCGGCGATCGCGCCGAGCACGCAGGCGGGGATCTCCACCGCGCCCGAACCTTGCGAAAAGAGAAAACTGCGCAAGGGGCTCAATCCCTTCTGCCGAAGGGGAAAAGCGACGCACATCCCTTCGGGAAAGTTCTGTATCCCGATTCCCATCGCGAGCAGAAGCGCGGATACGGCGGCGCCTTCCGCGCCCGCCGCCTGCGCGAACGCCACCCCTACCGCCATGCCCTCGGGTATGTTATGAAGGGTGACGGCGAAATACAACAGGGCGCTCTTACGATCGCCAATTGAGCTGAAACGGAATTGAGCGTGCGAGAGCGCGAGATCGGACAGCACGATGAACGCGCCGCCCAGAAAGAAGGAAAGCGTGACGGCAAGCCCCGGCGGAAGCGGGCTTTCGTATTCGAGCGCGGGCAGCAGCAGAGAGAAAAAGCTTGCGGCGATCATAATCCCCGCCGCCGCACCCGTGAGCGCCGTCATGACGTTTTGTCCGATCTTCGCCGAGAAAAAGACAAAAGACGCGCCCAGGGTCGTCATCGCATACATGAAAAGCGACGCGAGCAGCGCCTGAAGCGGCGCGTCAAGAGAACAAAACCATTGCATTGGTAAAATACCCCCGAGAAATACAGTCATTTCATCCTATGCCCGCGCTGAGAAAGAAGTGAGCAGGTCAGAAGTATAAAATTTTAAATGGTTTTGAATGAAATTTTTACCGCGCGTCTTGACATTTCGGGCATCGTGTACTATAATGTGAAACAGGATTATAAAATCAGGGGGAGATTTTATGGAATTTTTAAATGTGTTGTCGTTGCTTATTCTCGGCTTCATGCTCGTCTTCTACGGATTCATGGCAAGAAATACCGAGAATAACGTCTCTTTTTTCCTCTGCGTGGGCATGGCGTGTTTTATCGCCAATCTGTGCACCATTTCGGGCGGCGCATGGCTCGCGGCGATTCTTTTCCTCATCGTGGGAATCGCCTTCCTCGCGCTCGGATTTGCCGTCAACCGTCATAAGACGCTTGCGTTCTATACCTCGATCGGGCCCTGGTTCAAAAAGACCTTCACCAATACCCGCATGATCGGATGGCAGATTCTTTCCATGGCAGTGCCTCCCGCAGGCGGCGCGCTGTATTTCGTATGGTACAAGAACGAGGATAAGCATGATATTTCCCTGCAATGCGGCAAGAACGCGCTCTGGGGACTTCTCCTTTGGCTGATGCTCATCTGGCTGATCGTCGGAATGATCAACGGCCACGCCGTTCCTCCCGAAACGACCGCTCTGTTTTGACAGCAAACGCAAAAGCGCCTTCGTCGGCTGACGAAGGCGCTTAATTTTTTATTCTGCAACGCTTTCGCAGGCATCCCCTCTGTACGCAAGCGGCGGACGTCAGTTGCCTCCCGATACGGCGCTTTTCTTTTCGTTATAAAGCGGTTATCCCGGTCCGTATCTGCCCGTCCGCTCGTCACGGAAGGAAAATTTTCGGGCGGCATGACGGTAAACGTGAGATAGCAAAATACGATGAGCACGATCCCGCCCGCCGCAAGCAGCGAACAGAATTTCGGCAGCGGTTCGGCGGTCAGCATGCGATAGCGCAGCCCGAACGCAATGGCGACGGAGAAAAAATAGGTGAGGATGTCCACCGCGAGTTTCGGCTGCCCCGTCAGCGCCGTATACGAATAGAAGATGACGGGGATGAGAACCATGGGCGTGAAAAGGGTGAGAAAAAACGCGACCGCCCTGTTTTCCGCGTCAAGAAAAAACAGTCCGACAAAGAAGAAAACGAGCGTGGGAAATATGGCGAGTTTTAAGTGTTCCCACGTACTTTCGTTTGAGGCGAAGAGTACGCCCGCAAGCCGCTTTTTCCCGCTCCATTCATAAAAAAAGCGCGACAGCGCGCCGAATACGGATACAAAAAGGAATCCTGCAAGGCAGAAAAAGAAAATCTGTTTTTCGGTCATATCCATCCTTATGTTGCGCGGCAATGAGTTATGACATTCCGATCCGATAAAAATAAAGCGGGGGCGG
>CASGEQ010000051.1 GCA_949300535.1 uncultured Bacillota bacterium
GAGTCTCCGGAAGGGGACGAAGGAAGCGGCGGAAAAGCCGCGGAAAGAGAAGAGTAACCGTTTGACGGGGGAACTCCGAAAAGGGAGAAGACGAAGAGCGGTTACGCCCATGATATTACGGCCGAAAGGCTTTAATATACCATGGCGGTGACGATAGCAGAGAGGATCCACCTGTTCCCATCCCGAACACAGAAGTTAAGCTCTCTTACGCCGAAAGTACTCAGCGGGACACCGCTCGGGAGGATAGGTAGTTGCCACCTTTCAATTTTAAGAGGTCATCAAAATGATGACCTCTTATTTTTTTATCTGAACATATGACTTTGCATTTTTTATATATATTTTCGTCATTGAAGGAAGGCCGTCTCCGCGGAAGCGGGGCGTTTTTTTATGACCGAAAGAGAGCGAGGAGCGGCAAAAAGTCGCGTCGGCGGAATAAGAGCACGGCACAGGACAAGACGTTCGGAGTGACAGAAACTGCGCGCGGGCAGGAGATGTGATAATGGGTTCTGCCGAAGGGTAAATGTGCACGGGGCAAGGCATTCAGAGCATCGGAACCCGTGCGAGGGACAAGGGAAAAACGTTGGGAGCGGCGAAAACTGCGCTCGGGCGGGAAAGAAGAGCGGAAAGAGCAGAAAAGGGAAACGCCCTCTGCACCAGAACGGTGCAGAGGGCGTTGTCAAAATGCGAATATACTGTTAAGTGCGACATTTTATCATTTGCCGAAAGTGGGGCAGCCGCTGTCAAGCGTGGTCGCGGGATTCAATGTTGCGCTTCGTTTGACCTTTCATTGAAAGCTCAGGATGCGATCAGTTCTTTGCAGAGATATACCGTCGTCCCGTCCGTCGCGTCGCCCGCGAACTCCTGCGTACACGCTTCGTCCGTAAACAGTCCCACAACCTTCATACCGTCGTCATAATAAAACCACTCGGGAATCTTTTGCGTGACGGTCTCGACGGAAAGAGCGTCGTCGGGTTCCAGCTCAATGGTTTGTGTATCTTTCTGAGCGCCTTGCACGATCAGGTGTACGGTAACCGTGCGGAGCAGGTACGCGGGATAGGCGTCGCGGAGATACAGTTTCATGCCGTCCTGCACCGTTCCGTCGAATTTCTGCGTGCAGGCCTCGTCGGTATAAAGCACTTTTATAAATCCCGTATCGAGGTCGAACCACTCGGGCTTTTCTTTTTGGATGTCGTCAAGCGTAAACTCTTCCTCGGGTACCGCGCGCAACGTGACGACTTCGGACTTATACTCGACGGAAACGGTATAATTTCCGTCCGAACAGGCGGAAAACGTCAGAAAACCGAACAGAAAAACGAGACAAACGGCACAGACCAAAATCTTTTTTAGTTTCATCATCCACCTCCTGTTTTATGACGCGGTGCGTCGGAAACACCGCATTTTTTCTTTTCATTATAGCGAAATCTCTAAAGTTTGTCAAGAAGCAGTTTTTTTCGCGTGCGCTTGCGCGGGAGGGATATGACCGCCGCAAATTGGGGAAAACGCAAAAACGGCAAATGACGCAAATTTATCTCAAAGGGCTTAAAAATAAAATCGGAAGCCTTGGGGAAAGGCGTATGGGGCGGGAAACGAAAACGGAAGGGGACAATAGGGAGGACGGGATGAGGCGGCCGCGAAACGCGTTTTTTTGCCGCCGCATAAAACGGCCGTTCCGCATGATAGGAGGCGGGCCCGAAACGCTTTACAGAAAAAGCTTGCTCTGCTATAATGGAGCGGTTGTCATTGGAGAGAGTTATGCAGATCGGAACAAAAGAAGAGAAAAAAGCATTTTACCGCGCGGTGTGGTTTCTGATCCTGCCCATCGCGGCGCAGAATCTCATCAACGTGGGCGTGACGGCGGCGGACGTCCTTATGCTCGGCGCCTATTCGGGGAACGTCTCGGGCGAAGTGGCGCTTTCCGCGTCCTCGCTTGCGGGGCAGGTCACTTTCATCTTTTCCCTTATTTTATTCGGGCTCAGTTCGGGCGCGGCGGTGCTGACGGCGCAATATTGGGGGAAAGGGGACCTCGTATCGGTGGAAAAAGTCCTCGCGGTGAGTATCCGCTTTGCCTATTGTTTCGGTATCCCCATTTTTCTCATAGCGGTTGCGCTTCCCGAGCCCGTCATGCACGTCTTTTCAAACGAAGCGGAAGTCATTGCGGAGGGGGCGAAATATCTGCGCATCGTCGCGGCATCCTACCTCTTTATGTCGTTCAGCGTGGTGTTCCTCAACGTCATGCGCAGCGTGGAGAGGGTCATCGTGTCGAGCGTGGTGTATCTCACTTCGCTCGTCGTGAACGTAGCTCTCAATGCGCTGTTCATTTTCGGCGCGGGCGCAATTCCCGCCATGGGCGTATCGGGCGCGGCGATCGCGACCCTCTGCGCGCGCATTCTCGAATTTGTCATCGTCTGTTTTTATGCGGCGTTCGCGCGCATTCCCGTGCGTTTCCGCTTTTGCTATCTTTTCCGCTCGGACAAGCAACTCACCAAGGACTATGTGCGCTATGCGGTGCCCGTACTCCTCAACGAACTGCTGTGGGGGAGCGGAACTTCTGCCGTCACGGCGGTGATCGGGCATCTGGGAACGGCAGCTTCGGGGGCGAATGCGGCGGCGCAGGTCGTGCGGCAGCTGGGAATCGTGCTGACCATGGGCGTGGCGAACGCGACGGCGATCGTCATCGGAAAGACGATCGGCGAGGGCAGGGAAGCGGACGCCCGCATATATGCGAAACGGCTGGTCGGAATGACGGCGATCGTGGGTGCGGTGAGCGCGGCGGTCGTGCTCTGCTGCATTCCCGTCCTCACGCGCGTGCTCGAACTGAGCGATCAGGCGCGGGAATATCTCATCGTCATGCTGATCGGGCTGTCGTATTATATCTTTTTGCAGGCGTTCAACTGTCTGTTTATCGTGGGGATCCTGCGCGCGGGCGGGGATACCCGTTACGGCTTGTTTGCGGACGTGGGTACGCTTTGGGGAATCGCCGTCCTCTCGGGCGCGATCGCGGCGTTTGCGTTCCATGCGTCCCTGCCCGTAGTGTATATCCTGCTCACCTCGGACGAGATCTTCAAAGTTCCTCTCGTACTCTGGCGGTATAAATCGGGCAAATGGATGAAAAATGTGACGCGGGAACAGCCGTCGGAGCGGGAAATCACGCAGGAAACGGCGTAAATGCGGCGCAAATATTTTCTATCCCCTTGAAATTCGCAAAAAACGTGGTATAATAAGAGTAATAGGGAGAAACGCGCAAAACGAACGCGCGGAAGGAGACGGTTATGGAGTTTGTCGGATTCGGGGGGAAACGAATCGTTGTCCATGAATGGACGGACGTACCTTCGCCAAAGGGCATCGTGCAGATATTGCACGGAATGGCGGAGCACGCATCCCGCTATGCCGAACTGGCGGCTTTCCTCAACGAAAACGGATACCTCGTCGTCGCGGACGATCACCGCGGGCACGGCCTGACGGACGAACATTCCCTCGGTTATGCCAAAGGGGATATGTTTGCGGACACGGTACGCGATGAGGCGGCGCTGACCGATTATTATAAGCATAAATTCCCCGGGATCAGGTATTTCATCCTCGGGTTTTCTTACGGGTCTTTTCTCGCGCAGAGCTATATCGGCAAATACGGCGACAAGATCGACGGCGCGATCATCGCGGGGAGCAACTATAAAAAGGATTTCGAGGTATATCTCGGCTCTTTCGTCGCGCATTGCGGCTGTATCTTCCGCGGCGAGGCCAAGCCCGCGCGCACCATCGAGCGGCTGTCCTTCGGCGCGTATGAAAAACAGTTTGACGACCGCGAATGGCTGAGCGTGGACGGCGAGAGCAACGCGAAGTATCATTCCGACCCCATGTGCGGATTCGTCTGTTCCAACCGCTTTTATGTCGACTTTTTCCGCGGGCTGAAAAAGCTGTATACCCCTTCTTATCGCAAAGGGCTGAGGAAAGATCTGCCCGTTCTGCTCATATCGGGCGCGGAAGATCCCGTCGGCGAAAAGGGGAAAGGCGTGGAAAAACTGTACCTTTTTTACCACAACGCGGGCATGAAGAGCGTCAAAGTCGTACTTTTCCCCCGTTCCAGGCACGAGTTTTTGAACGAGAAGGAAGACCGCGACAAGAAATGGGGCGAGATTTTGCAGTTTCTCGAAACGGCAGGCGAAGAACCCGCGCCCGTATTGCCGCCCGAAACGGAGCCGAACGGGGCGGAAACGGCGGCGGAATAAAAAATGTTTCACGCGGAACGTACCTTCGGGCGCGTTCCGTTTTTTGTTGCGCCGAAGCGTGAAACATCAGAATTGCCGCCCGACGTCGGGTGAAATACAGGTATAAAGCGGGGCGAAAATTTTTGAAGCCGAGTTTTAAAAAACTGCCGCCCTTTCTTGCCGCCGTCCCGACGGCGGCAAGAAAGGGCGGCGGGGAAGCCGCGCGGAGAAAGCGGCAGAGACAACCCGAAATCGAACATGCGCTAAAAAGCGCAAAAAGCCGCCCGCGCAAATGCGCGGGCGGCGTGCTGTTTTCGTTCAGTTGAGAATGGTGGGATCGAAATTGAGCGTGTACTGGTTGGGGCCTCTGTCGTCGGGGAAGAGGGTCGCGCCGGGAACGACGGGGAGCGTCAGAGGATTGACGAGCGCGTCCGCGGTCAGGTTGGTCACGCAGGCACGGAGATAGGGGAACATCGTTTCCGTCGCATTGATGGCGAAAATGCGCTTGTCCTCCGCAGTCTCCATATTCTCCACCTCGAACACGCCGACGAAGCGGGCGAGCAGGTTGAAGGGCTTAGGGGATTCTTTCGTGCTCTCGATCTTGCATTCGAGGATGACGATGCTGATCTTCGGATTCTCGTTTGCCTGGCGAATCTGGCGGGAGAAGAAGGGTTTGATCTCGAATTTTGTATCGGGAGTGACCTTCATGGGGTTGACCTTGAAGGAAAGTTCGTCGGCGGTGAGCGCCTTTAAGGAATATTTGATCATATTGATACCTCGTTGTATTCTTTTGAGATATTGTACCACGTTTCGCGCGGTCTGTCAATGGAGCGCGGGAAAATTGCGCGGAAAGATGAAAAGACATACCAAGAGAATGTGAATGTTTGAGAAAAAACGAAAATAAAAAAATTTTTATCAAAACGCTTGCCAAAACGCGAAGAAGAGTATATTATATCTGCCGTTAAAAATGAAAAGAGTCGCGATGGACATGGCGGCGCGTATGGGCATATTATGAAAGATCTGACCAAGGGCAATCCCTTCCGACTGATATTATTGTTTTCTCTCCCGATTCTCGTCGGGAACATTTTCCAGCAGCTGTACAATATGGCGGACACCATCATCGTGGGGAACACGGTGAATGCGGACGCCTTTTCGGGCGTGGGGATCACGGGTCCCATCACCTTTCTCATTCTCGGGTTCGTCAACGGACTGACGGGCGGCTTTTCCGTGCGCGTATCCCAGCGGTTCGGCGCGGGGGACGAAGAGGGCGTGCGCCGCGCGATCGGCATGAGCTATCTTCTCTGCGTGATCATGACCGTTGTGGTCACGGCGATCGCAGTGCCGCTCTCGGGGCCGCTTCTCAGGCTCATGAACACGCCCGAACAGTATTTTGACTATGCCTATGCGTATCTGCTGGTCATCTTCTGCGGAATCGGCGCAACCGTATTTTATAACATTCTCGCGGGAATCTTGCGCGCGATCGGGGATTCCAGAACGCCGCTTTATTTCCTCATCCTCGCCGCCTGCCTGAACGTGGGGCTTGATTTTGCGTTTATCGTCGGATTCCGTATGCACTATCACGGCGCGGCTGTCGCGACCGTCGTCAGTCAGCTCATCTCGGGTTTGTTGTGCTTTATCTACATGAACAAGCGGTACCCGCAGTTCCGCGTTCACCGTTCGGATTTTGCCTGGGACTGGAAGCTGGCGGGCGGACATATCGCCGTAGGGCTTCCCATGGCGCTGCAATTCTCCATTACGGCGATCGGCTGTATCGTGCAGCAGACCGCGCTCAACTCGCTGAATGCGAGCGTCCCCGGCGTTGTGACGGCATATACCGCCGCTTCCAAGATCGACAACATCGCGTCGCAGACGTTTTCGGCGCTCGGAACCGCCATGGCGATGTATGCGGGACAGAACTACGGCGCGGACCGCATGGACCGCGTGAGAAAGGGCGTGCTTGTGGGCATGGTGTATACGGTAGTCGGCGCGGCGGTCGGATTTGCCTTCTGTATCGGGCTGTACGACCCGCTCATCGGGCTGTTCCTCAATCAGAATAACGGCGGAGATCTCGCCCTCTACTATAACGACATTCTCGGCTACGGCAAGCAGTTCCTTCTCTTCCAGAGCGGATGCTATCTGCTGCTTGGCACGATTTTCGTATACCGCAACGCCTTGCAGGGGATCGGGAAGAGCACGATTACCATGCTTGCGGGCGTGACCGAAGTGGTCGGCCGCGTGGTCACGGCGTTCGTGTTCGTCGATCTGTGGGGATTTACGGGGGTCTGCATGTCCAACCCCATGGCATGGCTGGCTGCGGATATCTTCCTTCTCATCACCTATTATGCGATCATGCACGGCAGGAAGAGCCGGGATAAGCGCCGCATGCGTGCGGAAGCCGTCCCCGCAAGGGCATAAGCGCGAAAAATACAGACGAAAAGCAGGAGGGAAGTCAGCCTTCTCTCTTTTCAGACAGAGAAAAACGGGAGCCGAACGGCTCCCGTTTGCATATCAGCCGATTCCGCTGCCGAGCAGGCGGATGGCGCGGAACGCGTCAAAGATAAGCGTGCCGCTGACCGACTGCGCCTCTTCGGCGTTGAGCTCGCCGTCCACGGCGGAGAGGATGGCGGTGAGGGTGCTCACGCCCTCCAATACGTTCGCAAGGGAATCGCCGTCGACCATGGCGTCGAACGCGGCGAATTTTACGGAAAAATCGTTGATCATCGGTTCCAGGATCTTTCTCATGCCGGCGAGCCATGTCCGGACGGAGGCAATATCGGCAGTCATCAGGTCTTTCCACTTGATGTGCCCCTTCCCCAAAGTATTGGAAAACCCGACGATGTCCCCGTAACAGGCGGTTTTTCTGATGAGTTCGAGCTCTTCTTTGCATATTTTGTCGTCGTAGCTCGCGACTTCCAGCAGAGAATGCTGCAGCAAAATTTCAAACAAGGCGGTGAATTTCTGCGCGCTGAAATCGGGTTCTATCTTTTTCAGGGTCTCTTCAAAGATTGCGCCGAGCGAATGCACTTCCGCAAGCGCTTTTACGTAGATTTCCGAAAGTTCCTCAGTCATAAACGTGATTCCTCCTGTATGCGGGGTCTTATTAAAGTATATTGTAACACAGCGGGACGGAAATTGCAATACCCTGCGGCGGTTTTCGGGGGCGGCAAAGCGTGTTTTGTCCGTTTTTCTTTCCCCGCGCGCCCGATTGCGGCGCGGCTCTTGACAAACGTTTCGCGGGCGTGGTATGATAGTGAACGGAGGTCGACTATGATCTGTCAGTCTGTATCGGAACTCATCGGACATACTCCCATGCTGCGGCTCTGCCGCCTGGAGAAGGAGGAGAACCTGTCCTGCAAACTCATTGCCAAACTCGAGGCGTTCAATCCTGCGGGAAGCGCGAAGGACCGCATCGCGCGGGAGATGCTCGACGACGCAGAGCGGCGCGGATTGCTGGATGAAAACACGCTCATCGTCGAACCGACGAGCGGCAATACGGGGATCGGGCTTGCGGCAGTCGCCGCGTCGCGCGGATATAAACTTGTGCTGACCATGCCCGATACCATGAGCATGGAGCGCAGACAGCTTTTGGCGGCGTACGGGGCGGAGATCATGCTCACGCCGGGCGCGGAGGGCATGGCGGGCGCGGTAAAGCGCGCGAACGAGATCGCGGCGGAAGCGGGCAAGGCGTTCATTCCGTCGCAGTTTGACAATCCCGCCAATCCGCGCGCGCATTATCTGACCACGGGTCGGGAGATTCGGGAGGACTGTCCCGATCTTGCGGCGTTCGTGGCGACCATCGGCACGGGCGGAACGCTCACGGGCACGGGCAGATACCTCAAAGAGACGGGGGGCGTCTACCTTGCGGGCGTGGAGCCCGCGTCGTCGCCGCTTCTGACCGAAGGGCACGCGGGACCGCATAAGATACAGGGGATCGGCGCGAATTTTATCCCGTCGGTGTTCGACCGTTCGCTTCCCGACGAGATCCTGACGGTGACGGACGAGGACGCATACCGCTATGCGCGCCTTCTCGTCAGGACGGAGGGATTTCTTGCGGGCATTTCTTCGGGCGCGGCGCTGTGCGCCGCCGTGCGGCTGGGCAGGCGGGAGGCGTTCGCAGGCAAGACGATCGTCGCGCTGCTGCCCGATACGGGAGAGCGGTATCTCTCCGCGGGCGTTTTTTAAGGAGGGATAAAAATGCTCATCAACGAAACGAAAAACGATGTGGAATTCCAGTTCCGCACGGCGAAACATCTTCTCAGGAAGTCCAAACTTTTGCTCGGGCTCGTGCTTCCCCTCATCCTGATCGTCTGCGGCGTCGTGGTGCTGCTGCTCGATCGGGAAGATCTGTTTTTCCCCGTGTTCACCATCGTGTTCGGCGTCGCGCTGTCGGCGTTCACCTGGCTATGGCTGGACGCGCTCGTCAAGAGGAATCTTAAAAAACAGCTCGCGGGCAAGGAAATGTCCGTGCGCTATACCTTTGAGCCGACGGAAGTGCGCATCGAGATCACGCACGACGCGGGACTGCTCGGCGAAAACGCGCACATTGCCTATACCGCCTTTACGGGCGTCAAGGAATTCTCCGATCTGTGGATCCTGCAATACAATCAGACGGTCAGCTATTCCCTGCGCAAGGACGGCATGATCGAGGGCACGGCGGAGGAACTGACCGCTTTCCTCAAAGAGCGGTTCGGGGAAAAGTATATTGTCTGCAAATAAACTGCGCACCGTATGCTGAGAAAGCAACGGAGGCGCGGGAAAAATAGGATTACGAAAAAACGCGGCTTTGCCCGAACGGGGCGAAGCCGCGTTTGCGTTGAGAGAAGCGGGGCGCCGCATATTCTCTTCGGGTATTCCGCAAAATAGCCGTATGGATACGCTTTCGGTGGCGGACGGACGCGGGCGGCGCGCGCTCGCGGTCTCGACGCTGTTCTTTTTCTTTT
>CASGEQ010000052.1 GCA_949300535.1 uncultured Bacillota bacterium
GCGCAGAAAGCAAACATTTGTTTTATCTTTCTCGCATTAAGGGAAAGAAAATTCAGCGTGAAGCAGTTTTCCGCGCAGGCGGAGATCCATAAAAATGCTGCCGTTTTCCACGGGAAAAGTGCGGTGAACGGGGATAAATCCGACGCGGACGGTGAAGGTGATGCTTTCGCCCGACGCGTCCATCTCATAGGTCCCCTTATACGCCCCCTCTTTGCCCTTATTATCCCGATAAGCGACTTCAAAGGTGTCGTCGCGGGAAAGGGTAAGCCGTACATAGTCGTAATCGTCCAGGCGGTCTTCGCCGCCCACGGTGAGAGATTTGCAGGAATACTCCCCCGTATACGGGCGGGAGACCTCGGCGAGCGTGGTCATCGAGGAGACGTCACAGCCGCAGAGCGAAAATAACATGAGGCACAGGCATAATCCCGCGCAGAACATTTTCTTTCTCATGAAAAAAGTATTTGCAATTTTTTTCTTCTCATGTTAAGATAAAGGAAAGGAAAAAAAGTTATGACATTCGACACGGAACTGGTTGGTAAAATCGGCTCGATGGCGCTCATCGACAAAAAGGACAACGTCATCGACTATACGCGCGTGGCAAGGCTTTCCCGCGAACTGCGCCCCGGCTATATCTGGGTATCCAGCGGCGCGACCGAGATCGGGCGGCTCGACTTTGTCGCGCGCAACGGCTATGAACTCACGGGCGATACCGCAAAGACGGATTACAGCGCGCAGGGTCAGGCCATCCTCATGCAGACGTACCGTCAGTTCATCGATCCCCGCTATTCCATCAGACAGGTGCTCGTCGAGCACCAGCACTTCAACGACGAGGTGAAAAGCGAACACCTGAAAGCGCTCCTTCTGCGCTGTAAAGAACAGAACGCCATCCCCATCATCAACTATAACGACGCAGTATCCAACGAGGAAAACCGCCGTATGGAGATCATGGCGCTTTCGCGCAATCACAAGCGCATTTACGAATGCGTGGACAACGACGAGACCGCTTCGCGCATCGCCTGCCTGCTCAAAGCGCGCTATCTTCTCATCTTTACGAGCGTAGACGGCATTTACGCAGACCCCGAGAATCCCGAAACGCGAATTCCCGTCATCACGGGGAAAGACGCATACGAACTGCTCGAAAATATCGAAAAGGACAAGCAGTACTGCCACGGTGCGTCCCGATCTGGCGCAAACGGCGCGAAGGCAAAGCTCGAATTTGTCAAAGACGCCGCCGCGCAGGGCACGACCGTATTCATCGCAAACGCAAAATATTCTATTGCGGACGTGCTTTCCGAGCGCGCCCCCTCCACCAAGATCGGAATAGACATCGTATCGTAAGCAAAACCGCGCGCCCCTTCGGAACCGAAGGGGCGCGCGGCTTTGCGCTTTCATTTTGTTTTGCGGATCCTCCGCTTTCCCTCGCTTATTCGGACAGTAAAAGCCTGCCGCGTTCCGCGCAGATCTGTTCGAGGATCTCCGCCGCGTCGTAGACAAGCTCGGCGCAGGGACGTTTTTTGTAATATTCCGCCGTGCGCGCTTCCGCCTGCGGACAAGTATCCGCCTTTAATCCAACGCCCGTGAGAAGCTCGCCGCAGTTGATGCTCCCGTTGCGCTCGGTAAACCGCCGCGCGATCTCCTGCACGAGCGCATACGTCTCCGATTTGCTGAGTTCGGGAAAGAGAAGTCCCGAAGCGAGCGCCGCGCCCGAAACCGCGCCGCACGTCTGCCGAAGCCTGCCCAGCCCGGCCCCCAAAGGACGGCTGACGGACTTTGCCGTCGCCTCGTCAAGCCCCGTATCTTCCGAAAACGCCAATAAGACGGACTGCGCGCAGTTGAGCCCGCTTTTGAAATTCTCCCTTGCCCGTTCCGCTCTCGTCATACTCTTTACAACTCCTTTTGCTTCTGCTATAATCTGATTATGAAACTCGATTTATTTTACACGACATCGCAAGTGTCAAGCAGTGACTTTGTTACAAAAATCCTGCGCAAATACTTCGCAATCAAAAATCCCGTTTATTACAGAAATGAAAACGGAAAGCCGTATCTTGCGGACAACTCGCTGTATTTCAGCCTGTCACACAGCGGCGGCATCACCGCCGCGGCGGTATGCGAACGGGAAGTGGGACTGGATATCCAGGCGGAAACGGGACGGAAATGCCCTTCCGTCCTGAGCCGTCTGACCGAAGCCGAAAAAAAAGAGGATTTTTTTTATCTGTGGACGGCAAAGGAAGCGTACGTCAAACTGCGCGGAAGCACGCTTGCCGCCGATCTTCCATCGCTCGAATACAAAGACGGAGCCCTGTATCATAACAAAAAGAAAGTCCCTTATCGGTTTTTGCGCTACCGCGTCGGAGACGTCCTGTTCTGTATCTGCGTCAGCCATGCGGAAGAGATGACCGTAAGGGAAATATAACGTTCAGATCTCGTACCACTCGTTTTCGACGGGGATAAACGCCTGCATGTCAGGGAAATTCTTTTCCACGGCAGGCAGGAATTTTTTTGTGTTCACCGCATGAGAAATGGGCGGAAATGCGTCGTCGAAGTGATCGATCATCACCCTTTTCGGCGCAAGCGTGCGCAGGATCGGCTGAATGTAGCGGCTCATGCACGCCCTGCCCTGATAGGGAAGCACCAGAAGATCGGCTCCCTGCGGATATTCGGTATCCTCGTCGAGCGCGGCGGAGCCGAGCACAAACACGCGCTTGCCTTCGTGCGAAAATTCCAGCGCGAGCGTATCGTCTCTGAGGGGAAATTTAACCGCCTCGCGCAGGACGCGCACCCCTTTTCCGAAATGCAGCCAGGTGCGCGGGCTGAACAGCACGGAACACACCGTCGCGGCGTCGAACGAGCAGTGGCGCGTGTAATAGGTGCGGACGGTAATTCCGCCGACCGCAAAATTGTCGTTCTTTTCGATCGGGTTCATCGCGTCGGTGGGAATGCCGTTCTCCTCCGCGTGCGAAATGCCGTTTTCGGAAACATAGACGCAGCGCAGCCCCGCCAGCAAAAACGCTCCGATATCGGCAAAATGATCGACATGCGGGTGGGTAATGACCGCCGCGTCCGCCGCCCCCGCTTCTTCGACCGGCACGCGGGGCAGAGACGGATTATATCGTTTCAGATAGGGATCGACAAGAATGCGCGTCCCGCCCCCTTCGAGCAGAAGCGACGCCGTCCCGTACCATTTGATTCTCATTTGCTTATCCCCTTTCCTTTCGGGATTCTATTGGATATTATAGCGTATTCTTTGCCTTTTTTCAAGCGTACGAAAAGGATTTTTGCGACGAAAATAAAAGGCGCGCCCCGCAAACTTTTTGTTTGCGGGGCGCGCGTTCTTACGAGCGAACAGAAGAATCGATCGGGCTGTGCGCAGGCGGTCACTTCCCCTTTACTCTGCCCGTCACGGTATTGTCCTTTGTCCTCTCGTCTAAGGCTGCGATCGGGTGCGGCGCATCCGTCAGCCGCCAGTCCTCGCCCTTTGCCGCGATCGTCTTGACAATCACTTCGTGCGAGGGAGCGCGTTCCGCGTTTCCCACCGCCTTTTTGTTGTAAGAGAAGAACCGAAAACTGTCGGGCAGGCGGTCCAGCTCTTCAAACCCTTCCTCAACGCCCGTCAGGCGCACGCTTTTGAGCACTTCGCGAATATAATCCTTTTGCGACGTGAAGCGCAAAAGTTCGGGGAACTCGCCGCCCGACGGGAAGATCTGCTGCCATGTTCTTCCCTCATACGTCTGCATGAGCCGTACCGCCTCGTGCAGGTGCGCGACTTCCTCCTCAAAGTGCATTTCCCAGACCGATCTGATCTTTTCGTCCTTTTCGTCCTCATAGCAGGAATAATAGAGATAGCACTCGGTGTATTCGTTCATGACGAGATTTTCCCAAATGGTCGCGCACGGGTCTTTCAGGCAGCCGTAACCCGTGACGTGCTGTTCCTCGATGAGAGATATTTCGCGGAACAGCCTCCTTCCGAGCGGCGTGGGATGCGTGTTGGCGACGTTCATGTAAAAATTCATCGTCTGCTGTTCCGCCGCCGTGATGATGTTGACGGCGAGCTTGGTCTTGAGGTCGTTGAGCGCGCCGTTGATATAAAAGCGCACGTCGTCGAACGGATGACGGAATTCCGCAACCGTCGGGCGCCCGGGCATGATCTCGGTGTAATCGCCCACAAGCCGCGCGGGATCTCCCCGCTTTTCCAGCTCCATGAGATCGGAATAGCGGTAAAGATGATCGAAATCTTCCAAAAGGGCAAAATCCAGCTGTTTTTTGACGTAAGAATTGCTCTCCGCGCCCGCAAGGATGGCGGTGAGATCGACGGCGAGCTGTTCATACCCGATGGTATGTTCGAGAACGCTCTCGTTTCCGGGCTTCAGATCGGTAATGCGCTTTTGCTGAAGCTGTTCGCCGCGGCGCATGAGCGCGAGGCTGCGGCGCACGTCGTTGTTTGCGCAACAGCGCGAAAAGGCATGGGAAAAACGCACCGATTCAAATTCCGCGCCGTTTGTCAGGATAACGCGCAGGCGGGTATAGGGATCGACTTCGTTTTTATCGTACGCTTTCGCGGTTATCTCGCGCGATGAGAAAAATTGTTCCACTTTTTTTGGTTTGCATTCAAACGGATTCATAAAATTCCCTCCGAAAGAATCATCGACATTTTGACAAAGCCTTATTCCAACCGTTGCGTTTTTGAGAAAAAATTGTTATAATAACAAAAAATCAGCGCGGAGACGGTGCGTTTCCGCGCGGGATTCAAGGGAGACGGATTATGATCGGCTGCGTCATTGCAATGGATATCGAGGCGGACATCCTCCTCGATCAGATGGAGATCGAAAACATCGCGACGATACACGGAAAGCCCCTCTATACGGGCGCCGCGTTCGGGAAAAAACTGCTCCTGTGCGTCTGCGGAGTGGGTAAGGTCAACGCCGCCGCAGGCACTTGTGCGGTGCTGGAAAAGGGCGCGGACGTCGTTCTCAATTTCGGCGTTGCGGGCGGGCTCGGCGCCAACACAGAGCTGACCGAAGTATACCGCATCGACAAAGCGGTGCAGTACGATTTCGATCTCGTGCAGCTCAACGGCGGAAAGATCGGCACGCTGGACGGCGAAGATGACAATATGCTCCCCCTTCACCGCCTCGCGCTCGACATCCCTGCGCGCACGCTCGCGAGCGGAGACCGCTTCAACGACTCCGCCGCCGATCACGACCTTCTCATTTCCCTCGGCGCGGATATCCGCGACATGGAGGGGGCGGCGGTTGCGCAGGTGTGCAAGTATGCAGGCGTGCCCTGCTGCTCGGTCAAGGCGATCTCCGACGTATACGGCGCGGGGAGCACGACCGAGCAATATCTCACCAACCGCGCAAAGGCGCTTCTCAATCTCAAAGCGTCCTTAAAGGAAATTCTGGAGGCGGCAGAGTGATGGAACGCATCCCCTCTTTTTCCAAAAATCACGACGAAATGAAGCAGGGGCTGTATGTCTCCATGCAGATGCACGGCGTGACCACCTTCGATCTGCGCTTCAAAAAGCCGAACGCGGGCGACTATATCACGCCCAAAGCGCTCCATACGATCGAGCATCTCCTTGCTACCGTGCTCCGCAACAGCGAAAAAAAGGACGACGTCATCTATTTCGGCCCCATGGGCTGCCGCACGGGATTTTATCTTCTCACCGTCAATTTAAGCAAAGAGGAAGTGCGCGATCTGCTCATAAAGAGCTTAAAAACCGCGCTTACCTTAAGCGAAGTACCCGGCAACAGGCGCGAAGAGTGCGGAAATTACCTCGAACACGATTTAGAGGGCGCAAAGCGCGAATGCGCGGCATATCTCGACGTATTGGAGGCGCTCCATGATTGACCTCGGCGACTGGAACCAACCGCTCGCGCCCCTGTTTGCGGACGAGCGCTATCAGAAGATCCGCCGCTTCCTCATTCAGGAATACAGCACGCATATCGTCTATCCCGATATGTACGATCTCTATAACTGTTTCCGTTTAACCCCCTATCACGACGTGAAAGTCGTGCTTTTAGGGCAGGATCCCTACCACAACGAAGGACAGGCGCACGGGCTCTGCTTTTCCGTGCGCGAAGGAGTGCCCAAGCCGCCCTCTCTCGAAAACATCTTCAAAGAGCTGGAGAGCGATCTCGGATACAAGCCGCCGCGCTCGGGCGATCTCACCAAATGGGCGAAGGAGGGAGTGCTCCTGATGAATACCGCGCTGACCGTCCGCGCGCACGAGGCGAATTCGCACGCGAACTGCGGCTGGAGCTGGTTCACCGATTCGGTCATCTCTCTTCTGAGCGAACAGAAAGAACACCTCGTATTCCTGCTCTGGGGCGGAAACGCGCGGAAAAAGGCATCTCTCATCGACAAAAACAAACACCTGATCCTGCAATGCGCGCACCCGTCCCCCCTTTCCGCATACAACGGATTTTTCGGGTGCAGGCACTTTTCCAAGACGAACGAATATCTCCTCTCGCACGGCATAAAGCCTGTTGACTGGAATCTGAACGATTAAGGAGCAAATCATGAAATACGTTGTCATCCTCGGCGACGGCATGGCGGATTATCCTTTGCCCGAATACGGCGGGAAAACCTGCCTGCAACTCGCAGAAACGCCTTTTTTTGACTCGATCGCGGCAAAGAGCGAGATCGGAACCGTAAAGACGGTCCCCGACGGATTCGCCCCCGGGAGCGACGTCGCCAATCTTTCGGTAATGGGTTACGACCCCGCGCGCTTTTATACGGGGCGTTCCCCGCTCGAAGCGGCGTCTATCGGCATTCCCCTCAAAGATACCGACGTGACCCTGCGCTGCACCCTCGTCACCCTCTCGGACGAAGAGGATTACGCCGACAAGACGATGCTCGACTACTCCGCGGGCGAGATTTCCACGGAGGAAGCGCGGCAGCTCATCGGAGCGCTCAAAGCGGAATTTGACCGCCCGCCTTTTACCCTTTATGCGGGCATTTCCTATCGGCATTGTCTCGTCGTCGATCACGGGAATACGGGACATATCCTCACGCCCCCGCACGACATTTCCGATAGGAAGATCGGGCAGTATCTGCCCAAAGGCGAAGGCGCGGAAGCCTTCCTCGACATGATGATACGCTCACAGGCAATCCTGTCCGATCACCCCGTCAACCGCGCGAGAAAGGCGGCGGGCAAAAATCCCGCCAACTCCGTGTGGTTCTGGGGCGAAGGCACCAAACCGCGCCTCAAACCCTTCTGCGATCTGTACGGAAAAAAGGGCGGCGTGATCTCCGCCGTCGATCTCGTAAAAGGACTGGGCATTCTCGCAAATATGCGCGTCATCGACGTCCCGGATATCACGGGCAACTGGGATACCAACTTTCAGGGCAAAGCGAACGCGGCGGCGGACGCCCTCCTTTCGGGGCTTGACTTTGTGTATGTGCACATGGAAGCGCCCGACGAATGCGGACACCACGGCGACGCGAAAAAGAAAATATACTCCATTTCACAGGTGGACGGCGTTGCAAAGACGGTTGCGGACCGTCTGAGCGCGGCGGGCGAGGAATTTTCCATGCTCATCCTGCCCGACCATCCTACCCCCATCGCGAAAAAGACGCATACAGGCGATCCCGTCCCCTTTATGCTCTACCGCAGCGGCAAAGACGGGGGCAACGGCGCGGCGGTCTATGACGAGGAAAGCGCGAAAAAAACGGGACTTTTCCTTTCCCACGGCTATAAGCTGATGGCAAAATTTTTGCAGGAAACGTAAACGCCCTGCCACTTTTTCCGCGAAAACAAGGATAAAGCACTCTTTTCGAAGTGAACGAGCCTATCGCGAACTGTTTCTGCCGTACATTATTCCGTCAATAGCCGCTTTGTCGGCAAATGATTTGTTCAGGAAGCGCGTCATTTCGCGATTTTTTGACAGAAGAATCTTCAATACCTGATTCTGCCAATATAATACTGCGCCCCGCGCTTCGATTTCCCGAAGCGCGGGGCGCAGTTTCAATTCAAAAACATCTGCCGAACACATCATATATGCTATATGCGCGGCGATTGATTCCCAGATTATTCCTCGCTGAACGTGAGTTCGTTGTCCCGTTCATCCACGATGATCGTCTCGCCCGTGCGGACGTTGCCGAGCAGAATTTCTTCGGACAGGCGGTCTTCGACCAGCTTGCGGATGACCCGTTTGAGCGGACGCGCGCCGTATTGCTCGCTGTACCCTTCGTCCACCAGCTTGTTTTTCGCGCGCTCGCTGATCTTGATCTCGATCCCGCGCTCTTTCAGCTGTCTGCGAAGCCCTTCGAGCATCTTTCCGCAGATACGGGAAGCGTCCTCTTTGGTGAGTTTATGGAAGACGATCACGTCGTCCAGGCGGTTGAGAAATTCGGGGCGGAACTGCGCGCGGAGCGCGGAATTGATCGCCTCTTTCATGTCGTCGTAATCGCTTCCCGAACCCGTCCCGAATCCGAGCGCCGCCGTTTCGCGCACCTGATGCGCGCCCACGTTGGACGTTAAGATGATGACGGTATTCTTAAAAGAGACCACCCTGCCGCGGCTATCCGTCAGCCTGCCGTCGTCGAGAATCTGTAGTAGGATATTGAACACGTCGGGATGCGCCTTCTCGATCTCGTCGAAAAGCACCACCGAATAGGGTTTGCGGCGGATGCGCTCGGTGAGCTGCCCGCCCTGATTGTCGTCGTATCCGACATATCCGGGAGGCGCGCCGATGAGTCGGGATACCGAATACTTTTCCATATATTCGGACATATCCAGGCGGACCATCAGCCGTTCGTCCCCGAACAGCGCTTCTGCGAGCGCCTTGCAAAGGTCTGTCTTGCCCACGCCCGTCGGGCCCACAAAGATAAACGAGCCGATGGGCTTCGAGGGGTCTTTCAGCCCCGCGCGCGCACGGCGGATCGCCTTGGCGACCGCGCTGACCGCCTCGTCCTGTCCCACGATTCGCGCATGCAGTTCGTCTTCGAGATGCAAAAGCCGTTCGCTCTCCGCTTCCGTCAGCCGCGCGACGGGCACGCCCGTGCGGTCGCTGACGATCTCCGCGATATCTTCTTTTCCGATGGAGAGATGGGTCGACGTGCGGCGGTTATACCATTCCCGCTTGATCTTATATGCGCGGTCCTGCAACGCGGCGATCTCGGCGGAAAGTTCCTGCACGCGGGAATCGTTTTTCCAGCGCGTTTCCTTGCCGCGCTCCGCATTCAGGCGCGCGATCTTGTCTTCCAGCTCGTGCAGTTCGCTCGGACCGTTGTACGAATTGAGCCGCGCACGGGACGCCGCCTCGTCGATGAGATCGATCGCCTTATCGGGCAGAAAACGGTCGGTGATATAGCGGTCGGACAGGCTTGCCGCCGCCTCGATCGCCTCTTCGGTGATGATGACGTTGTGGTGCGCTTCGTATTTATCTTTGAGCCCGCGCAGAATGATGATCGCGTCCTCCACGCTCGGCTGTTCCACGATGACGGGCGTAAACCTGCGCTCGAGAGCGGGGTCCTTTTCGATGTATTTGCGGTATTCTTCCAGCGTCGTCGCGCCGATCGTCTGCATTTCGCCGCGCGCGAGCATTGGCTTTAAGATATTCGCCGCGTCCATGTTATTGTCGGAAGATCCGCCCGCGCCCACGATCATGTGGATTTCGTCGATGAACAAAATGACGTTTTTGTCGCGCATGAGCGTTTCCATGACGTTTTTGAGCCGTTCCTCGAAATCGCCGCGATAGCGCGCGCCCGCGACGAGGCTGGTCAGATTGAGGGAAAATACAATCTTTCCGCGCAGCAGTTCGGGCACTTCGCCCGAAACGATCGCCTGCGCCAGCCCTTCCACGACCGCGCTTTTTCCCACGCCCGGTTCCCCGATGAGCACGGGATTGTTCTTGGTGCGGCGGGAAAGGATCTGAACGACCTTTTCGATCTCCTTTCTCCTGCCGATGACGGGATCCAGCTTTCCTTCCCGCGCGCGGCGGGTCAGATCGACGCCGAATTCAAGCAGAGTCTCATCCAGCTGCGGCGGTTCGGGCGCTGCCGCCGTCTTCTCCGACAGATACGGCTCGGTGGGACCGAGGTCCTCTTCCTCGCTGTACGCGGTCAGTTCGCAGACCCTGCGGTAGAGCGCGCCCACATCGATCCCCAGCCCGTAGAGAAGTTCCACGGCGAGGCACTCCTCCATTTTGAGAATGGCGAGGAGCATATGCTCGGTGCCCGTGAGCGGCTTATAATCGGTATTCTCCATGGAAAGTTCCACGGCGAGTTCGAATACCCGTTTGGTGCGCGGCGTGAACAGTCCCACGATCTTCGCGTTGTGATTGAGCGAGCGCTTGAACGCCTGCTTGTAGGCGGACAGTTTGACCCCCGACGCAATCAGCGCCTTGCCTCCCGCGCTTTCCGGCACGCATAAAATGCCGTATAAGATATGTTCGCTCCCGATATATGCCGTGCCGTAGAGCTGCGCCGTTTCTTTGGCGATCTCCACCGCACGGTGCAGGTGGTCGGAAAAATTCGACGTGATATCCAAAATGCGTTACCTCCCGTTGAGAAGTTCCATACTGCGCAGCGCCTTGCCCGCGTATTCCGCGCGGTATATCGCCTGCTCTTCCGCCGTGAGCGGTCCGCCGTTGAGGCGATTGATATTCGCGGGGCGCATGGCGACGATGAGCTGATCCAGTTCTTCCATATTCCCGTCAAAAATGCCCGTCACCGCGCCGAGTTTGACGTCGGACATGAGCGTCATGAACTCCTGCGCGTCGATCCGCTTGCAGTTTGTGAGAATGCCGTATGCGCGAAACGCTTTATCCTTGACCCCGAGTTCGTCTTCGCGCAGCATTTTTTCGCGCTCGCGCAGTTCGAATTCGGTAATGGTGCGCACGGCGTTTTCCACGACGGAGAGGATCTCCTCCTCCGAATACCCGAGCGTCACCTCGTTGCTGATCTGGTACATTTCCCCTTCTGCGACGCTTCCCTCGCCGTACTGACCGCGCACGGTCAGTCCGCGACCGGAAAGCGCGGGCAGAGCCCTGCGGATAAGATTAGTCCTGGTCAGAGCGGGCAGAAACATCATGACGGACGCGCGCAGCCCCGTTCCGAGATTGGTCGGGCACGCGGTCAGATATCCGAATTCGGGATCGAACGCGAACGGGATGGACTCGGAAATGATATCGTCGATGCCCGAAATCCGCTCGTAAACCTTGCGCAGTTCGAAGCCCTTCAGAAAGTACTGTTCGCGGACATGGTCCTCCTCGTTGATCATAACGGAAATGCTTTCGTCCCGCGAGATGAACGCCGCCGAGATGGGACGGTGCGCGATGAGGTCTTTGCTGATCAGATACCTCTCTTTTAAAAACGCCGCCCGCTCGTCCGAAATGGCGTTCATATAATAGAGATCGAACGTGTCCATGTAATTGAGTTCGGACGCAATGAGCTGAACGATCTCCCGCGCTTTTTTTACGTCTTTGAGGCGATTGGGGAAGGGATAATCGGCAAAATTCCGCGCCAGGCGTACGCGCGTGGACACAACTACCGCATCATAGGAAACGTTCATGCTTCGCTCCCCCGATATAACTTATGATTGATCTCCCGCAGCTGTTCCCTGAGTTTGTCCGCGGCGGCGAAATCCCGCGCGCGCATCGCGCGTTCGAGTTCCCCTTTCAGGCGGTCCTGTTCGCGGACAAGACGGCGGACAAGTTCATATTTTTCGCCGGCAGCCGTCTCGGGCACCTTCCCTTCGTGGCGCACGTTTCCCGCCTGCATGCGTCGTATGGTCGGAAGAAGATCTTCACGGAATGCGGTATAGCAATGCGCGCAGCCGACAAGCCCCGTGTTTCGGAACTCTTCCAGCGTCGTCCCGCAGACAGGACAGGCCGCGGCGGCGTTTCCTCCCGCGTTGCCCATAAGGGAAGCGAAAAACTCCTCTTCGTCCGTATCCCCGTATAATTTTTGGTAACAGGAAGGACACAGGAACACCTGCCGCTCCCGTCCGTCCGACCTGATCGTGTATTTTTGCGCGGGATTTTTCCCGCATTGTTTACAAAGCATAGCTCCTCCGCCGTATTTTCGCATTTATTATATCATTTTCCGCAAAAATGTAAACGCTTTCGGCAACCTTTCCGCGCGATCTATGAGATCTCCTCAAAACGGAACTCCTGTTTTGCGAGCGGATATTTTTCCCGATCCACGGGGGAAAGAAACATGGCGAGCGGACGGACATACAATTTTCTGTTTCCGTACAGCGCGCGGTACACGACGAGCGGTTCGCCCGTTTCCGTATGTTCCGCGATTCCCTCCACATAATACAGTTTCCCTTTGAAGTGACGGTATACCCCGTGCACCACGACTTCGCGCGCGCTCATTGCTCTCCTCCGCACTTTTCGGGGAACGCCTCTTTCAGCCGATCGTATAAGCCGTCGGTATCGGCGTAATAATAGGGCGCATATACGCAGTCGAACTCGACGAGCGCCTTGCCCTCGTGCTCTTTTCTGCCGATCCGCGCCACCTCGTCGGCATACAGAAACATCCTTTCATAGCGGTTGGCGTCCTTCCAGTAAAACCCTTCGCGGTAGACGACGAAACAGTCTTTCGCCCTGACCGCCGCGACGGCGGAACGCACCGCGAACAAGACGCCGAGGCAGGCGACGGCAACGCCCACGGCAAGATTGACCCAGATTGCCAGCGCCGCGCCGGCAAGAATGACGACGGCTCCGCCGACCGCGCCCATGACCGCGCGGCTGCGCTTCTCCTTTACGGGCACGGAAACGGTGAAAAGCGGCTTGAGAGTCTCCTTCTCCTTAGGCTCATGGCGCAATCCCAGCACTTCCGCGCCGTACTGTCCGAGGGCGTGAAAGAGCCTTTCTTTTCCGTCCAGACGAACCAAAGCAGGCGCCTCGTCGTCCGTTTTATTCCTCCCTTTGGAAAAAAAGCGGGTCGGAATTTCGAGAAGGACGACCGACTCGCCCTTTGCGCGGGGCGAACGGCGGTTGATGATCGAATAAATTTTCATATCCTTATACGGAACGCGGACCTCCCTCGAGATCTTTCCGCGTGCGTCGGGAGCGGCGTGAAAGCGCACCCCATCCGCGCCGAAGGTCGCGAGCAGGTCGTCTCCCGCAAAAAAGCTGTTTTCCGAGCAGGCGCGTTCGCGCAGATCCGTCTCCTGCGACTCATATTTTTCGGACAGCCGATAAAATCCGACGCTTGCAAGGGCGGCGATCAGAAGGACTGCCAGACAGCACCCGCCGATGATCAGGAATAAATTCTCCCGCGCGGTATTTCCGTTCCCCGTACCCATGAGGATGAGCCCGACGATAAGCCCCGCCATGCAGGCTATAATGACTGCCGCGCTGACCCACGTCAGCGCACGCGCCGCTCTCTTTTTGCGGCGTACGCTTCTCAAATCCATGATTTCCTCCGTATGCGGATTCCCGCATTTGAAAAACTGCGCCCATATCCGGGCGCGGCGCAATACGGCACCCGCCGCTCGCGGCGGAGCCTGATTTAATCTCTGAAACGCGCCTTTTTTCTCCAGACAAAGAAAAACAGCGCGAGAATCTGCAAGGGAATGCCAATCAGAAAGATCAGCCAGATATTATATTGCAGACAGCTTAAATAAATGCAGGCGAGCACACTCCAGACGAGCACGGAAACGGAGACGATGCGCACCCATTTATAGTGCCAGATACAGCTGAATACCAGCACGACGACAGACGACGCGGGAACGGCATACACGAACGCCAGCCACGCGTATTCGAACGCGGGCGCAAAAATCCCGATCGCGACAAATACGACGACGGCGACCAGCCAGCACAGCCCCGCAGACAAAAGCACGGTCAAAAGCCTTTGCCGCGACTTTGTGCTCTTCGGCATGACTTCCTTTTCGTCGTGTTCCCGCACCAGATCGTCCAGGGACACCCCGTATAAATCGGCGATCTGCACGAGGATACGGACATCGGGAATCCCGTTCCCCTGCTCCCACTTGGAAACGGACTTATCCGAATAATTGAGTTTTTCGGCAAGCTCGAGCTGCGTCATGTTCGCCATCTTTCTCAGGCGCGTCAGATTTTTCCCGATGATGGTTGCCAACTTATCCTGTTCTTCCATACTTTTATTATACCTGTATTTCGCGAAAAGTCAACGCTCTACTGTGAGTAGAGCGCGAAATTTTTTCTCTACTCGGCAAAAAATCAGGGGTAGAGCTCAAAAAACAAACAGTAGGTTGTAATTTCCCCCTCAAACGGCTACAATAAAAGCGTAACCGCAAGCGGAAGGCATTCACGCAGCGATCGGCAAACGATTGCGCGGACAAGAAAAGCAGCGCGGTAAGATAAGAGCGCGGCGGACAATGCGGCAAACGTTTACCTCTCGCGGCCATTAAAGGGGAAAAGCGCGAAGATAAGCGGGCGCGGCGGTTACGAATATGATAAGGAGGGGCTGACATGACCGAAAAACTCAACATTACCGTATTCGGGGATTCCATCGCCAAGGGCGTCATATTCCGCGACAATCGCTATCAGGTCGCGCAGGACAACGTGATATCCCTCCTCGAACGGCATTATTCCATTACCATCGACAACACGGCGCAGTTCGGGCAGACGCTCCGCCGCCTGACGGACAAGAAATATATCGAAAGATATCTCCGTCGGATCGACGAGAAAAAGCACAATCTTGCGGTATTCTGCATCGGAGGAAACGATTGCAGTTTCGACTGGAACAGCGTACAGCATACCCCGTCGGAAGCGCATACCTCCGCGACGTCTCCCGCAGAATTTTTCGAACTGCTCAAAGAAAACGTGACGCGCCTGCAAAGCCGCGGCGTGCACGTGATGATTCTCAACCTTCCCCCCATCGACTCGGAAGAATATTTCCGCAAATACATTGCGGAAAAATACGACGGGGAACGCGTGATGTCTTTTCTGAAAGAAGATATCGCGAACATTTACCGCCATCAGGAATTTTTCTCCCTGATGCTCACCAAATTCGCGCTGACGAACGGCTGTTCCCTTGCGGATATCCGCTCGCGGTTCCTCTGGAAGAACGATATGCGCGAACTTTTATGCGAAGACGGCATCCACCTCAACGAACGCGGACAGCGCGTGATGGCGGAAGCGATCGTGGACGAAGTATCCCGCGATCCCTATTTCGCCTCGTTTGAAAGGCAAGCCGCTTCCTGTTAATCCCGCCCGAAAGCGGACGGTCCCAGCCGTTTGCTTTTACTCTCCAATACGTAAAATCCCCGTCGCATTTGCGACGGGGATTTTATGTTATTCCGAATCAGTTTTATATTCTCCCGCTTTTGCCATACGAACGGATAAAACCCGATTATGCGACGGGAATGCGGATTACCGCGGCGCTGTAACACATGGAGAGATATCCGAACGTACCGCCTATGTTCGCCCCGCTCCCGACGGGCGAAACAGCCGTTGCGCCGAGCGAGTTTACCGCTTCGGGGTTATCGTTCTGTAACTCGGTGATCGTCACTTTCCCCGCCGCGGAGACGTCGGAAAGCGTAATATTGAGAGCAATGTCCTCCGGGCTCGCATTGACGATCTTGACGATGATATCACCCGTTCCCGCCTCCTTGCTCACGACCGTAAACAGCTTATCCACCGTAATGTTGGACGCACCTACGATCTTGTAGGTACTCCCGACGCCGTCCGAATAGGTAAGCTCGCTGTCCAGAAGATATTTGCCCTGATTGAGCATAAACAACTGCTGTACGTAATAATTTGCGGAACGCACAAGCTCGGTATTGTTGTAATACATCATATCTACCGCCCATTGATTGAGCGAGCTCTCCGCATTCCCGAACATGGGCGCATACGCCGCGAGTTTCACCACATCCCCGTTGCGCTCCAGCCCCGTCATATAAGCCGCCTCGGAAAGAGCCGCGATCCAGCTGTTGTTCGGAGTCTGAAACATCGTCCCGCGCAGGTTATTGATCTGATTTGCGGAGTATTCGCCCACGAACACGTCGTATCGCGAATTTTCGTCGCGGCTGTACGAATCGTAATGATGGACATTCGTGAGAAAGTCGGTGTAATTCATATAGTAGTGGTGATCGTGGACGCCGTACTCGGAAACCTTATTGATTTTACCCGCGGACTGATAAGCAAGCGCTTCCGCGCGCGCCAGCCCGCCGCGCCCGTCCGTTTCCGTATCCGTAAACACCGCTCCGTTGCCGACGATGAGCTGTACTTTCCCGTAGATGGGATTCTCTTTCGCCGCCGAAGCAAACGCTTCGAGGAACATTTCATATCGGTCGAAATATCTGCCCCACTGCTCGTTCCCGATCCCCAGATATTGCATCTCAAAGGGCTCTTCGTGCCCCATGGCCGCCCGCACAGACGCCCAATACGCTTCGTTTTCGTCCTCGGAATCGGGATCGCCGATCGCAAACGCGACGAGATCGAGCGCGTCCTGAATATAATCCTGCGCTCCGTTGCCGTTTCTGCCGGGCAGATCCGCCCCGTTGCTCTGAATCATGCAGGATATTCCGCAGTTGAGGATGGGAATTGCGCTCGCGCCGATGGATTCGCAAAGCAGGAAGTAATCGTAGAACCCGATCCCGTACTCCATCCGATAATAATTGTTTCCCGTCTGCCAGATATCCGTGTTCGGCGTGCGCGTGACGGGTTCGCCCGTCGTGGTGACCGTTTCGCTCGTCCCGTCCGCCGCGACGGAAGTATACGTCAGCACGGCAACCTTTCCGTCAGAGCCTACGCCGATGGAATTTTTCCAGTCGTAAGCGCTGTCCATGTTCTTTCCTTCGATGACGCACCCGCCGGGAAACCGCACGAAACGGGGTGAAAGTTCTTTGATGGGCTCATACATGTAATTCTTGATGCCTGCGGTGCTGTCGCCCGTTTCCAACGCCACACCGTCCAGCTGCAATTCGCCCGCGCTTTCAAACGTAAGACAGAGCGAAAGCCCCGAAGATACGCTTTCCGTCGCGGTAAGATCGGCGGCGTATTTCACCCATTCGTCGCTTTCAGCCACGGTAATCTGCGCTTCCGCGACCGTCTTTTTCTCATTTCTCACGCTGATTCTGACCTTCCCGTCATACCCGCTCGCGCGGATAAACGCCGAAAAGTGATAGACGATCCCCTTTTCAACCGCCATCGGCACGGGAGAATATCCCGTATTGAGGACCGCACCTCCGCTCTGCGGAATCTCCACCGCCGCACAGGCGCCGCTCACGCCGCCCGTTTCATTGCGCACAAGAGACGCTCCGTCCGCAACCAGCCAATGATCGGAATCAAACTCAAACAGCCCGTTCGCGACGAGATTGTCGTCCATCGCGTACGACGCATAATTGATGTCCTCCAAAAATACGCCGAACAGCGTATCGGAGATCTCATTGCGCGCGTTTGCGGTATCCGCCTGACCGTGAATGGTAAGCGTCGCGTCGGGCGCTTCGTACGGTTTGGCCGTCGGCGTGCACCCTGCCGCCGACAGCAGAACGCCCGATAAGAGCGCCGCCGTCAGCGCATTCCATAAACCCTTCTTCATGTTCCCCCTCCTTGGAAGCGTTTTTCTCATTCTATCATGATTTGTTTATTTTTGCAATAAGTTTTTTAATTTTAATTAAAATAAATTGCTTCATCCCTTTATTCCTTATTCCGGACCCGCGCTTCCCTCTGCACGCGGCGGACGTGCGGGGCGGTACAATTCCGTCATCCGATCTTCCATGCGCGTCTGACCGCACAAAAAAAAGACGCACCCGTTTTAGGGTACGTCTTTATTGGTCAGATCATCTCCGATACGGTTCCCGCAAGGCTTTCCCGCCCTGCAAGTCCCGTCAGGCAATCAGAACAGTCTCTTGAGCAGTCCCGCGAAGCCTGCGCCGTGACGCGCTTCGTCCTTTGCCATTTCGTGAACGGTATCGTGAATCGCGTCGTATCCGAGCTCTTTTGCGCGCTTTGCAAGAGCCAGCTTGCCTGCGCATGCGCCCGTTTCCGCCGCAACTCTCAGCTCGAGGTTCTTCTTGGTGGAAGGCGTTACCACTTCGCCGAGCAGTTCCGCAAACTTGGATGCGTGCTCCGCTTCCTGCCATGCGTATTCTCTGTAAGCCTGCGCGACTTCGGGATATCCCTCTCTGTCCGCGACTCTCGCCATTGCAAGGTACATGCCGACTTCGGTGCATTCGCCCTCGAAGTTCGCCTTAAGGCCGTCCATGATCTCCTTGTCGTCCACTTTGCCGTCACCCACGTGGTGCTCGCAAGCAAAACCCGTATCCTCGATGGGAACAAATTTCGTTGCTTTGCAAACGGGGCATACTTCTACATCATCCGCGACGATTTCGCCGCATACAGCACATCTCTTCATGATAGTTATCTCCTTGATTGATTTTCTGTATTATATCACAATTAAGACTGAATATCAATAGTATTTCACTATATTGATTAAAGATTTTCCAGAGCTTTTTTCAGCTCGCCGAACGAACGCACGAAACGGGTTGCGCCGGCAGCGCGGAGCTGTTCTTCCGTGCGGTATCCCCACAGGCAGGAAATGCCGCACATCCCCGCGCGGATGGCGGTCTGCGCGTCCGTTTCCCCGTCCCCGACGAATACGCATTCGGCGGGAGGGACCTGCATCTTCATTGCCGCATAGAGCGCGAGCGCGGGATCGGGCTTGCAGGGGAAATCCCCCGAATCCCCCGCGACAAACGAGAAGGGAATTTCCGAGAAAAACTGCTTTGTAACCGCAAGCGTCGCGCCCTGCGGCTTATTCGTCACGATCGCGAGTTTCAGACCGCTTTCCGCCAACGCTTTGAGCGTGGGGATTTCGTCTTCAAAGAGGAGCGTCTCCGAATTATCGCTCTTTGCGTACGTCTCCTTGAAGTATTCGAAGCATTCCTCGTCGTTGCATGCGCCTTTGGGGAGTGCGCGCTCCACGAGCTGATAAGCCCCGTCGCCCACATAACGCTTTGTCTGCTCCATCGTGATCTCGGGATAAGAAAAATGGCGGAGCGTATCGTTGATCGTCTTTTTGATGTCGGGCAGCGTATCCAGCAGGGTGCCGTCCAGATCGAATATAACCGCTTTTATCATAAAAATAACCTCACATTTTTTCGGGCACGCCGATCCCGAGCAGCGAAAGCGCGTTTTTAAGCACCTGCAACGTCGCGGCGGTGAGGGCGAGACGGAATCCGCGCGTGCCCTCTTCCGCCTGCAAGATCTTGCAGTCAAAATAGAACTTGTTGAATTTCTGAGCGACGTCCACGCAATAGCGCGCGACATAGCTCGGTTCGTATTTTTCCGCCGCCGATTTCACCGTTTCGGGGAATTCGCCCAGCGCTTTTAAAAGTTCCGCCTCCTCTTCGTTCGGCTGAGGCACTTCATACGACGCGGGAACCGCCGCGCGGGCGAGAACGGACGCCGCGCGGGCGCAGGTGTATTGCACATACACGCTCGTTTCTCCTTCGAAATTGAGCACCTTGTCGTAGGAGAAGGTGATATCTTTGATCTTGTTGTTATACAGCGCGCCGAAGATGACCGCGCCCACGCCCACCTGTTCGGCGACCTTTGCTTTGTTTTCCAGAGAGGGATTTTTTTCGTCGATGATGCGGTAAGCCTTTTCGATGCACTTTTTGATGACGTCTTCCAGGAACACGACGTTTCCTTTCCGAGTCGACATCGCCCCGTCTTCCAGGGAAACCATGCCGTATGCGACGTGGACGAGATCTTTCGCCCATTCCTTGCCCATGAGTTCGAGAACTTTAAAGAACTGGCGGAAATGCAGGTTCTGCTGATATGCGACGACGTACAGGCACTTGTCGAAATTATACGTCTTTTTGCGGTAAATCGCCGCCGCCATATCGCGCGTCGCATAGAGAGACGAGCCGTCCGATTTGAGGATAATGCAGGGCGGCATTCCGTACGCCTCCAAATCGACGATCTGCGCCCCGCGGCTCTCCACGAGCAGCCCCTTTTCGCGCAGTTCGTCGATGACGGGCTGCATCTTATCCGAATAAAAACTTTCGCCCGCATACGAATCGAAATGAATATCGAGAAGGTCGTAGATCTTCTGGACGTCCTTTAAGGTGAGTTTTTTAAACCACTCGAACAGCTCGTTGCACTCCGCGTCGCCTTCCTCGATACGCTTGAAATAGGCGCGCGCCTCGTCGTCGAGCGCGGGATTTGTTTCCGCCTCGCGGTGAAAGCGGACGTACAGCTCGTTGAGCGCGCGGATCCCACCCTGTTCCACGAGTTCGCGGTTTCCCCAATGCTTGTACGCGGAGATGAGTTTTCCGAACTGCGTGCCGTAATCTCCGAGGTGGTTGATCCCGACGGTATGATACCCGAGGAATTTGAAAATACGGTAAAGCGCGCCGCCCAATACGGTCGTGGAAAGATGCCCGATATGGAAGGGCTTTGCGATATTGACGGAAGAATAGTCGATGCAGATGGTCTTCCCCGCGCCGAGGTCGGACGAGCCGTACTTTTCTCCCTCGCTGAGGATACGGGACAGCACCCCTTCCGCCAGTCCGACTTTGCTGACCTTGAAATTGAGATAGCCGTTGACAGCGGTCACCTCGCTGATCACGTCGTCCGCGGAAATCTTCGCTTTGAGCTCTTCCGCGATCGCAACGGGGTTTTTACGCAGCACCTTCGCGAAACGGAAGCAGGGAAGCGCATAGTCGCCCATCGAGGAATCGGGCGGGACAGCCAGCAGATCGGCAATCTCCTGCGCGGATACGCCTTCAACGGGAATACGTTCGGCAATATAACGTTTGTAATCCATAAATATTCGTCCTTATTTTCCTGAATTCACAAAGCAATTCTAACACATTTTTTATATTTTGGCAATTTATTAGTTTGCCAATTTCCAAAGAATATTATATAATGGTACGGAAAACGAACACGGAGATAACCGATATGAAATTAGGCGTTGTGGGACTTCCCAACGTGGGAAAATCCACCCTCTTCAATGCGATCACGCACGCGGGCGCGGAAGCCGCGAACTATCCCTTCTGCACCATTGAACCCAACGTAGGCGTCGTCGCCGTTCCCGACGAACGGCTGCAAAAGCTCGCCGCCCTCTATGACAGCAAGAAAGTCACCCCCGCCGTCATTGAATTCGTCGACATTGCGGGGCTCGTCAAAGGCGCGAGCCGCGGCGAGGGACTGGGAAACAAATTCCTCTCGCATATCCGCGAAGTGGACGCGATCGTGCACGTCGTGCGCTGTTTCGAGGACGAGAACATTACGCACGTGGAAAATACCATCGATCCCGTCCGCGATATCGAAACCATCAATTTAGAGCTCATCCTCGCAGACATCGAAGCGGTGCAAAAGAGAATGGACCGTGTAAAGAACGCGGCGCGCGGCGGTTCGGACAAGACGGCGGCGGCGGAATTTGCCTTTCTCGGAAAACTTCTCGCCCATCTCGAAGCGGAGCGCCCCGCCAACAGCTATCCCGTCACGGAAGAGGAGCTGCCCTTCCTCGACAACCTCTTTCTCCTCTCGGCAAAGCCCGTCATCTATTGCTGCAACATTTCTGAAATGGAAATGGGTCCCGGAGAAGAAGAGCTTCCCAACGTGCTCAAAGTCAAGGAATACGCCAAACAGCACGGAGCGGAGACGCTCGTCATCTGCGCGAAGACGGAAGAAGAGCTCTCCCAGATGAGCGAAGAAGACCGCGCAATGTTCCTCGAAGAGTTCGGTCTCACCGAAAGCGGGCTGGACAAGCTGATCAAAAAGTCCTATTCCCTGCTCGGGCTTATCTCCTACCTTACCGCCGGCGAAAAGGAAACGCGCGCATGGACGATCACGCGCGGCACCAAAGCGCCGCAGGCGGCGGGCAAGATTCATACCGACTTTGAAAAGGGATTCATCCGCGCCGAAGTCGTGGACTGGCAGACGCTTCTCGAATGCGGCGGACTTGCGGGCGCGCGCGAAAAGGGAAAAGTGCGCTCCGAAGGAAAGGATTATGTGATGAAAGACGGCGACGTCGTCCTGTTCCGATTCAACGTTTGATCGATCTTACCGCCCGAAAGCAAACGATAACGCAAGCCGCCCTCATCCGAGGGCGGCTTTTTCCTGTCCGCCCCGTTTTTTTGCAACTCCTGCGCGGCGGCGCATATTTGCCTGCGCACACGCTTTCACAAGCGCATATACCGAACAATCCGCGCCGAATGCGCTTTTTTTCAGTTGTTTGCGTCTGCATATGAAACGACACAAAATAAATGCGCCCGAACCGAAGTTCGGGCGTTTCCTGATTTTTAAGTTTCTTCCGCGCCATGGTTCCGCACGGAAGCGCTTGTCTTCTTTTCCTTCGGAGTGGGCGCCGCGCCGTGCTGAATGGACCACGCCTGCCACCATACCATAAAATTGAGAAGCTGATTCTCCGAAGAAAGGTCTCCGCCTTCACGGACGATCTGCGCAAGGTCCTCGTCCCCGCGCGATTTCAAAGACGCCGATACCGCGTCGAGCAGACGGCGCTGCATCCAGCCGAGTTTGTTTCTGTCCACGCCGCCCTGCACGGCAAACAGGATGCCGTCGTAGCCGTTCGCCTTTTTCAGCCGCTCGCAGAGTCCTTCCGAGTAAGGGCAGATTCCGACGGCGACGGTCGCCTGGATGCGGAACCTGCGGCGCGCTTTCTTCAGTCCGCGGATTTTGTCCGCACGCACGCTTCCGAAGAAGACGGCCTCCTCGCCCTTTCTCCAGGACGCGTCGGAAACGGAAAAACAATCGACGTTCATCCTTGCCGCCGCCCAGCGGGCATACCGCTCGGCATAGCCTGTCTCCGATTGATAGATCACTAACATTTCAATCCTCTCGGCGGGTCCTTTGCCCCGCTTCCTCTCCCGTTGTTAACTTCATTATATCCCCTTCCGCGCGCGCTGTCAAACGAAAATCCCCGCATATTGCGGGGATTCGTTCACGATTGGCTGCCCGAAATGATGTCCTCGTCGTCGGGGTCGTCCGCATCGGGACGAATCATGCAGAAATGCGGGTTATGCGCATAGCGATACTCTTTTTCCGTTTCAGACATAGCTTACCTCCGAAACAAGTATGTATCGCTTTCCGCAATTTATTCTCCCGCGCCTTGCGGCTCGTCCTGCTCCGAGGGACAGCCGGACATCTCCATAATCGCTTCGCGCTGTTCGGCAAGGCGTTTTTCCTCCTTCTCGCGGGCGTCCTGTTCCATGCGCTCCGCCAGCAGTTCATCCTCTTTTTTCATACCCTTTTCCCCTTTTCTTTGAGTATATCACGCAGGCAACGGCTTGTCAAGAGCGCTTTTTGCGCGCGGACACTTTTTCAAAGACAAACAGGCGCGTATACAGAGGATTGGAACAGCTGCGCACGTCCGTTTCCGAAAACAAATTCTGCAAAGCAAAACTGCCGCGGTTAAGCATCGCCCCGTGCGCCTGACATACGGGCACAAACGAGCCGTCGGCGCGGCGGTACTTAACCGAATACAGCGCGTTTTCGTCCAGTCCCGCAAACTTCACGCGCAGATTGAGCTCGCCCGTGCGTTTTTCGGGTACGGCAATGACGGAAACCGCCTTGCTCCCGTCGCGGGCAATAGTGATGAAGCCCGACCACTCCCCGTTCAGCGCGTCGCCGAGACGGTGATAGACGCCGAACTGCAATACGCTGCGGTATTTTTTATAGAAGGCGATCTGAGCGCGGATCTCGTCAAGTTCCGCTTCGTCCGCCTTGGTAAGGTCGCTCTCGTATCCGAGCACGCCGCCGCAGGCGACGTTGAAACGGGTCTGCAGCGAGTTGGAATTGCCCGTCTGTTCATTGGGCGAAGCGGTAACGTGCGCGCCCATCGTGCTCTGCGGATACGCGTACGCCGTTCCCGACTGAATCACCGTGCGTTCGCGCGCGTCGGTATTGTCGCTCGTCCACGTCTGCGGCATAAAGCAGAGCATGCCGAGATCGAAGCGGCTCCCCCCGCCCGCGCACGATTCGAACAGCACGTTGGGAAAACGCTCGACAAGGCGGGAAATCACCGAATAAAGCCCCAGCATATAGCGGTGGAAATACTCCCCGCCCCGCGTATTGCGGTCAAAGCAGTCGGTCATATAGCGGTTATAGTCCCATTTGACATACGCCGCCTTGCACATCGTGATCACGCGCGAAACAGCGCGGAATACATATCCCTGCACCTGCGGATCCACGAGGTTGAGCATGAGCTGGTGGCGCATCCGCTGCGGGTCGCGGCGCGCGATCTTCATCGCGTATTCGGGGTGTTTGCGGTAAAGCTCGCTGTCCTCGGAGATCATCTCGGGTTCTATCCAGATGCCGAATTTCAGACCCATTGCGCGCACTTCGTCCGCAAGCGATTCGAGCCCGCCCGTCTTTTCCGCATAATCCGTCCAATCGCCCAAAGAGCAGGTATCGCTGTCGCGCTTTCCGAACCAGCCGTCGTCGAGGACGAACAGTTCCGCGCCCGCTTCCGCCGCCTTGCGCGCGATATTGAGGATCTTTTCACGGGTAAAATTGAAATAGGTGCCCTCCCAGTTGTTGACGAGCACGGGACGCTCGCGGTCCTTCCACTTGCCGCGCACGATATGGCGGGATACAAATTCATGCATACGCTCGGACACTTCCTCATCCGTTTTGCCGTATACCATGACCGCCTCGGGCGCAAAAAACGTCTCGCCGGGGGCAAGCTCCCAATCAAACTGATAGGGATTGATCCCCGTTACGAGGCGCGTGCGGCGGGTCGCGTCCGATTCCGCAAACTCGCGGTGATTTCCCGAATAAATAAGGTTTACGCCGTATACGTCCCCCTTGCGGCCGAGAAGGACGAAGGGATTATGAAATGCGGACGAGGAGCCGATATAGGACGCATTCTCGCATTTTCCGCACTCAAGGGGACGGGTATGCCTGCGGCGCTCGCTTGCCCACGCGCCGTCAAACGTCGTGAAGGAAAAATCGTTTCCCCAGACTTCCAGATGCAGGGAAGCGAAAGAAAGAACGCTGACCGGCTTCTTGCCGCCGTTGGTGAGCGTTGCGCAGACGGTGATCGCGTCGCTGTCCGCAAACGCCGTATAATAGAGGCAGAGTTTCAGCCGCGACGGTTCGTCGAGAAATTCAAGTTTCAGGCTTTTCGCCTCGCCGTAAGCGGAAGGAAGCCCTTCCAAAACGGGGCGCGGCACGATACGCGCACGGACAAAGCGGAAATCGGTCGCATAAGACCCGTCCGCAAAGCGCACGGAGACGGACGGCTCGCGCGCTTCCCCCCTTCCCGCCTGCAAAAACAGGGAAAGGGGATGAACGGCGCCGTCCCAATATACTTCGGGCGAAAGCCACTCCGCACCCGAAAAATCGGGAACGCGCTCGCCGTAATAAAGATATTCGGCGCGCCCGTCCCCTTTTATCAGCATAGACGTATGATTTGTTTCCAGAATAAAATAATTCCCCTTGATTTTCAGCATAAAAACCTCCGATTCAGGGGAATTATATCACACAAATTAAATTTTGTATAGTTACTTTTCTGAATTATCTCAGAAAAATTGACAAAATTTTCTTATTTCGCCGAGATCTGTTTCAAAACCTTGGAAAAGCACTCCTTTTTCTCGCGGATCATCTGCGGTTCGGCGGGGGGCGCCTCATAATATCCGCGTGCGAGCATCTGTTCGAACACGCTGAACTGATCCTCCGCGCATGACGAATAGTGCCCGAGGAGTTCCTTGCGGAACGCCTTTCCGCTCCCCTCCGTCACCGCGATCGCATACAGCGACATGAGCTGTTTTTCCGCATTGAGCATATCCTGCAACGCATCCTTCTCGCTGAGTGTGACATCCTGTCTCGACTGTTTCATTCCTTGCCTCCGTTCAGAATCGCATACAGCGCGGTAAAGCGCTTTTCGTGTGCGCAGGCGATGCGTTCCATCTCCTCCGCAAGTGCCGTATCCGTCAGCGTGTTGGAATAAATCCTCGCTTTCTTGCACGCCATTTCCTCTCCCGTAAGAACGTGCGTCAGCACGTCAAGATCTTTAGCGGTCATTTTAGCCATAAAAAAACCTCCTCGCGTCATGTATGGACGGAGAAGGCCGTTTTTATTCGGAAATTTTTCTGTCTGTGACAGGATTTGCGCGGGAAGCGAAATACACGCACTCCCCTTTCAGCGTACAGGCGTCGCAATCGGGATTGCGCGAATGGCACACCCTGCGCCCGTGAAAGATGAGCCAGTGATGCGCCTTGGACCAGTCTTTCTGCGGAATGACGGCGCGGAGCTGCTCTTCCGTCCGTGCGGGCGTATCCGCATGCGCAAGCCCCAGACGGTTGCTCACGCGGAACACGTGCGTATCCACCGCGATCGCGTCCCCGCCGAACGCGACGGAATATACGACGTTCGCGGTCTTCTGCCCCACGCCCGCAAGCGAACGCAGTCCCTCGATCGTGGAAGGCACTTCTCCGCCGAACTTTTCGACGATGTCCTTGGAGGCGGACAGGATATGTTTCGCTTTGGAACGGTACAGCCCGCAGGAAAATATGTACTTCTCCAGCTCTTCCTGCGAAAGAAGAAGCATGCGCTCGGGCGTGTTGTGGCCGACAAACAGTTTCTCCGTGACGAGATTGACCCGCTCGTCCGTGCACTGCGCGGAGAGGATGACCGCAACGAGCAACTCGTATGCGGTGGAATAATGAAGCGCAGGGCGCGCGTCGGGATAGAGGCGGGCGAGTTCCGCTAAAACGATTTCAGAATTTTCCATGCGGATATTATACCGCAGACGGCAAAATTTTGCAAGCGTTCAGCAGAAGACATACCGCTCTCCCACCCGCTTCATGAATCCCGCAAAAGAAGAATACGTCCTGCGGCGGAAGACCGCCTGTACGCGCGCGAAATCCCGATCGGCGAATCTCGCGCTGACGCCGCACCCTACGCCCGCTTCTTTGGGGGTATTGACGGCGGAGACGACGACGCCCGCGGCGCGGAGCGCCGCGGTAAAATCGAGCGTCTGCGCGCGCGAACGGAATACTGCAAGCATTGTCATGATTGTTTCCCTGCCTTCGTATAATAGAATGATTTTTTTCGGGAGGCCGCGATTGATTTATCTGGATAACGCCGCCACGGGCGGCTTCAAACCCGCAAGCGTACAAAACGCCGTCATCGCTTCCATGAAAGCATGCGCAAACCCCGGGAGAAGCGGCCACAAGCTCTCTCTCGCCTGCGCCGAGCGCATCCTCGCGTGCAGAAACGCACTTTCCGATTTTTTCGGCGGTTACGGATACGAGCGGGTGATCTTCACCAAAAACTGCACGGAGGCGCTGAATATCGCCATCCTGGGCACGCTGAACGAGGGCGATCACGTCGTGACGACCTGTCTCGAACACAATTCCGTGCTCCGCCCCCTGCACGCCCTCCAATCCGCGGGGAGGATAAGCGTTTCCGTCGCGCCCCTGCACGAAGGGAAACTCCGCGCGGAGGACATCGTATCCCTCGTGCGGAATGGCACCGCGCTTGCCGTCGTGACGAGCGCTTCCAACGTGACGGGCGAATGCCCCGATATAAAGCGCATCCGCGAACTTCTGCCCGATCGCGTCCGACTTGTCGTGGACGGTGCACAGGGCGGAGGGCATCTTACCCTTTCCCTGCGCGATATGGGCATCGACGCTCTCGCGCTCGCGGGGCACAAGGGTCTGCACGCCGTTCAGGGCGCGGGCGCGCTCCTCTTTTCCGACCGCATTTCTCCCCGTCCCGTGCTCTTCGGCGGTACGGGAAGCGAGAGCTTCAATCCCGATATGCCCGACTTTTATCCCGACCGTCTGGAAAGCGGCACGCTCTCCTATCCCGCGATCGCCTCCCTGTTCGAAGGAGTGCTCTTTGCGAAAACGCACCTTGCCAAAAGCGCGGAAACGCTGTTTGCGCTTACCTCATACTGTTCGGAAGCGCTGCGCAAAATGCCCCGCTACAAGGCGTATTTTGCGCCCAACCGCTGCGGGATCGCGTCCTTTGCGCACGAGAGCATCCCCTCCGAAGAGCTGTCGGGAATCCTTTCCGAGCGGTTCGACATTGCGGTGCGCGGCGGCTTGCACTGCGCGCCTCTTATCCACCGCGCGCTCGGGACTTTCCCCGACGGACTGGTCCGCGCTTCCTTTTCCCCCTTTCAGAGCCGTCGGGAAGCCGACGCGCTCCTCTCCGCTCTGCGGAAGATCGGCTGAGCTTACATTTTTTTCAGTTCCTCGACGACCTTTGCGAGCTTTTTCCGCTTTCCGCTGTCCAGCATGGGCGCAAACTGCGCGTAAAACGCGTCGATCTGTTCATTGGTGAGAGTGCCGTTGCGCTTTCCTTCCAGCGCGCGCGAGTAGATCGCCCGCATGAGTTCCCCCTCGCCCTTCCCCTGAAAGGAAGCGGCGAGTTTTTTTGCCTCTTCCGACCATTCGGGCGGCACGGAAGACGCGCCTTCATAACTTCTGAAATCCTTCATAGTCACCTCTCTTCTGCATTGTATGACGGGAAACAGATTTTTGCGCACCGCATACCATGCAGTATGGAAATTTTATTGCTCGCGCTCCTACTCACGATGTCGGGAACCGATCCCGAACGCTGGAAACGTTCCCTTTCCTCGGCGCTGAAATTTTATCGGGAAAACAGAGAACTGCTCGCCATGCTCGCGCAGACTTCCTCGGGCGGAGCCGCGGTCAAAGCGGACGCGCCGCAAAACACGCCGCCGCAGGGGCAGGAAAAAAAGCAGCCTCCCGTTTCGGAGGCTGCCGAAGAACCGCTCGGTTCCGTATTGGAACAATTTCTGAAAAATCACCAGATCTGATCGATGACCGCGTCGAGCAGATCGTCCCCGTACTGCACGAAAGGCGCTTCGATCGCGTTCGCGCCGTCCTCGGAGGTGACGCCCTTGCCGTGGATACAGGTATCGCTCACGGGCCAGTGCACGGTCGCGACCGTGAGTTTCATGACCGATCCCGACGCGCTCGGGAAATACGATTGCATGATACCTTTCCCGTACGTGCGCGCAATTCCGCTATCGGGATCTTTGCGCAGATAGATATCGTCATACCCGATCGTCCCGTAATCCACCATCGCACCGATGAGGCACTCGGACGCGGATGCCGTATTTTCATCCGCAAGGACGACGATGCGCGATTTTTCGGTAAAATAATCGTAATAGTCGTTGCCCGTGGCGCGCTGTTTTTCAACGGCGCCGTTGGCATATTTCGCCGTGACTACGTTGGGATATTTTTCCTCGGCGTCCTTGCAAAGATGAGAGGCAATTTCCGCGAGGAGATTCATGTATCCGCCGCCGTTGCAGCGCAGATCGAGGATGAGATTGGTCCTGCCGCGCTGTTTCATCATAGAAAGGCACTGTCTGAATTCTTCCGCCGCATTTCCAAGGAAATAATCCAGGCGGATATACGCCGTCGTGTTGCCCAGTCCCGCAAGCGGATTGTTCGTCTCCGTGAGGGAAAGTGTCTCCTCTCCGCGGAAGGAATAAGAGGTTTCATTGTCGCGGTACAGGCAGTACGCCGCGTGATATTCTGCCTTTTCGAGAAGATACGGCTTTGCGTCCGAACCGTCCGCCTGCGTCGCGCAATAGAGGACGAACTCGCCCGTCTGTGCCGACAAAAACGAAGTCATCTCGTCCGCCGTACCCGTCTGCATGGCGCCGTCGGGCGTACCGTATCCGACGATGTACATCCCGCGCTCGATGCCCGCTCTCTCCGCGGGAGAATTCTGCACGACGAGGAAGGTCCTCATCCCGTCCTGCTCTTCCACGATGGAGATGCCGATCCCCACGCTCTCGCCCATATTCTCGCGCATTTCCGCTTCGTATTCCTCCGCGGTGAAAAAACGGGAATACTGATCGACCTGGCTTTCGAGCGCGTCCATGATGTCGCTGTACAGCTTATCCTCATCGATGGACTGATAATACTGTTTTTTCGTGGTCTCCGTCGCCCAGAGGAAATCGCGCATCCTCGGATCGAGCGAAAAATAATATCCGAACCAGCCGCCGAGAAACCCGATTCCCGCGATCAGCAGTGCGAGGATGATCGCGCATACGCGCGTGCCCCATTTCTGACGGCGCACTTTTACATCCGAGGGCGCCTGCGGCGTTTCCGGCTCGACCGGATCCGCATAGACGAGGCCGCCGCTCGGGAAAAAAGACGCGCCCGAAGGCGGAACGGGCCGCGCGGGAGGGACGGGCGGTGCGTCGAAAAATTCATCTTTTTCTTCCGCACGGGAAGCGTTTTTCTCCCCGCTTTCCTTATCTTCCGCGGGCGCTTGTCCGTCCGCTTCCGCTTTTTCCGTGTCTTTCGCGGGCGCTTGTCCGTCCGCCTCCGCTTTTTCCGTATCTTCCGCGCGCGACAACTGCGCCTGCGGATTTTGTTCGGCTGCCGCGTCTTCCGCGCCTGCTGTTTCCTGCTTCCGATCGTTATTCTGCTCCATAATTTCCCCCCTTTCAGTTCATCTGCATGAGTTTATACAGTATCGTGATGACGCGGAAGGACACCGCGTCCGAAAACTTTCTGATGTTGAGCCCCGTCACGCGTTCGATCTTATCGAGGCGGTACATCAGCGTATTTCTGTGCATAAAAAGATTGCGCGACGTCTCGGAGACGTTCAGACTGCTTTGCAGGAACTCCTCTGCCGTGTTGACCATCTCCTCGTCGTCGAAAATTTCCCGCGCGTCGCCGATCTGCAGCTGTTCGAGATATTCTTTGAGGCGCGATTCGGGCACCTCTTCCAGCATTTTGACGAGCAGGTATTCCTTATACGAATGCACTTCGCCTTTCCCGTGGAACACGGCGCTCATGCGCACCGCGGTCACAGCCTGATGATAGGACGAAGAGATCTCCGCAAACGTACCGACTTCCCCGCCGACGCCCATGCTCGCCTTAACCCCCACTTCTTCATAAAGGGACTGATATAAGAACTGCGCGAAGTCGTACGGCGTCTGTCCGTCGTCCGAAAAACGCACGACGGCGCACACGTTATCGTCCATTCTGACGACCATGTCCGAGGTATCGGCGATACAGCGCTCGATATGCGCCACCGCTTCCGCCGTATGCCTGTCCGTTTCCACGCAGACGGCAAAACAGTTTCCTTCGGGAAGATTGTATTTGCTCATGAACCGATACACATACCAGCCGTTGCCCTCTCCGAGCAGAATTGTCCTTAAATACTCCTCTTTATCGGGCAGAAACTGCCTTAAATCGGCATTTTCGAGGAGATATTCCACGAGCCGCGCGGTGCGTTCGCCGCTTTCGCCTTCGCCGTCCACCCATCCTTCGCGCATTTCTCCGCGGAATTCAAAGGAAACCTTCACTTCGCCGCTCCCGCGCGGCGCCATGCGCACCTCTACGCCGGTTTTGTCGCGGATATCGGACAAAATTTTTTTCAGATCGGTTATAACGTCGCTCATAGTACCCCCGAAGGGAAAAAATTCCCTGATAATATGATTATACCATGACGACATGAAAATGACAAGGTTTTTCCCCGAACGCTTCCCTTTTTATTTTGCCCGCTGCGTGAAATTTTTTTCACGGCGGCGTCTTATCATGCAGATGAG